>DATAKF010000214.1:0-8219 GCA_036261775.1 Polyangiaceae bacterium | reverse complement strand
TGCACGCTGCACGCTTCACGCTGCACGCTGCACGCTGCACGCTTCACGCTGCACGCTGCACGCTGCACGCCCGCGCTCCCCGCGCGCCTACCGCCACAATCGCGTGAGCGCGCCGTTCTTCCCCGTCGTCGGATCCGATTCTGGCAACGCAACGGCGGCGATGTTCCGATCAGTGCGCGGCCGTTCGCCGGCTTTGCCGTACTGCATATCCGGCGAGGTGCCGGTCGGATACGCGCCGACGACGGCGAAGTCGTCGGATTGGGCTTCGTTCTTGTGGGCCACGCCGGCGGGAATGACTGCGACGTCGCCGGCGCGCAGCTCGACGACAGGGCCCTCGGGGCCGCCGAGGCGCACCTTCACGCTGCCGCGGTAGACGCCGAGAACTTCGTGCGCGGTGCTGTGATAGTGGTGCGTGCGGTAGAGGCCGTTGCGCCACGAGCCGGTCCAGCCGTTTTGCTCGAAGAGCGCTTCGAAGCGCGAGGCCAAGTCGCCGCCGCTCAGAACGCTCGCGTAAACGAGCGCGGGGAAACGGCTGTTCGGGAATTCGGCGGTACTTTTCAGCAGTTGAGCGCGTGGCTCCACCGTTGCCGCTTCGGCTTCGATTGGCTCCATCACGCCGAGCGTCGCCGGAATCCCCAGGGAGAGCAACTCACGCCTCGGCAGCGGGGGCATGTTCCCAAGGTTAATCCAGCGGGCAGATGCTGCAAGACGTCCGAGCCTGCCTGGTTGTTCCGACGTCGCGTCACCCAAAGCGTATGGCATATCAGCTGCCTCCCCGTATCGCCCAGGCTGGCATCAGCGCAGCTCTTTTAGTGGCCATCGCCGCCTGCGGCGCCGAGGCGGGCGATGCATTCAGCTCGACCTCGGCTGGTGCGACGAGTACGGCCGGCGCGGGTAGCACGAGCGCGGGCGGCACCAGCGCGAGTGGCACGAGCGGGGCCAGCACGAGCGCGGGCGGAGCGCTCGAATCAAGCGAGTTTCCTTGCGACGTGCAGAAGCTGTTGGCGCAGAAATGCCAGGCCTGTCACCGGGCGGATCCACCGGGCGCGCTGCTCACGAGCGCTGATTTCCGCAGACCGAGCAAAGCCGAGCCACAAAAGACGGTGGGAGAGTTGGCCGTAGAACGGCTGAGCGCTGCTGGCGCCGCACGCATGCCGCCCGCACCCCTAGACGCGGCAACGGCTGCGGAAGCGGCCGCCTTCGCCAGCTGGGTTCAGAGCGGTGCGCAGTCCGCTACCTGCACGGATGGCGTCGCCATTGCGCCCAATCCTTACGATACTCCGCTGGTGTGCAGCAGCATGACGACCTGGACTGGCGGCAACGAGTCGCCGCTCATGCGCCCCGGCGGAGCCTGTATCAAGTGCCACCAGAGCGAGGGGGAGGGGCCAAGGTTCGCGATTGCGGGCACCTTGTACCCGACCGCCCACGAGCCCGACGATTGCAACGGGGTCGCTCGCGCCGCCGGTGCAAAAGTCGTCGTGACGGACGCCAACGGCGCTTCTCACACGTTGGACGTGAACGGCGCCGGCAACTTCTTCCTCGAGACGCAGAGCTTCGCCTTGCCCTACCGAGCCAAAGTCACCTACCAGGGGCGCGAGCGCGTCATGCTGGAGGCGCAGGACAACGGCGACTGCAACGACTGCCACAGCCAGGACGGCCGCGAGAACGCGCCCGGGCGCATCTTCCTGCCCTAGTTGCGAACCCGCCCGACCGGCGGCTGCAGGCCTCGGGTCGGCTGCAGCCTCTCGAGCGCTGCGTGACCTGTACGACGTGAGCTCGGGCAAGGCCCGAGCCTCGACGACCTCACCCGACCTTGGAAGGCAAGATCACGATCCGCGAGTGAGGCGCGGCCCACGAAAACCCGGCGAGGCCGGGCGCCGATCGCGCTTCAGGTCACACGAGTCGCATCGAGCCTCGGGCAAGGCGCGGAGGAGACAAAGACACCTCACGTGGGGGTAACCAGTGGCGCGGGTAGCGCCGTCGCCACCGGACACCACATGGCATCAATGATGATGGTGGTCGTGCCCATCCGGACCGTGAGGATGTCCGTGGGCCATTTCGTCGGCCGTGGCGGCGCGGATGCCGGTGACTTCGACCTCGAAATGCAGCGTCTTGCCGGCGAGCGGGTGCTGAGAGTCGACGATGATCTTGTCGCCTTCGACGCCGATGACCCAGATGGGCGCGTGCTCGTTGTTCGGACCTTCGGCCATGAAGGTCATGCCCGGCTCGATCTCCATGTCCGGCGGGAAGGCCTTGCGCGGGATCGCGTCGGGCTCTTCGTCTTCGCGTTCGCCGTAGCCGTCTTCGGGCGAGACGACGATCTTGCCCTTGTAGCCGACGGCTTTGCCTTCCAGCGCCTTCTCGAGCCCGGGCACGATGTTCTCGGCGCCGTGCAGGTAGGCCATGGGCTCATCCGCCGTTGAGGCGTCGAGCACCTCGCCGTCGTCGGCGCGGAGCGTGTACTGCATGATGACGACCAGGCCGTCGGCGATGAGCTGTTCAGGCATGCGGCACCACTTAGCGCGAACCCGTGCGGCCGCCATCAGTTTTCGTGGCGCGCGAAAAACCGACTGAAATTGGGGGAGCGGGCCGGCTTTGGGCGTGACACGCTAGGCCCGCCGCGATGAACGAACAGGGTGAGCCGGGACGCAAAATGTCCTTTTCCATCGAGCGCCTGGGGGTGAGCGACGCGCCACTGAACGTGGCTTTGTCGCGCAGCGTGGGCTGGAAAGACGTGGAGAGCGAATGGCGGGTGCTGCACGAAGGCGCCGAGGTGCGCGGCGTGCGGCACGAAGGCCGCCTGATGGTGCAGGGCGCGCTCGCCGACTACGGCAACAGCGCGAGCCTGGCCAAGATGATCGTGCACGAAGAATGGCAGCGCCGCGGCTGGGGCGCCCGGCTGCTCGACGGCTTCTTGGCGGAAGCCGACGCGCGCGGGATACCGGTCGGCTTGTGCGCTACCGAGCTCGGCCGTCCTCTTTACGCAACTCGTCGATTCGAGGTCACGGACAGCCTGGTGATTTTGACCGGAGCCCCGAACTTGGGAACAACCGACGGGGGGGCAGCCGTTCCGCTGCTCGATGTCGAACGCGCCGTCGAGCTCGATCGCCGATTTTGCGGCTGTGACCGCAGCCGCATGCTGCGCGCGCGCTTTCGCGAAGCCAGCTGCCGCGCATGGCTCGGCGCTGGCGAAGCTGGCTTTGGCATTTCCAGCGTTCACGGCGAAGGCAACTTGGTCGGGCCGATTCTGGCCGAAACCGAAGCCGGCGCGCGCCAGTTGGCGCTCGCGCTGCTCGCTGCCGCAACTGGCCCGGTGCGCATCGACGTGCCGGTGCAGCAGGTCGCTTTTCGGAGCTTTCTCACGTCGCTGGGTCTCCGCGAGCAGGCCGAGCGCGTCGAAATGGCGCGGGGCGCCAAACGCATGCCGTGGCAGGTCAGCGAGCGCTTTGCGCTGGCCAGCCAGGCGTGGGGCTGACGCGTGAAGCATCGAATCCTTTGGCTCGGGGCGTTCGTGTCGGCTGTGGCCGGCTGTCGTCAGCCGCCTCGACGAGACGAGCCCAAGCCGGCCGTGAGCGTGCAGCTCAGCGCGGCTCCGACCGTCAGCGCCAGCGCTTCGGCGCCGCTCGCCCGGCTTCGCGCGACTGAGGTCGTAGCGCCCGGCCTCCACATCGAGAGCGGCGTGCTCGGCAGCTCGGCTCAGTGGGGCTTCACCGAGCTGGGCTTGGATCTGAAGCGCGTCGAGCTACGCGTCGTGCTCGCCAAGGGCGGCGCCGAGCTCAGCAGCTTGCTCTCGCCCAAGGCCTTGGCGGTGGTGAACGGCGGCTATTTCGAGGCTGATTTTCGACCAACCACGTGGGTCGTCGACGCCGGCGTGCAGCTCTCGGCCAAGTCCGACACGTCCAAGGGCGGCGTGCTCGCGCTCGGGCGGGAGGGCGTCTACATCGGAGCCATGGGTGAGCTGCCGTTCGCGCCGCGGCTCGCCGTGCAAAGCTTTCCGCTCGTGGTCGAGCCGGAAGGCAAGCAGGGTGTGTACCGCGACGACGGTCGGCGCGCGGCTCGCACCATCGCATGTCTGGTAAACGACGCATTGCGCTTCATCGTCATCACGGCACCCCGCGGTGACGGCCCGACGCTGTTCGAAACCGCGACGCTGCTGCGCGAGGCGCGCCCGCGCGGCTTTGGCTGCCGTCGCGCTTTGAACTTGGACGGCGGCCCTTCGAGCGGCGTTTGGTTCGCGCCTTCCCTCCAGACCAAGCAACGCCCGCCCTTCGCCAAGGTCGGCTACGCCATCGCGATCTTGCCGCGCTGAGCGCGACTCAAAGCAAAGCGCGCGCGCGCTCGAGCAAGGCTTCGCGCTGGTTCTTGCTCGGATCGTCCACGACCTCTTCGAGCAGCGCCTTCAAGATGCGACCCAAGTCGGGGCCAGGCTTCATACCCAAGTCTTGCATCAGCGCGCGGCCGTCGATGGCCAGGTCTTTGATGCTGAAGGCGGCGCCCGCCGTCAGAACCCGCTCCACGTGAGCTTTTAGGGCGGAAAGCGCCTCCAAATCGAGGCTGCAGTCGCGCCCTTTGCCGCGCACGTCGGCTTCGTTCAAGAGGTACAGATCTGGCACCAGCTCGGGGCTCACTCGTTTGATCCAGCGGCGCACGGCCGCGTCGGACCACGACGAGTCGTAGCAAATCAAATGGTGCCGCACGAGCGCCACGATGTGCTGGCGCTCTTCGTTCGAGAAGCGCAGTCGACTCAAGAGCGGCTCCACCATCTCGGCGCCGATGCGCTCGTGCTCGTAGAACGTAAAGTCTTGGGTCTTGTCGCTGAAGGCGCGCGAGCGCGGCTTGCCCACGTCGTGGAGCAGCGCAGCCACGCGCAAGACTGGCGTTTGCGGCGCCGAGTCCAAGCAGCTCATGGCGTGGCCCCACACGTCGAACGCATGGTACTTATTTTGCTCGCAGCCCACCGACTCCAGCATCTCGGGCGCCGTGATGCGTAAAAGTCCATGATCCTTCATGATTTCGAAGGCGCGGCTCGGCTTCTTCGCCTTCATGGTCTTGAGCCACTCGTCGCGGATACGCTCGGCGCTGACCTTGCGGTAACTGTCGAGCGAAGGCTCGATGGCGCTGGCCGTGCTGGCCTCGATTTCCAGCTCCAAAGTGGCCGCGAAGCGCGCGCCGCGCAGCACCCGCAAGCCGTCTTCGGCAAAGCGCTCGCTCGCCACGCCCACGGCGCGCAGCACCCGCCGCGACAGATCGGCCGCGCCGTCGAACGGATCGATCAAGCGATCTTCGAGCACGTCGTAGGCGATGGCGTTGATGGTGAAGTCACGCCGCGCCAGATCGTCTTTGATGTCGTCGACGAAGTAGACGGCGTCGGGGCGCCGGCCGTCGGTGTAGGTGGTCTCGCCGCGCAAGGTCGTGACCTCGTACTGTCCGTGAGGCGCCAGCACCGTGACGGTGCCGTGCTGAATACCGGTCGGGATCACGCGCCGAAACAGTTTGGTCACCTGCTCGGGCAGCGCTGACGTCGCGATGTCCCAGTCACCGCGCTGCGCGGGCTGTTCGGCCGCGCTCTCGCGCAGCAGCTCGTCGCGCACGCAGCCACCCACCAGCCAAGCGCGGTGCCCAGCGTCCTTCAGACGCTGACACAGCTCGCGAACCTCGCCGGGCACTGCGGCCTTTAGTTGCTCAGTGGAGAGACCAGTCACGACGAGGCCTTTAGCACGGCTGAAAATGCGAGAGCCGCGGCGCATGGGTGAAAATTCGCTCGGCCGGCGGTCGCCGCTGCCTTGGCCGCGATTCTTATTGAAATCTCCCTGAATTGGGCGCGCTGGACAAATGCGAGACCAAGGGCGCTCGCCTGCGTTAAGCTCGTGGTCCGCGGGGGGAACACCGCGTCAGCCAATGACTGGGCGGTGGTTACAGCCCATCGATTGCAGGCATGAGCAGCGGTCAAGACGCCCTCCAGCAGATGTTCGTCGCCGGCCAGACCCGATGGCCGCGGCTGCAGCTCGGCTTCGAGGCCTTTCGGAGCTACTGCAGCCGCGTCCTCGACGCGGGCGACTCCGTGCCGGTCGAGCCCGCCGACATCTACCTCTGCTGCGCCTGCGCCGAGTCCGAGCCCGAGGCCATCCGCTCGTTCGAGGATGAAGGCAGAAGCGTCGCTGAAGCCGCGATCCGCCGCATCGACAACAGCGACGATTTCGTCCACGAAACCTTACAAGAGCTGTGGACACGCTTGTTGGTTGGCGACAACGCCAAGGTGCGGTCGTTCACGGGGCGCGGCCCGCTCAAGGCGTGGGTGCGAGTCACCGCCACGCGCATCGCGCTCGATCGCCTGCGCGTCAAAAAGCGCGGCCAGCTGCGCCACGTCGAGCTCAGCGACGAGCTGGCGGGTGAGACGGCCAACGTCGAAGTGTCACTGCTCAAGGCTCGCTACGGCGACGCTTTTCAGCAGGCTTTGAGGACAGCCGTCGCGGCGCTCTCGGTGCAAGATCGTAACGTGCTGCGCATGCACGTCGTCGGTCGCTGCAGCATCGACGAGATTGGTTGCGCTTACAACGTGCACCGCGCCACCGCCGCGCGCTGGATCGAGCGAGCGCGCGCCCGCATTCACGACGAGGTGAGAGACGAGCTGTGCGTGCGTCACAAGCTCACGCAGAGCGAATTTCACAGCTTGGCAGGCGTACTGGGCGCCGAGCTTTCGCTCACCCTCAGCGTGCCTTCACGGCCGCCCCCGCCCAGCAGCCAGACCGAGCGAGGCGACGAAGGCGCATGACCACGCAGGACTCGAAGCAGGCCGCGCCCAGCGCCGAGTGCTTGAGCGAGGACGAAATCCTGGCGTTCGCCGGCGGGCACCTGTCGTCCACACGTCGCAGCGACGCGCACCTGCATTTGGACGAGTGCCACGAGTGCCAGCAAGTGTTGACCGAGGCCGTGCAAGGCCTGGCCATGGCCACCACGCACGGCTTTGCTCGCGAAGACAACGTGGCCTGGAACGCCACGTTTCGCGCGGGGTTACTGGTCGGCCGGCGCTACACCATTCGCCGCTTCATCGCGCGCGGCGGCATGGGCGAAGTCTACGAAGCCTTCGACCAAGAGCTGCAGGAGCGGGTCGCGCTCAAGACCGTGACGTCAACTGCTTGCGACAACCCGAGCGCGGTGCGACGCCTCAAGGCCGAGGTCCAGCTCGCGCGGCGCGTCAGCCACCCGCACGTTTGCCGCATCTACGACTTGGGCGCGCACGTCGTGCCGGCTAGTGGTGCTCAGATCGCGTTCTTGACGATGGAGTTCGTCGACGGGATCACGCTCGGTCAGCACATTCGAACGAGCGGCGCATTGCCCGTGAACACGGCCGTCGCGCTCGGGCGGCAGCTGCTCGAAGGCTTGCGCGCCGCGCACGCAGCCGGCGTGTTGCACCGCGATTTCAAGAGCGAAAACGTGATCTTGCGGCCGGAAGGCGAGAGCTTTTGCTCGCACATCTTGGACTTTGGGCTCGCGCGCGCGCTCGAAGAAGGCTCCAAGAACAGCTCGATGGATCACGGACTGGTCGGGACCTTCGCGTACATTGCTCCCGAGCAGCTCGAGGGCAAGCCGCACACCACCGCGAGCGATCTCTACTCCTTTGGGATCGTGCTCTACGAAATGCTGACGGGTGAGCTGCCGTACAAGTGCGGCTCGTCGCCGGTGGCGTCCACGCTCGATCGGCTGCGTCGCCCCGCGGTGGCGCCCAGCAGCCTCAACCCCGTCGTGCCGGCTGCTTTGGACGAGGTGGTGCTGCAATGTCTCGAGCGAGCGCCGAACCGGCGCTTTAGGAGCGCGGACGAAGTCTTGGCGCGGCTCGAGGCCGTGGCGCGGGGCGAGCCGGGGCCTGCGCGTGTGCGGGCGCGGTGGCGGCTCTTGGCGGTCGTGGGCGCCGCCGCTTTGGCAGTCGTTGTTGCGGCGTTTGCCGGCGAGGCCCCTTCAAGGAGCCGTGCGCTCAAGCCGGTCATCGCCGTGCCGCCCGTCGTAGCTGCGGCCACGCCCGCGTCTGCAGCGGCGGCTCCTGCTCAGCCGTCGGCTGTAGCGAGCTCCGAGCCGACGCAGCTACGGCGAGCCACCACTGCCGCTTCGCTCACGCAGCCGCCGAAGGCTACAAGCGTGCCCTCAACGACGACCACGCCAACGGCCGCGGAGCTGCCTGGGCCAGAGCACGATCCCGGCTGGGAAAATCCGTTCAGTAAGAC
>DATAKF010000202.1:0-57712 GCA_036261775.1 Polyangiaceae bacterium | reverse complement strand
CTGTAGGTTCGTGTTCTCCTCCGCGCTTCGCTTGGTGCGTAGCGCGGCACCGGCGACCGGAGAGGCAGCGGGCGCTCGGCCTCGCCGAGTTTTCCCGGGGACTGTAGGTTCTTGTTCTCCTCCGCGCTTCGCTTGGTGCGTAGCGCGGCACCGGCGACCGGAGAGGCAGCGGGCGCTCGGCCTCGCCGAGTTTTCCTCACCCGCCTCTCACTCGCGATCGTGATCTGGTCTTCCAAGACCGTGGAGGTCGTTTTAGCTCGCCCTGTGGGCTCGCGAGCGCCCTACAGCCTCTGCGCCACCGCACTCACTTGTGTGGCTTGGCGGCGGGCTTGGACTTGGACTTGTCCTTCGAGGCCACGGCAGGCTTGGCAGTCTCGACGGCCTTCTTGGGCTCGGCAGCGCCGACCAAGATCTCGATGAAATCGCGGCGCAGGCGCGCGCGGTAGGCGGGGACGCCGTCCTTGAACTGGAAGGTAATTTGCGCGCCGTTCGGGGTGTTGACGGTGCGAACGCGCGCGATGCGCGGGTCACGCTTGGCGATGGCAGCGCCTTGCTCCATCACCTTGCGGTTCGGCACCACCACCGTGAAGCCCGTCGGCTGCAGCGAGCCTTGCAGCGCGTCGCCGGCCGAGTCGAGGCGCAAGCGATGGATCACCGGGTTCGTGACCTTGCCGCGACCCCAGGGAGCGACGTCTTCCGGCTTCTTGCTGGCTTGCTTGGATTTGCTGTCGCTCTCTTCCGGAAAGCTCTCGTCATCGGCAGCCGCGGAGACAGAAGCCTTGGCCTCGGCCTTTTCGGCGGCCTCTTCAGAGACGCCGCTGGGCGGAGGCGCAAGCGGCGCAGGCTCCATGGTCGCCATGGGGGTGGCACCGAACAGCGGTACGTCGGCGGACACGACGCCGTTGGCTTCGGAGAGCGCGTTCGGCGCCGCCTCGGCAGGCGCAGCGACTCCAGCGGGCGCAGCGGCGGCCGCAGCGCCGACGACAGCGGGCTCGGCCTTCGGCAGCGCCGCTTCGGCGCCGGGCGGCGGTGCGGAGCGGTGCGACGCCAGTGCGACGATCGTCGCCAGCATCACGGCCACACCGGCCGAGGCCATCAGCTTCTTCTTCTTGGGCAGGTTGGTCCACGCCGTTTGAGCGGCGGCAAGGCCGGCCTTCGGAGCGGCAGCGGCTGCTTTTTCGCCGGATTGGGGCCGCAGGCGCTGACCCTGCGTGGCCGGCGCGCTCGGCGCCGGTGCGGTCGTGCGGCGCACGGGCGGCTTCTCGCGTTTGGCCATCTCGCCGACCTTGGCGGTAGCGCCGCGCAGCCAGCCGGAGAAATTGGTGGCGGCCGAGCTCGACAGCGCGGCCATGCGCTTGCCAGCCGACACAGCGGCTTCACCGGCGTGCGTCGCCGCGACGCCCAGCTTGCCCCGCAGCGCCTCGACTTCGCGATCGCCTTCGTCTTCGATCTGGTTGTCGGCCGGCGCGTCGCTCGCGACCGATACGTCTTCGCTCGGAATGCGCAGCGTGCGCGGCTGCATTTCGCCCGAAAGATCAGCGACGCTGGGCTCGGGCGTCGACTCCTCGGCGCCGGCGACGCCTTCGTAGCGCAATGCCACGACCAATTGCGGCACGCGGCTCTCGGGGTCGATGGCCACGTTGACCGAGTCGATGTGCGCCGTACGGCGCCCACCGCGCTCCAAGTCTTCGATCTCCAGGCGGCGGCCCACCTTGAGAAACTCCAGGCTCGAGCCAACCTGCACGCGGCGCGGGTCGCCAGAGCGCACGCGAGCCTTCATGGGCGAGCCCAAACCGTCGATATGCAGGCGAACCTTGGTGCCGGAGCCGTGCGGCGGCTCGACCGGGGCGGCAGCCGGCTCGGCTTCGCTCTCGGCCTTTTCGCCACCACTGCACAGCTCACGCAAAGCGTCGACGCTGCGAGCGTCGAGCGCCGTGAATTCCACGCCGAACTCGCCGCCTCGCGCGCCTTCGCGGCGCCAAGCCACGACGCCTTCGACGACGATTTCCCGGCCGTGCTCCTCGAAGCGGCAGACCAGCGGAGCGCCCTCGTCCGGCAGGTAAGCCGTCCGTAGGTGCATGCCGCGCGAGCTCACGTCGACGGATTCGGCCTCGAAAGCCGGAATTCCAGGCTCGTTGCCCACGACCTCGACCAACGTCTCGACGGCCATCCGGCCCTGGCCTTCGGTCCTGCGTTCTTGTGCTTGCGTCGTCATGCTGCCTCCAACCTCGGCTCCGGAGTCGGAGCGCGAGGCGTGGCTTAGGGGACTACGCGGGCCGCGGGCCTTTGGCCAAGTTTTGGCAATTGAGGTAACAGTCGTTCGGCCGAAGGGTTCCGTGCCCTCCCGCCCCTGCCCCCCATGGCGCTCACCGTCGTCGTACGCTCCGGCGACCACCCCACCCCGCTCAAGATCAGCCTCGACGCCCCCCGCATCGTCATCGGGCGTGGGGAGGGTTGCGAGATCCGCCTGCCGGATCCGAGCGTGAGCCACCGCCATGCCTCGATTCGCCAACGCGGCAGCGACTACGTGGTGGTCGACGAGGGCAGCACCAACGGCACCTTCGTCGGCCCGGTGCGTCTCTCGCCGCAAGCCCCGCGCATGCTCAAGAGCGGCGAGCTCTTGCGCATCGGGCGAATTTGGCTCGAGCTGACCATCGAGACCGTCCCCGCTACCGACGACACTCAGCTGGCCACGCGCGAGATCGCGCTCGCCCTGGTGTCGTCGGCGCTAGCGGCGCAGGGCGAGGCGGCGGCGATCAAAGTGATCGTCAAGTCGGGGCCGGACGCCGAGCGCGAGCTACTGCTCAGCGAGCCGGGACGCGCCTACGTGATCGGCCGTGGGCAGGGTCTGGACCTCACGCTCACCGACGCCGACGCATCACGCCGGCACGTCGAGGTCGGGCGTCGCGGGCCGCACCTGTGGGTGAAAGATCTCGGATCCAAGAACGGCGCATTGCTCGACGGCAACCCGCTGCCGGCCAACAAGGAAACCATCTGGCCTCGCGGCAAGCTGGTGACCATCGGGCAAAGCGAGCTTGCGTTCGACGACCCAGTCGCGGAAGCGCTGGTCGAGCTCGAAGCCAGCAGCGATGAAAAGATGCGCGACGCTGACACGGTCGATCCGCCAACCGGCGCTCCAGTCGGCGGCTCGCCGGGGCTCGGCAGCCCCGAAACAGGCACCGCTCCGATCGCGCGCGTGCCGCGCGGAACGCCCCAGCCCGCTCAGGGCGAGCGACGCTTCCGTACGGCAGACTTGGTGATCGCCCTGCTGGCGCTCGCAGTGCTGGGCGCCAGCCTCGTGGGCATCATTTGGCTATCGCGGATGAAGTAGGGCGGCGCGTGCCGCCCCACCTGGTCACGGCAGCTTGGGGCCGCAGTAGCTGACGCAGCTGTCCTCGACGGCGGGGTCGAGGCAGTCCTTCTGCAGCCAGGTCTTCAAGTGGCTGCCGGCGAAGTAGCTGCACTGCTCGGGAGGGCACACCACCGCGCCATTGACGGGCGGGCCGCACGGCTCGGCGCGCGCGGCGTCACCGAACAGCACACCCGGGACGCCGCCGTAATACGACATGGGGTGGTAGTAGGTCGCGCGCAGGAACGGATCGGTGCTCGAAGACGTGTAGGTGTTGTCCAGCAGCCAGGCGACCGGATCGGTCAGCACCGTGCTGCCCTCACCGCTGATCACGAAGCCCGGGAAGCCGCCCGCGCAGATCTGCGCGCATTCAGCCGGCGTTTGGCACTTCTGTCCGGTGGCGTCGAGCTTCAGGTTGTAGAAGCTGTTCTCCTTCAGCAGGTCCAAGATGCCGAGAGGGCGACCGTTGTCTTGCGCCGGCAGATCCGGCAGACCGCCTTCGACCTTGAGCACGGTCTCGAGCGTGATGGGATTGACGACACGCGACTTCTCCCAAGTGGGGCAAACCGTCACGCCGCTGTTGGCGAATTTGGTTTGGTAAGCCTCGAAACGCCCAGCCAAGCACTGCTTGGCGAAGGGCAAACGCGCCGTGCGCTGCTGAATCGACAAGAGCTGGCGGATCTTGCGCATCAGCGTCTGCGTCTTGTCGTTCGGGCAATTGTCGAACGCCGGCTGCAGCACGCCGTCCTTGGAGACCCGATACAGGCGCGGGTCGACGGTGCCCAGACATTCGGCAGTCAGCTCGCCGAGCGCTGCCGTGTACGAGTCGTACGCCGAGCAATCCTGCACGCCGATGCGAATGTTGACGCTGCCATCACCCAACGAAACGTCACCGCTGGTGGTCACGAAGCCGAAGAAGGCATCGGCCACCACCTTGCCCGTCACCTCGACGGCGAGCGGGTTCGGCGTGATCAGCTGCGCGGCAACCGCCGCGAACACCTTGGAGCCGGGCCCACGCTTCTCGAGCACCCAGCCCTTCTCGAGCTGAATCGAGTACGAGCCGATCGGGAGCACCTCGTTGTGCACGGCCTCGTCTGCCGGCGGCTTCACCACGCGGGGTTTGGCGAGCGCTGGACCGCTGATGGTGAACGTGGCGGTGTTGAGCCGGTACTCGGTGTCTCCGACCGTGGACGTGAGCGGCAGGTTGACGCTCCCGACCGCGCTCTCGTCGACGTTCGAGCCCTGTTCGCCGGGCAAATCGAGGGGGGTGCTGGAGCAGGCTCCGAGGACCACGGTGACGAGCGCGACGCCTAGTAGATGCCTGACCATTCCCATATCTCCTTGCCGGTAGTTCTCGCGATACACGGCCTGGTCCGCCCCAACCAAGCGCAGACACCCGGGAGATAGCCGTTTCTTCTAGCGGGTTCAATCGTCCGTCACCACCGCATGACTGTGCGATTACCTATGCCGGCGCAAAAGCTGCTTTGATTTCATCGACATAAGGCCCCCTATGCGGCCCGATAGAACTGACGTGACAGTTCATCTACTATCCCGCGCGTCATGCAAGCGACGAGGCTGTGGCGGCTAGCGTGCCTGCTGGTCCTAGGTTCGGCCACGCTGGCGTCCTGCGGCAAGGACGAAGCGACCACGCACTCGAACACTCCCGGGGGTGGTGGAGCGAGCGCTGGCACCCTCACGACACCTGCTGGCGGTGACGACTCAACGGCGGTAGGCGGCAACGCAGGCGCGACAGGCGGCTCATCGACAGGCGGTTCGATCGCGAACCTTGGCGGCGACGCTGGCGCGGGTGCGCGAGCGCCTGTCGGCACGGCCGGAGACGCGGGCGCAGGCGGCGCGCTCGGCAACGGCGGTAGCGGAGCAACCCCGCCGTCAGGCGAGCAGCTCGAGCTGTGCACGCGCATCACCAGCAAGGTCCCTCGCGCCGACGCTCAGGCGCGCGCCTTTGCCAAAGCCGTGTTCGCTGATTGCCGCATCAAGTGGGTCGTACCGCTCGGCGAAGACTTGGACGAGTACCGACAGCAGCTCGTGGTTTGGAACCTGGAATTTTGGGGCTGCCAGGGCAACCCGGTTGGCGACTTCGGGTTGGTCTACGGCGCGCCGGCCCTGTCAGCTGGTGACGCAGACCTGCTCATCGAGCAGTATCTGACGACGGTCAACGCCGAGCTTCAACTAAGCACCGACGAACGCGTGGTCATGAAAGCAGCGCTCGATCGCCTCGCAAAACAGCTGATTTCAAGCCCTTCTGCAGAGCCCTCGCAATCGAGCTGCGTGGACGGCACGGCTGGCGCAGCAGGCGCTGCTGGCGCAGCAGGTGCACCATGATGTGGCGTTGTGTCACAATCGCGGCGCTGCTTCTGACGCCACGGCTTGCGGCAGCACAGGCGGAGACGAAGGCCGCCGTGGCCGACGCCTTGTACCGGCAAGCGCGCGACCTGATGGCAGCGGGCAAGTACGACGAAGCCTGTCCCAAGCTCGCGCAGAGCCAGCAGCTCGATCCCGCGACCGGCACGCTGCTCAACTTGGCTGCGTGTCACGAAAAGCAGGGCAAGCTCGCGACGGCGTGGCTCGAATATTCCGATGCCTTGGTGGCCGCGCGGCGAGATGGGCGTGAAGACCGCGTGCAGTACGCGCGCGAGCGAGCGGCCGAGCTGGAGCCGAAGCTGTCGCGCTTGACGCTGCTGCTCGCTCCGAACGCCGACGCGCCGGGTCTGGCGATCGAGCTGGATGGCACGAGCGTCGGCAACGCCGTGTTCGGCGTCCCCACGCCCGTGGACCCGGGCAAGCACAGCGTGCGGGCTTCAGCGCCTGGCAAAAAGCCGCAAATTTTCAGCATCGAGGTCGCTGTCGCGGAGCAGCAGTCGCTCAGCATTCCGCCGCTCGAAGACGCCCCCGTCGAAGCACCGCCCGTTGAGCCGACGCGAGCCGGTCGCAGCGACGGCGCAACCAACCCCGAGCAGCCGCGCAGCGACGAGCTGCAGCACCGGCCGATTCCGACCTCCGTCTATTTGTCCGGCGGTATCACGCTCGCGTTGGCGGCAAGCGCCAGTGTGACCGGCGTCGCCTACCTCAACAAGCGGAGCGACTACGAAGCGCTCGCCAAGAGCGAAGGCCTGACAGGCGCTGTCGAGGATCGACGCGACACAGCGCAACGCTACGGCTACGCCAACTTGGGTTTGTGGATCGGCGCCGCCATCGGCGCTGGTGTCACCACGTACCTTTACGTCACGCGGCCAACCCAACAGTCTGCCATTCGCGTTTCACCTTGGCTTGGTCCGCAGCTAGCCGGCCTCGGTGTGGGCGGGGGCTTCTGAGCGTGGCTGCGAGCAGAAACTGGGCCCTGCTGGTCGGAGCAGCAGTCGCTGGCGCGGCGGGTTGCCTGGTCGTCACTCCGCTCGACGACTTGCCTGCCGAGAAGGCCACCAACAGCCGCGGCGGCGCGGGAAACGCAAGCAGTGGGCATGCGGGTACACCTGCCGGCGGCGAAGGCGGCGAGGGCGCCCAGCCGAACGGCGGCAGCGGCGGGCTCAGCGGAACGGGCGGAGTTGCCCCCGGCAGCTGCCAAACGAACGCCGAATGCGTCGAGGCCAACGCTGACGAGCCCTACCGCTGTCGGCCGTCCGATCACACCTGCGTCGCGCTGCGCACCGACGACTGCCCGATCGTGACGGGCGCCGTGAGCAACCCCAACGCCATCTACTTCGGTGCCTTTGCGACGCTCGACGGCGCGACGCCCGAAGACAACCCGGTACTCTGGGCACACCAACTGGCTCTGGGCGAGCTCGGCGGAGACAACAACAACGGTGGCCTGCCGGATGGGCTCGAAGGCAAGCGGCGCCCGCTGGTGATGATTGCCTGCGAAAACCGCGACGGCTACGTCGGGCCTGCCATGAAGCACCTGGCCGAAGAGGTTCAGGTGCCCGCCGTCATCGGCACGCTCAAGCCGGGCGATTTGCTGCGCGCCTACGAAGATCACGCCAAGCGCGACATCTTCTACCTGAGCCCCGTCTCCATCACGAGGCCGCTCATCGACGAAGACGACGATGGGCGCATCTGGAATCTGCTCGGGCAGCCCAGCGATTTTGCCCCGACCTACGCCGCGCTGCTGAAGCGCTCCGAAGCCTGGCTCCGAAAAGATCGCAAGCTCTCCGACACCGCGCACTTGAAGGTCGCGCTCGTCACGACCGGCGACGCCTTCGACTCCGAGCTCCGAGACTCGCTGCTCCCGGCGCTCCGCTTCAACGACCTGTCGCTCACCGACAATGGCGATGACTTCTTGGGTGTCGAGCTCGACGGCAGCGCCGAGGATCTGGCTGCAAAAGCGGTGGAAATCGCGACCTTTGCGCCAGACATCGTCATTTCCGCCGCCAGCGAGCTGTTCGTGATGGACGGCGGTATACAGCAGCTGGTCGAGGACGAATGGGGCGTGAAGGCCGGCGGTCACCCGCGCCCCTTCTATATTTTGTCCCCCTACAACGCCGGCGACGTCAACGGCTTGCTGAAGCGCATCAGCGGCAGGCTCGAAGGCGACATCAACGCCGGCCAAGATCAGCAGCGCTACGTTGGCGTCTCGATAGCGCCAGCCGCCGACATCAGCCTGCAGAACGCGTACGGCATTCGGCTCCGCTCCAAATTCAAAGATGCCATCGTCGACACCGCCAACTACTACGATGCCATCTACTACCTGGCCTACGCCATGTACGGAGCCCGCGAGCCCGAAGGCATCACCGGTTCCGGCATCGCCCGCGGCATGCAGCGCTTGTTCTCCGGCGATGGTTACAAAGTCGGCCCGACAACCATCAGCGCCACCTTCAAGGCCCTGAGCGTCGAAGACGCGACCATTCATCTCGACAGCACGCTAGGGCCACCGGAGTTCGACCCGAAGACAGGCGTGCGTCCGGTGGACGGCGGCGTATTTTGCTTCAAGAGCATCAGCACGACCGCCAAGCTCGTGCCCGACGTGCTGCGCTACAATCCCGAAACCAAGATGTTTACCGGCGATTTTTCGCCGTGCAACGCGGGCTTCTAGCCATGCGGTTCGCGCGCCAGCCGGCAGCTTTGGCGCTCGCGCTGTTCTGCTTCAGCTGCGCTGATTGGGCTCCTGGCGAGAGCGTCGAAGCGAGCCGACAGGCCATCGTCGACGGCGAAGCCTCTGGCGCTGAGCAAGACGGCGTCGTGCTGCTGCGCGGGCTGCTGGACGACGGCTCCGAGCTGGTCTGCACGGGCAGCCTGGTAGGCCCCAACCTGGTGCTGACGGCTCGCCACTGCGTGTCGTACCTCAGCGAAGGCCAATTCTCGTGCACGGTGCGCGGCGAGCTGACCAGCAATCCGACCGGCGGTGGGCGCCTGGGCCTGCACCTGCCTGCCGAGCACATCGAGGTCTACGGCCAAAAGCCGCCGCGGAAAAAGCTACTGGCTCGCGGCGCGCGCGTGATCTCCACGCTGTCGCCCAGCATCTGCAAGAACGACATTGCCTTCGTCGTGCTCGACCATGCCCTCGAGCTGCCCCTGATCCCAATGCGCATCGGGCGCCCAGCGCAGCTGCACGAGACGAGCGTACTCGTCGGCTATGGGCTCGACGCCGCGCAGACCGGTATCGACTACGTGACTCAGCCGCGCTTCCAAAAGCGCGATCTCGACATCGCAGCGCTAGGCCCGGATTCGCTCGCCGACGGCGTCACGACGGTGCCGCCGCGCGCGCTGATCTTGAAGGGCCCGTCCGGCTGCATTGGTGACAGCGGCGGCCCGTTGCTCTCCCAGCAGAGCGGAGCCGTGCTGGGCGTTTACTCGCTGCAGGAGGGCGAGAGCTGCTCGGCCTCCAGCGTGCGGCACCAAATGGTTCATGTGCCGCCGTTCGCCGCGTTGATTGACGAAGCCTTTGACGCCGCTGGTTGCGTCCCGACCCTGGAGCCCGAGGGCGCCGCCGGCGCTGGCGGCGTCGCTGCCGAAGCGGGTGCCGCTGGGACGACGACGAACGCTGCCGGGGGTGCCGAGGGCGAGACGGCTGCGGGAGCCGGAGCAGGCGGCCGAGCGAGCAGCGGCCAGGGAGGCGAGCCAACCACCGAAACGGCAACACCCGGCAGCAGCTCATCGGGTTGTTCGTTCACGGCGCCCGCAGCTTCGCAGAGCGCGTTTCGCGCGCTCGTGATGCTGGCCGGTGCGCTCGGCCTCGCCAGACGCGCTCGGCGTCGCAACGCTCGCAGTTAGCGGCGACCGTCCAGCGGATCGGAGACGGGCTTGGGAGCCACCGGCGTGGCCACCGGAGCCGTCGCAGCCGGTGGCGCAGCAGCAGCAGGTGCGGCAGCCACCGGTGGCTTGATTTTGGGCGCTTTTGCGGCCGCGGCTTCGGGCATCGACGGCGCCTTTGCGCTCCCGGCAGCGCTAGCCGAGGGCGCGGCTTCGGGCTGAGACGGAGCAGCGGGCGCTGCGGCAGCCACCGAAGCGCTGCCCGTTACTGCAGGCGCGCTGCTCGGCAAGGCTTCGATCCCGCTGGCAGACGCGCCAGCCTTGGCCGCGGAAGAATCCGGTCGCGCCTCCATCGTCACCAGCGGGCGGCGCTGCCAAACCACCACCCCCGCCGTCAACGCCACGGCTCCGAGCACGCCGAGCACCACGCGGCGACGCGAGCGACCGGCGTCGGAAGGCGAGGCTTCCCAGTCCGTGCGCGTGCTCTTTTCGCTCCGCGCAGCGGGGGCGGGCGTGACGATCTTGACGCGCTGCTCTTCGGTCCGCTCATCGCCAGTGACCGGCGTTGGGCTCTGCAGCGTGCGGTCGGACGACGGCGACTTGTCGGTCGCGGGAGGACGCAACGACGTGGCGCGCAGAATGCCCGAGATGCGCGTCACTGACGGCATGGAGCGCGGCGCGAACGGCGCCAGCGCGTCTGCCAGCTCCGACACTGTCTGGTAGCGGTTGTCCGGATTCTTCTCCAAACACTTCGCGATCACCGCCTCGAGCTCGGGCGGCACGTCCGGCCGCACCAAGCGAATGCTCGGCAGCGGATCGGACACCACCGCGGCCAACAGCGCGAGCGGCGAATCGGCGCTGAACGGCGGATCGCGCGCCAAAAGCTCGTACAAAATCGAGCCCAGCGACCAAATGTCGGTGCGGATGTCGACCGACTTGGGGCGACGAATTTGCTCGGGCGACATGTACGCGGGCGAGCCGAGCAAGGAGTGCGTGGCCGTCAGGCTGGGCGCCGGTTCGAGCGCGTTCTCCTCGACGTTGATGGCTTTGGAGATGCCGAAATCGAGCACCTTGACCAGCGGGCTGCCGTCGGGCCGCTGCGTCAGAAAGAGATTGGCCGGCTTCAGGTCGCGGTGGATGAGGTTGAGCGAGTGCGCCTCGGCCACTGCCTCGGAGGCTTGCAGCACGTAGTCGATGGCCGTGGGCACATCGATGACCTGATCGGGCAGGTCGAGCTCCTCGGCCAAGTCACGACCGGACAGGAACTCCATCACCATGTACGGCGAGCCGTTCGTCAGCTCACCGACGTCGAGCACGCGCGCCACGTGCTCGCTCTGAATCTTCACCGCCGCGCGCGCCTCACGCAGAAAACGCGTGACCGAGTCTTCGTTCTCGCACAGCTCGGGCACCAGCAGCTTGACCGCCACGCGCTGCCCCAACTGCTCGTGCAGCGCCGCCACGACGTAACCCATGCCCCCAGCTCCGAGCACCTGCTCGACCCGGTACTTTCCTGCAAGCAGGTCGCCTTGCTGGATCATGGGGTAGCTAGAGATACCACGGACGGCGGCCCCCGGCGCGAGGCGCAGGGGCCGGGGCGAGCAAACCCGCGCTAGAGCCGAAAAATCAGCCTATTCGCAGACGGCCGTGGCATTCGCGTAGCCTGGATTCACGCAGGCCGTCGCGTTGTCACACCCGCAGGTGCCGTTGACGCATTTGCCGAGGCCGGTGGCGCCAGCCGTCTTTGCGCAATCAGTGTCGTCTGCGCAGCCACACAGTCCGTTGCCGCCGCAAACCGAGACCCCCGCCTTGGTGCACTCGGTACTCTGAGCGCACTCGCAAAGACCCGTCGTCGGGTTGCACGTATCGCCGGTGCCGGCGTCGCAACCCAAATACCCGCAACCAAATTCGCACGCGCCCTTGGCACTGCAGACCTGCGTTACGTCCGCACAAACCTCGGCTTCACCGGCCGCACCAAAGAGCGGCAGCGTCGTCGGAGAGCCAAACGTGCAAGGAAACTCGGGGAAATTCGGGTCAGGCAAGCCGGCGCAGTAGCCGACGCCCTGCCAAGCCACGCACCGCTCCACCGTGGGGGTGCACTCGCTGTCGTTGGAACAGGTAAAAAGCCACAGGCTGGCGACCGGCGCGCAATCTGCCGTGACCGTGCAGTCGGTAGCGCGGCAGCGCTTCAACGTCTGATCACAGTGGCCGACGCTGTCGATACCGTTGCAATCAGCGTCGACGTTGCAGCCAAAATCGCACTTCTTTGCGACGGGCACCTCGGGCGTGCCGCCGGCGCCGCCGTCACCGCCAGCACCCGCGCTGGCGCCTCCGAAACCTGCGCTCGCGCCTCCAGCATCTTCGCCGCCAACTGCGCCGGCACCAGCTCCTCCGCTCGCAGCACTACCGGCGGTGCCGCCCGTTTCCGTGCCGCCGCTACCCGCCGTGCCGCCAGTAGTCGTGCCGCCTTCGCCGGCAGCAGCGCTGCCGCCCTTCCCGGCGTTGTTGGCGCTGCCCCCGCTCGTCGATTTGCCGCCGTTCGGCCCGTCGCCTCCGTCACCCGCTTCACCACCTTCACCCTGGGCGACGTTCCTGTCCCCGTCGTCATCGCAGCCAACTGCGACGAGCCAAGAAACACTCAAAATGCCGATGACCCCGAGGTGACGTGAAAAAGCCATGCGCCGGTTCTCCTCGGGCCCCTCATAACATGGACAGCGCGTGCGCAGAACCACAGCGTGTTTCCGAATTGGATCACACTCGCGTGCCCGTAAACGTGCCCGATCGTCCGTAAGATGTCGTGTGGCTCCGTCTATTGGGAGGCCAAGGTTTCTGGCGCGTGCCAAGGCACGCGCGCGCCGCCCAGCTGGGCGGCGCCGTTACCTGCGAAACCGGGCGTCGCCTCATCTTAGTTGGTTAGGGAGCGTCTTCATCGAAACAACGCAGGCTCACGGGCGCTGGCGGCGAAGTGCTTCGTGCCTGGACGCATCGCAAAGCACGGCAATCGCCTTTGCTCCGAATTCCTCTTCCGCAGCGAGGGCATTGTGCGCAGCGCAGCGCAACGTGAGGTTTGATGCGAAGTGGGCGCCGCCCTTGGCGAATGGCTGCAAGTGGTGAAGCTCCAAGTAGTGCACCTCGCAGCATCGTTCGCCGCGCGCGTCGACGTAACTGCAACGGCCGCCATCACGCTGAAACACCTCGCGCCGAACCGCTGCGAGGATGTAGCGGCTTCGCGAGCGAGTCGACACTTGCCTGTCCTCGGCCTCGCATGCCGTACCGTCAGATTCACCGCGCTGGCGCGGCGCCCGCTCGCACTCACCGCGTTGGCGCGGCGCCGGGTCGCTCTCACCTCGCTGGCCCCGCGCGGAATCGGCCTCACCACGTTGTTCCGCAGCTCGCCCAGGCCGTTCGGCGACACTTCGTCGATGCGCTCGAGGCTCCACCGCCCCAAACCTCCGCTTTTCGAGCGACGCGACGAGCAGTTTCATCGCCTCCAGATGCAGCTCGCCGAGGCTCACACCCGGACGACTGCGTGCCAAGAGCGCCTTGGCACGCTCGACGAGCTGCGCATGCTCTTCAGTGGTGCTGAACTGCAGCTGATACTGTTGCGGGCCGGTCACGGGCGGGAGATCTCGCGGCACGGGGCCGACCGGCAATGGCTCGTTCGAAAGGGGCTCTGCTAGCGACGCTTCGGCGGGGAAAGCGTCAGCGTTCGCCCAATCGCGGGGCCGTTCACCCTCCGGAAGCTCGCGGACCCGCGGAGCTCGCGCGCTCACGTATTGCTCCCAAGTAGGATTGCGCAGCGTTTTACGGAGCTGCGGACCAAGCGGTTCGATCCGATCGGGCACCTGCGGCAACGGACACAGCTCGCGCACCAGTTTGGCCAGCTCCTTCTGGGTGCGGAATTTGGCGCGACCCAACACTTCGACGTGGTTCGCGGGCGTGAGGTGGGGCCCGATCATGAGCAGCCCCGTCAAATGCAGCTCGCCGTCCGCAATCGCCCTAAATAGCAGCGGGAATTGCTTCACCAGCCGAGCCGCCGCCGAGCGCCGAGCCGCTGCGTCCTCCGAAAAACGCAGCTCGTAGATGCAATAAGTGTAGAGGCTCGCGCAGCGTCGTGTCCGGTGAGCTCCGCGAACCTCGACCTCTGCCAGGTGCACGAGCAGCACGGCCAGCAATTGGTTGGACTTGCCAACCAGGCGCCGTGTGTTGGCTAGCAGTTCATCGTCGGAGAGCGCAGCCAAACCTGGGTCCCCACCGGGGGAGAGAGGGGTGATGACATCGTCGCGCCTGTCGAAAGTCGCTGTCATGCCCCACCCTACACCCGCGAATTTCGACCGCGCCCCGGGCGCGCGGCAGCCCTTTCGACGCCCGAAACGGCTTCGAAGTCATTCCGGCGCTCGCCGCTCGCCTGCGAGCCGCGCAGACGAGCCAACGCACGAGCAAACCCTACTCACGCAGTTTCAACGCACCGCGATGCGTAGAGCCGTCAAGCACAAAGCGAAATGCTATCAAAGCTCCCTGCTCAAGCAGGACCAGGCCCAACATGGCGCCGCGCCAGCGCGGTGAATCTGACGGTGCAACGAGTCTCAATGAATTGCAGCTCTCGCCCCACGAGCGAAGCCCTACATCCGCCTCGCCGCCGAAGAGGCTCTCGGCGCAAACGCCATCGCTTCGCACCGGGATGCGTCGAGGCACGAAGCGCTTCGCCGTCAGCGCCCGTGAGCCGACAAACTTGAGCGAGACGAGGTCCGGCTTCGTAGCTAGCCGGACGCGCGCCCAGCTGGGCGGCGCGCGCGTGCTTCGCACGCGCCATGAACCTTGGCCTAGTCGGTCTCGCGGGGCGGCACGCGCCGCCCCGCCCCGCTGAAGTGAATTCAGCGGGGCCCCACCCCACGCGGCTCGTCGCGTTGCTCCTCGCGGGCACGTTCACGTTCACGGGCACGTTTACGGGGGCTGCGGCGTTCGCAGGCTCCGTTACTGCGACTCGCCCTTCGGCCCTTCGTCGTACGAACGCGGGCGGTACTTCTTTGCTACTCCGCCGTTCTTTTCGCCGTTTTCCACCGTGTCACCAACCAGGTACGCGAGCCACGAGCCTGGATGCTCGTCCGCCAAATCGCTCAGCTCTTGGCGGTGAGGAAGAAAGATCTTTTCTTCCCACATGCACTGTATCCCGAGCGAAATCAGGTTGGGATCGTTGGGCGCCAACGCAAAGCCTTTGAGGTAATGCGGCAGCGCGCGCTCGGCGGCCGCCAAGCGCCGTTCGCCCAGCGTGACTGGAATGGTGTTGGCGAGACGACACAGCGTGTCGCCGTAGTACACGTGAGCCATCGCCCAGTTGGGCGCGAGCTGACGTGCGATGTCGTTGTAGTGCAGGCGCTCTTTCAGCTGGCCGCGCGCGCCGAGCATGACCGAGTAGTTGAGCTGCGCCTTGGCGCTGAGCGGCACCGCTTGCCTGGTCGCGTCCCAAAAGCTCAAGTCGTCCATGTAGTCGAGCGCGTGTGAGCGCGCCTGGAACGCCTGCACGCCGAAGAAGGCGCCGATCAGCGCCGCCGACAAGCGCTCGCGGCGCCCGCTCAGCAGCTTGACGGCTACCAGAGACAACACCAGAGACGTCCCGACGACCGGCAGGTACCAGAAGCGCTCGGCCCTCACCGTTGGCAGCAAAACCGCGATGTTCGAGTGGGGGAAATACGCAATCGGGAACCACAAAAGCCCGGTCGCCAAGAGCGCCGCCGGCCCGAGCCGCTCCTGACGCACGCCCACGTCAGCCCGGCGCAGCCGAAAGCTTTGCCACATGTTGTGGACGAGCACGCCCAAGCCAGCGAGCAGCGGCCCCACCGAGAGCAAGGCGCCCATCACGCTGCCAAAGAACACGCGCCGCTCTGGAATCGGCTCGGCGCGGTAGGAGTAGTCACCGCTCAAGGTCCAGGGGAACAGCACCTGACCCACGCCACCCGCGTAGACCCGCAAGGCCGCTGCCACGCGCAGCGGTATCGGCGCGTCGACCAGCGGATTGTTGATCGGGTCGTGCGGCAGGCTGGGCTGCTGGAACCACGCCAAGAAGCGCAGCAGCTGCAGCTTGTGCCAGGGCGTACCGGGCGGCGGTGGGTCCATGGGCGCGCGCGGTTGGGACCACCACTTTTGCAGCTTGAGCCACAGCGCCTGGTGCCAGTTGGTGCCGCGTGGCACGTCCCAAAAGCCCTCGGGATGGGTGACGAACGTCAGGCGCCGAAACTCGGTGTAGAAGACGAGCGCCGCCGCGAGCGACAGCAATGCCAAGGCGCAGCGCAAGAGGCGTAGAGGCCGGCGCGGGTGCAGTAAAGGGGCCGTCGTGAACGCGGCCAGCGCGACCAGTGGCACCGCCACGATCGCGCTCTCTTTGCTGAAAAGGCCAAAGCTGGCCGCCGCCAGCACCGCCACCGGCATGCCCCAAACCGGCAAGCGCAGCGCGTGCAGGGCGAGCAGCACTCCGAGCCCCCCGAGCACGTCGGCTATCCCGACGACACCCGAGATGGCCTCGGTCAAAACTGCCGCCATCAAAAAAATCGCGCCGGCCAGCCACGCCAACTTGCGACGCCCCGAGACCGCCAGCACGAAGCCCGCGAGCAACGCGCCATTGACGGCGTGCCCAATCACGTTGACCCAATGGTGGATGAACGGCTGGTGGCTGACGTGCCACAGCACCCGCCAAATCAGGTTCGGGATGGGTCGATAGGAGCCAATGCTGCGCTCCGGCGGCAAACCCCAAAAGTCGCGCTCGAAGGCGCTCAGGAACGGCAGCGACTTGTCGTTGACGTAGGGATTGGCGAGCAGCGCCTCTTGCTCGTCGAAGATGTAGTTCGAGAGCGGCGAGCGGACGTACAGCAAAATCGAGACCAGCAGCGCTGGCGCGAAGGCGATCGCGAAGCGCGGGTCCTGGTCCTGGAAATAGCGGCGGCCCGCCGTAAAAAGGCCGCGAACTCCCGTACCAAGCCGAGTCAGAAACGCCAACGCCGACGCGATCTAGCGCTATAAGCTGCGGGCAACAATGCCCGAGGCGGTTACCTTCGACGGCTGCGAGATCCTTCGCAAGCTTTCCTCCGGGCCGGTTTGTGACCTGTACCGGGCCATCCAGGAGCCCCTGGGCCGAACGGTGCTGATCAAGGCGCTCGGCCACAACATCCTGCCAAGCTCGCCGTTCGCCTCCACCCTCGAGCGAGAGGCGCGGCTGCTCAGCGAGCTCGACCACCCCGGCATCGTCAAGGTTCACGATTTCGTGAAGCGCGGCGATCGCATGTGGCTGGTGCTCGAGCACGTCGACGGCGTGACGCTCGAAGAGCTGCTCGGTCGCGCCAAGCGCCTGAACGACGCGGCGGCCGTCGCGATCGGTCTGCGGCTGGCGGAGGCGCTGGCGCACGCTCACGAGCACAGCGTCGTGCACCGCGATCTATCGCCCAAGAACGTCTTCATCTCCAAGCGCGGTGAGATCAAGCTGCTCAACTTCGCGCTGGCTGTCGACGAGCGCATGCCGACGGCACCCGAGCTGCTCGACGGCGGCACCGGCTACCTCGGCCCCGTCTACATGTCGCCCGAGCAGATCTTGGGCGAGCCCGCCGATCCGCGCTCCGATTTGTTCTCGCTCGGCGTCATGCTGTACGAGCTGCTCAGCGGCACGCGTCCGTTCGAAGGTCCGAACGAGCGCTCCACGTCGCTGCGCATTCGTCAGAACCCGCCACCACCGCTCACGCAAGGCGGCGTGAAGGTGAGCGGCAGCGTCGAGCGCGTGATCGCTCGCTGCCTCGAAAAGCTCCCGAGCGATCGCATCGGCAGCGCCCACGAGCTGGCCTCGGAGCTGCGGCACGCTCTGGCGGAAACGTGGGATGGAGCCCCCGAACAAGCGATCTTGGCAGCCCTGTCGAGCGCCGGCCTCGTCGAGGTCAAGACCGCCCCTCCCAAGCAGACACTACGGGTGGTTCGGCGCACGTCGGTCGCTTCGGTAGCGCTTGGGCTGTTCTTGATTGGCCTGGGCGTGGTGGCCAGCGGTTACGCGCTGCGGCGCGCCTTTGGTCCCATGGAAGCCAGCCGACGCGCTGCGGCGCCGCTCTCCACCCCCGGGGCCGAGGCGTCCGAGTTGCGGGTGGTCGCGCACCCGTGGGCGTACGTGTTCGTCGACGGCCAGCAGCGGGAAACCACGCCTTTCGCCCGGCCGATTCGGCTCAGCCCAGGTACCCACTACATCCGGCTCGAGCACCCGAACGCAGTCGCCGAACGCCGAACCGTGACCATGGCCGCGGGCGAATCGGTCTTGCTCGAGGTCGACATGAAGGTCGTCGCCCCTTCCGGCTCTGCACCTACACCGAATCCTTCCGCCTCAGCGGAGCTGGCAAGTCCTTAACAGTAGCGAGGCGTGAGGATTGAGGGGTGAGTGGGGCAGCGGGACACGCCGAGTAGTTCTATGTAGGTGGATGCAACGCCGCAGCAATCTTCCGGTAGTTGTGCCTCGCTTGCCTACACGTTCCGTGGCATAAAAGAAGCTGCGAAGCCGCGTATTCGCAGGCGTCGCGCGTACATGCTCAGGGTGATTGGATGGCCGCGGAACTAAAGTCGGGCTCTACGCTCGGCCGATACGAGCTGTTGATTCGGCTCGGGCGCGGCGGCATGGCCAGCGTGTGGGTGGCGCGCGAGCGTGCGCCCGTCAGCGGCAAACAGCGCCTCGTCGCCGTCAAAGCCATGCTGCCCGAGCTGGCGAGAGACTCGGCGTTTCGCGCCATGTTTCTCGAAGAGGGACAGATCGTGCGCAGCATCGACCACCCGCACGTGGTCAAAGTGCACGAGGTGTCGGAGGATCACGGCGTCCTTTACATGGCCATGGAGTGGGTCGAAGGCGACTCGCTGCGCACGGTCATCAAAGAAGCGCGCCGTCGCCGCGCCATCCCTGCCGAGATCGCGGTCAAGATCATCGCCGACGCCGCGGCGGGCCTTCACGCCGCGCACGAGCTGCGCGGTTGGGATGGCGAGCTACGTAACATCGTCCACTGCGACGTGTCGCCGCACAACATCTTGGTCGGCCTCGACGGCCGCGCCAAGCTGGTGGACTTCGGCGTCGCCAACGCCACCGCCCATAGTGACCTCGGCAACGAGGACAAGATCAAAGGCAAATTCGGCTACATGTCGCCCGAGCAGGCGCGCGCCGAAAAGCTGGATCGCAGAAGCGACGTGTTCGCGCTCGGCATCGTGCTGTTCGAGCTCGTCACCGGTGAGCGCCTGTTCCGCGGAGAGAACGCCGCGCACTCGCTCGAGCTGGTGAAGAAGAGCAAGATCCCGAATCCGGCCGAGCTCAACCCGCGACTGTCTCCGCAGCTGGTCGAGGTCGTAGAGAAGTCGCTCGCGCGCGATCTGAAGCGCCGCTTCCAGACCGCGCGCGAAATGAGCGAAGCGCTCGAGCGTTACCTGGTCGCAGATCGCGTCATGGTCTCGCCCGCCAGCGTCGGCCAGCTCGTGCGGCGCGTGCTCGGCTCTCGCATCGAGACTCAGCGCCAGGCCTTGCGCGAAGCGCTCACGGCGAGCGACGGCGTAGTCGCGGCGGGTTTGGTGCCCGATCAGCCGGCAGGGCCCGACCGCTCCCATCCGCATTTTTCCTCGAGTGGTCGCTTTCCGGCGAGCCCTTCGGAGCCGCCAACATCCAGCTCCATCTCGTCCAAGTCGCGCACCCCGCATCCGCAGAGCATCGAGCTGCAGCCGAAGCGCAGCTCGTCGCCATTGCCGATCGTGGTCGCCGCGCTCGGCTTGTCTGCAGCAGCCGCCGCGGTGTGGTTCGTCAACAACCAGCAGCCAGCGCCGATGCGGGCCTCCGGCGCCGAAGCGCCCAGCTCCGTCGCCGCCGCCAGCAAGCCGAAAGACAGCCAGTACACGCAGGAACCTGGCGCGTGGGGTGTGAACATCAACAGCATCCCGCTCGACTCGAACGACCCCGCGGGAGCGACCCCCGGTAAACCCGGTCACGCTGCTCCAGGCAAGCCCGCCGACACCAGCGTGCACGTCGCGCGGCCCGGCAAGCCCGACAAAGAAGACGCCAAGACCGACAAGCCAGCGAAAGACGAAAAGGCTGACAAGCCAGCGGAAAAGGAGCCCGTCGAGCCGCAAGAGCCCGAGCTCGAGCCGCCGCCGACCGAAAAGCCGCCGCCGCCCGATCAGCGCGCGCCGCTCAACCGTGCGTCGGCCCTCACGTCGCTGAGCAAGGCCGCCAACTCGGCGATGAGCTGTAAGCGCGAAGGCGGTCCCACCGGTTCAGGCACCGCAAGCGTCACCTTCTCGACCGAAGGCCCCGTGTCGGCCGTCAGCCTCTCGGCGCCGTTCGCCGGCACGCCCGTCGGCACCTGTATCCAAACCGTCTTCCGCAGCGCGCACGTACCCGCCTTCAGCGGCAGCTCCGTCACGCTGAGCAAAAGCTTCCGCATCCCCGAGTAACGCGCAGGTGCTGCCACCCCGCCGCCTAACTCGCAGAAGCTACCGTGGCGTCTCTCGGTCTCGCCGAGCGATTAAATCCGCAGGAAGGCGGGAAGGCGGGAAGATTTATTTGGTGCGTGTCCCAGTCAGCTCGACGCTACAGGTCAGCCTCGCTCCCTCTCCTGCTCTCTTCCAAGGCAAACATTTCTCGTTCGGTCTCCCCGAACGAGAAATGCGTTCTCGCCTTCCAGCCTGCGCCTTTCCCGCCTTCCCGCCTTCCTGCGGATTCCCCCGCTAGGGTTTGCGACGCTTCGCAGACACCTTGGCCGGCTTTTTGGTGAGCTTGGCGCGGGCTTCGCGGGCGGCGGCGGCTTTGCCGCGGGGCGACGCTGCGATTACCGCGGCGGGGCCTTGTGTCAGGTCAGCGATCAGGCGCTCGACCAAGGCCGCGCGGCGCTCGCCTTTGGCGTGAAACAGCCGATACGCCATGTAGAACATGTCTTGGCGGCCGAGCGCCTCGAGCGTCGCCCGCGCCTTGGCGTTCTTGCGGACGGCGGTCACGAAGTCTGCTGGTAGCTCCATGTCCTTGGGCGATGGGTACGCGGCGTCCCAGCGGCCATCCTTCTTGGCGGCGTCGACGTGCACTTGGCCATGCGGCGTCATGCGCCCCGCCTTCGTCAACGCGGCCACGCGGTCACGGTTGATCTGCGACCAACGACTCTTGCCTTTGCGCGGCGTGAAGCGCTGCAAAAACGCCGCCTCGTCGAGGCTCTTGCGAATGCCGTCAATCCAGCCCCAGCACAGCGCCACGTCGATGCCCTGGCTCCAGTTGATGCTCGGGGTGCCCGAATCCTTCTTGAAGATCTTGATCCAGACCTCGGTCGCGCTCTGATGGTTCTTGGACAGCCAAGCCTCGAACGCGGCCTCATTGGCAAAGGCCCTAACCGACTTGGGATCGACGATGACTGGCGGCACGGCAGAAGACTAACCCCTACGTCGGTGCTACGGTAGTTCGATGCGAATGCTTGGTGGGGCCTTCGATGAGGAACAGGCGCGTGTCGCACAGCACATTTTGCGCGCCGAGGTGCACGCGGAGCAGCGCCACTTGCGCTTGCGACCGCTGCAGCGCTTGGCAAGGAAGCTGCTGCTCGAGGAGCTAGCTCGGTACCGGGCGCGCGGGCGCTTTCCGAAGAATCGCGGCTTCGCACAGCCCATACCTTACTTCGTCGATGCCGAGGGCACGCGCTGCGCGGTAGCCCACTTGCTCGATGCCAGCGGCGAAAGCGAGTTGGTTCAGCGCATCGCACGCGAACGCAACCACGCGCGCGTGGCGGAGCTGGCGAACGAGCCGCGCCTAGTCGCGTGGCTAGACGTCGCGGGCCTCAGCTTGGAAGAAGCCGCGCTCATCCAGCCCTCGTACTGCTTTCGCCCCGACCCCGTGGACTGTGTTTGCCAACATCGAAGCTCGGGTTACTTCGAGGTCGAAAAGACCGGCACGTCGTACGCCAAGATTTCTCTCGCGCGCGTCAATGCGATCCATGGCGAGCCCTACGACGCCAGCGTGCAAGTGGGCGACATCGTGCAGGTCGCGAACGTAGACCAGCTGGAGATTGGCACGGTGCTGTTCCTGTCCGGCGAGGCCGAGCACAACGAGTACGGCATGGCGATCTTTTCGGGCGTAGAATTTTCTTTCCCCTTCTCGTGTGACGATGGTGAGCACGAGCTGAGCAAAGAGCAGTTCCTGCAGGCGGTGCTGGCTGATGACTGCAAGGCCCATCTCCGCTCAGCTGGCGGTTGGGAGCAGCCACCCCCAGCGTGCGACGACAGCTGCGGCTGCCGTGCCGTGGGCACAGGTCCAGGCTCACCAACGACCCTAGGCGTCGTGCTCTCTCTCCTTGGCCTCGCGATTGCCCGCCGCATGCGCAGCGCCGCGCATGTTCGCGGCCGTCCGGGAGATCATTGCTAGCGTGCGCGCGAGCATGCAGGGTCGAGCTGGCGTGGTTGATTTACGCGACTTGGGCAGCCGCTACGCTTGGGACGAGCTGAAGATCGCAGGGCTCATTCGAGCGGCGGGGCTCGAGCCGCAGGGTCCGGTCAAGCAGCGCTTCGGGCCGCCAGAGCTGGTGGTGGCGGTCGTCGGGTTCGAAGACATGGAGCAGGTCGAGCGCTCCCGAGCCTGGCTGCAAGACGCCCAGCGCGTGCTGGTGCTGCGCCGTCACGATGAAGAGCCGATCGCCGACGACGAGCTGCGAGACTACGTGAAGGAGCTATGGCAAGAGCTGGCAACCGGGTTCGCGGTGCCGCTCGAGCTGCACGATTGGCGCACGGCAGCCGACCTGCAAGCCGTTCTGGAGCGCGCCGCCGAGCTGGCTCAGCAGCTCGAACCGAGCCTGGCGCAGGCGCCACCTCGCCCCCCAATCACGCTGCCACGCGGCCCGCGCTTCGAGTGGCTGCCGCGGCAATACGGAGATCCGCTCAACTTCGCTCAGGCGCTGGCTAGCGGCTTGCGGCTCGCGCCAAACGGCGCCGTGCTCGACACCGAGACCGGCACGTTCGAGCTGGCGACGCAAACCGAAGCCATTCAGCAAGATCACTTTGGCTACTTCGAGAGCGCCCTGCCCGACGGGCGCCGCATCGTCCGGCAGCGCGCCAAAGAGGCCCATCACCGCTGGCTGCTAGGCGGGCAAGCCTTCACGGCCTACGGCAACGTCATGCTCGGCTTCGATGCAAATCACCCTGTTGGGTGGAGTGGCTACCGCATGTTTGCGTTTTGGCTGTACCTGGGCAAAACAGGCCCTGGCTACCTTTCCTGCACGGACCACGACTACCCGTGCGGCCCGAGCAAGAAGCTCTACGGCTACGCCGACAACGACCCCGTTCGCGCGGAGCTTGCACCGGATGCGTCGTACGTCGCCTTCACGTTCGAGCACGACGTCTTGCTCACCAGCGCCTTACCTATTCGCTGGCGCAGTGCGGGCGCCGTCGACGTGGCCGATTTCCCACGCGATTCGGAGCGTACGGCGCTGTTCGTCCACGACCCCGAGTCTCCTTTCACGACCGATCTGCTCGACGAGGACGCGCGCGATCGCCCGCCGGTGGTGGTGCTGGGGCCGTCATCGAGCGCGCGCTACGCCGTCGATCTGAGCGCTCACACCTATCGCATCGCTGGAACAACACCGAACGAAGGCCGCGTCGTCCCAGTCGGTGGTCCCGAACCGACCTTCGCCGTGTTCGACGCCGAGCACGAGCTGCGTCGCAAGGTGTCGGGCCAACTGCTGGGCGGAGCCTCCGGGCATGCTCTGGTGCTCGACGGCGGCAGCTACTTTCGTGAAGAGCTCGGCAGCGGGCAGCGCAGCCCGCTCGGCTCAGCCGAGGGCGCGCCAGTTTGCGCGGTACCGGTGCCCGGCACCTGCAACGTGGTGCTCGTCACCTCACAAGACTCGCGCTACTTCGCGCAGCTCATCTGACCGCACCCCAGGCGAAGCCGGGCGGCGAGAATGCAGGAAGGCGGGAAGATTTTTGGGATAGATGGCTGCCGCGTCGAGGGTATGGCTCCACCTCGAGGCAGCTCGCGAATATCCCACTCGCGCAAGCGAGTTTTCGTTCGGTCCCCCGAACGAAAACTGCGCTTCCTGCTCGCCCTTCCCGCCTTCCCGCCTTCCTGCTGATTCGCTCGCTCAGCTTGCTAAGCCGGAGCCCGCGCGGCCCGCTCGCCTTCGCGCAGCGCCGCCGCGGCCAGCACGCACAAGAGCGGCGACAAGAAGAGATGGTAGCGGTCTTCGCCGAAGAAGACGACATGCGTGAGCGCGGTGACGAGCACCACGCCCATGGCGACGCGCCCGAGCGACCCCAGATAGGGACGCCCCGGTATCGGCACGAAGGCCAGGATCGGCGCGAGCACGATCAGCCAGTGGAACGGGTGCTGCTCGTCCGCGATGCCGTAGAAGATCAGCGCCGAAAACAGCACCAAAAGGCCAATCTGCCAGTACTGCTCGTCCTTCCTCAGGCGACCGAGCGGAATGGCGACGATCGATAGGGCTGCGGCCGCCAAAAGGCCCAGGTGCGCGGCCGTGAGCAAGCCGCGCGCCGCTTCGCGGCGGTCGTCGGACCAGGCGCCCGGATCGGCCTCGTGCATGTACTCGACCGCGAACGACTCGTGGTTGAACGTCTGGGCGAGCTTCTTGGGCGCGAGCCCCAGCCAGTGCCCCGGCGCTTCTTTGATCTTGCGCCAACCGACCTCGGCCCAGCAGTCGTCTTGTTGCACCTGGCCGGTGACGACGGGACAGCCGTCCTTGCCGTGTAAGGTCTGGAAGCGCCCCGTCTCGGTGATGGCGCCGATGGCCAGGTTCCAGCCGCCGTTGGTGGAGACCAGCGCACAGCCGTCCATGCGCATGCAGTTGCGCGCCGTCCACGGCAGCACCAAAAGCAGGGCAATTCCCAGGGTGGCGGCGCTGCGTAGCGCGGCGCGCGCGAACGGGCGCGGCTCGCTCAGCGCGATGAGCGGCACCAGCAGCAAGCTGGCTGGGCGCATCAGCGTGAGCACTCCCAAAATCAAGCCGCCAAAGATGGCCGCGTGCCACTGGCCACTAAAACGCAGCAGCGTCCACACGAGCAGCACCAGCAAGAATGCGCTCGGGATCTCGGTCATGACCAGCGGGCAATAGGCGATGAGCCCGGGGTGCAGCGCAGCTATGCCACCAGCGACGCGAGCGCGCGTTGGCCCCACGTGTGGCAGCGCGATGCGATGCACCAAGATGGCCGTGGCGGCGCCGAGCACGGCGTTGAGCAGCGGCGCCACCAAGGTGTGCTCGCCGAGCAGACGATAGAAGACGCTGAGCAGCGCGCTGTAACCCACCGGGTAGTGTGTCCACGGCTTCCACACCAAGACGCCGTGGCTCAGCACGTCTTCGGAATAGCCGAGCCCCTGCGCGATGCGACTAGCACCCAGGTGATAGTAGTGACCGTCCCACACCGGCTCGCGCGCCCAGGCAATGGCCACGAACAGCCGCGGCAGCAGCGCGACCATGCCGAGCGCCCACGAAAAGGCGACGTCCTCCTGCCGGCGACGCGGCGCGCGTGCCGCCGTCAATGCGGAGCTTCTCCCTCTGCCTCAGCGCGGGCTTCGCGCAGCCGCCGCAGGTACGTCTTGGTGACCTGCGTTGGATCGAGCTTCAAGAATTTGGCCAATTGCTGCACGAAACCGCGCGTGTACACCAACGCCGGTAGCTCGTGGAACAGCTCCAGCTCGATGGCCGACAGGTGCGAAACCGAGATTTTGGTCTCGCGCGCAATGTCGGCCAGCTCGACACCCATGGCCTCGCGCACCTTGGTCAAGAGGCGCCCCGTAAACTCGGTCTCGGCGTTGATCTCGCGCGACAGCTCTTGGCGAAGCGCCGCACGCTCGGCCAAGAGCGCGCTGTCAGCAGCTGGCGAACGCGGCGCTTCGGCTTCGGTCTCGGGAAAGATCGAGGCGTCGTAGGCTTTGCGACGGAGCGGATCGAGCAAGGTGTCGTGCGCTTCTTCGATGCGCGCGCTCTCGCGGCGCTGCTCGGCTTCGTCCAGCAAAGACGTGAGCGGCAAGCTGTTCGGCTGGTACAGGTCGCGCTGGCGCTTGTAAGCGCGGCGCAGCTCTTCGTCGGTCGCGCCGCGATGCGCGAGCAGTACCTCGTACAAATTCAGGTGCGCCGGCGAGAGCGACACCATATCGGCCTGCCGCTCCTGATCGCGGCTGGCCGCCAGCGCCAGAATGCGCCGCGCGATGCGCTCCAAGTTGCGCGCACCCTTGCTGGTGGGGCTGTCGATCAACACCGGGCGCTGATGGACGACGCTGAGCCAGACCGCGTCGTCTTGCTCGATGTGGCCGACGTAGTCGAAGTTCACGCCCAGGTGCCGGCGCGCCAAATCGCCCATCGCCAGGCCCAAATCCGTGTCGGCGCGCAGGCGTGCGCTGTTGATGACGAGCCGCGGACGAATGCGCGACAACTCGGTCGCGGCAAGCTGCCCGAGGCTCGTGTCGTAGCGCGCGATGGCGTGGACCAAAGCCTGCGGCGACGGCAATGCCCCCAGCTCGGCCTCGGCGCGCTCGACCAGTCTCAACTTGAAGCGGTCTTTCACCAGCGCTCGTCGCAGCGCGCGCACGAAGGCCGCGCGCACGAAGCGGTAGCAAGCCTCGATGGCCGGGGGCTCCGGCGCGCTCACGCAAATCCCGAAGTCTGCGGTCAGAAAAAGATCGAGCGTGGCCGGTTGCGTTCCGGCTCCCAGGTCGAGCAGGACGTAGTCTGCTTCCAGGTTGCGCAGATCGCGCGCCCAGCGCGCCTTGCGTCCAGGGCGGAGCGGCACGGTCGAGCCGGCGCGGTAGACCTGCGGCACGAGCGACAAGCCAGGCACCTGAGTAGGCACGGCCGTCAGCGCTTCTTCTTCGGGATCGTCGCTGGAGGACGCTTGGCCCGAAGGCCCGGGCAAAAGTGACGAGAGCGGACCAAGCCCGAGGGCCGTGTGCAGCTCGGCGCCGGCCGGGTCGGTATCGATGAGCAGCACCTTTCGCCCGAGCTGAGCCAGGTACACGGCCAGGTTGACCGAAACGATGCTCTTACCGACCCCGCCCCGGCCGCCACCCACCGCGATGACGTGCTTGACCCCCAGGGGAGGCGCCACGTTCGCCGAGGGCGGCGGGACGCTGGGCGGAGGGGAGGACGGTATCGTCATCGGCCGGGGAACGTACTACGCTCCGCCGCGCAATGTTGAGCTTCCGAGCGGCCTCCGCCCTGGCGCTGTTTGCCTTTTTGAACACGAAGCTGACGACCTGTCGTTCCCCGGGCGAGAGCGCGGCCGATGCTTCCCCGACCCGAACTGAGACGAAGGACGTCACCCTGGCCGGTGTCGACACGTCGAGCCTGACGAGCCGCGAGAAAGCCGAGTGGTCGCGCTTCGTGTCGGAGCTTCGCTCACCCTGTGCGGACCAGCCGGTCAGCGTGGCCCAGTGCGTGTCCGAGTCGCGGGCTTGCCGCGCCTGCGTGCCGGCCGCCAAGGCCCTGGCCAAGCAGGTGCAGCGCGGTCGGACCCGCCCCCAGGTCGAAGCCTTCTACAAGGCACGCTTCGCGGCCGACCAGATCAAGAACATCGAGCTCGAGGATTCGCCTTCCAAGGGCAACCCCGGCGCCGGCGTGGTGATGGTCGAGTTCGCGGACTTCCAATGCCCCGCCTGTCGCGCCGCGCGCCCCCTGGCTGAAGAGGCGCTGAAGAAGCACGATGGCCAGGTGCGACTGGTGTTCAAGAACTTTCCGCTCAGCATCCACCAGTACGGCGAGAAGCTGGCGCGCAGCGCGCGCGCCGCACAGCAGCAGGGCAAGTTCTGGGAAATGTACGCCGCGCTGTTCGACAATCAGGACCGCATCAGCCCTCAGGTGGTCGACGAGCTGGCCAAGGGGCTAGGCCTCGACATGGCGAAGTTCGCCAAAGATCTAGAGAGCGAAAGCGTGGCCGACTCCGTGTCGCGCGATCGCAAGCAGGGCGAGCGGCTCGACATCCAGAGCACGCCGACCTTCTTCATCAACGGCCGCCTGTTCCCCTCCACCCCCGATTTTGCCGAAGACCTGGAGGACTGGCTCACGCTCGAGATCGAGCTGACGGGCGGTGCGCCCGCCCCCGCCGCTGCGCCCAAGCCCTCCGCCGCAACGTCGGTCGCGGTGCCTGCGCCCAGCGCGGCCGCCGCGCCGGCGCCCTCCGGAAGCGCGACCAAGAAGCCATGAGAGTCCTCGTCGACCTCGGGTGTTTCCCGACGGGCCGACACTACCCCGGCATCGCCCACCTGCTGCGGGTGGCGGCCTTGGGTTTGGCGGAAGGCTTTGCGGGCGAGCACCTCGTGGCCGACCTGCCGCTCGTCGCCATCGATACCGAGACGACGGGCCGCGACCCCGCGACCGATCGCGTGGTCGAGGTCGCTTGCGTTCGCTACGAGCGCGGAGAGATCACGCTGCGCAAGAGCTGGCTGATCAACCCGGGCCGCACCATCCCGAAAGAAGCCTTCGACGTGCATGGCATCTCGGACGAAGCCGTCCAAGACGCGCCTGCGTTCGCCGCCATCTTGCCCGAGCTGCTGGAGGCGATGGCCGGCGCCATTCCGCTGGCGTACAACGCCGAGTTCGATCGCAAGATGCTGACGTCGGAGCTGGGTCGCCTGCCAGCTCCGGCCGCGGCGCCGCCTGCCTTTCAAAAGCAGGTCGAGTGGATTGACCCGCTGGTTTGGGCGCGCGAGCTGCAGAAGACCGAAAAGAGCCGTGCGCTCGGCGAGGTCGCGGCGCGCCTGGGCATCGAGCTCACCAACGCGCACCGCGCCACCGACGACTCCGAAGCCGCGCTCAACGTCTTCATCCGCTTTCAAGAAGACTCGCGCCTGCCCAAGACCTACGGCGCCTTCTTGAACGAGCAGCGCCGCCTGGCTCGCGCCTTCGAGCAAGAGCGCGTGCGTTGGCGCGGCTAGTCCAGCGCGTAGCGATCTGCCGGCCCCCCGCAGACTAGGGCGCCACGCGCCACAACTGGAAGCCGTCTTCTGCGGAGCCGTTGGATAGCAGCGGCGTCGCTCCACCGTCGAACAGCTGGAGGTTGCGCGGCAGATCGTCGCGAAGCAGCTGCCACGTCGAAGCGCCCGGCTCCGCCTTGTACAGGTAAGAGACGTCGTCCCCGGAGTTGTCGCCCCAGCGAAAGGCCAACCAGAGCGTCCCGTCGGGAGCAACCCAAGGGGCCACGGTTTGGATCGCGAAAAAGTTACCGCCGCTGCCGTCCTTCAGCACGCGCCCCGGTGGCTCGCCAGCTACCACGCGCTTTGGCGCTCCGCCCGCCGGTATTCGCCAGACCTCGAACATCGCGTTGATGGCCCACACTTCATGGTCCGGTCCTCGAAAGAGCACCGTATCTTGCTGACACGGGGCGTAGTCAGGGTGTGAAGGCCTGAACATCTCGTGCGCGCACGCGACGACCTCGCGCGTGGCGGCCGTCGTCGCCTCTATCTCCCAGACGCCCGCCTCTGCTGGCCGGAAAAACAGTCGTCCGGCACCGGTGAACACCGGTGCATTCACGGCGGGATGGACGCGAAGACCGACGTCCACGTTTCCTCCCCGGGCGCCCAATGCCCGACGAACAGCGTCGACGCGCTGGCGTCGGCGTACGCGCCCGCCGTGAACCAGAATTGACCGTTCGCGTCGCGACCGCGGATCGACCTGTACCCTTCGGCAGCGGGGGGCGCCGGTATGGCGAGCGCCGACAGCTCGTCGTCTAGGACCTCGACGACTCCAGCGGTGTCGATCCCGAGCTTCGTCGCGCCCTGCTCGTCGACGACCAACCCCTGCAGCACCGGAAACTCGAAGGGTTCCCAGCTCGACTTCCCGGCTTCGAGGCGCGCCATGGTTCCCTGCGCCAGCGAAACCAACGTGTGCCTGGCCGGCGTGGTTACCGCCAGGACTGCCGGACCGGGATCAGGCTCCAACGCCGGCAGCGGGGCTAGCTCGACGGTCTCTTGGTTTGCCGGACCACACGCGCTGACGGCCCAGAACAGCAGCAAGGAAGGCACTCGCACGCCCCCAGCTTGCCACAACTGGCCCACGCGCAGGCTAGTTCCCAGTTGGGCACGCGAGCAGCGTGAACAGCTGCGCTTTGGGCGCGCCGCCCAGCAAACGCAAGTCGCGGCGCCTGTCGGCTGGGCAGTCCTTGACGAAGTCGACGTTGCCGACGAACGGCTCTCCGGGCGCGGCGCTGATGTAGCAAAATCCTGACACGTTCGAGATCTCGAACGAGTTTTGGCAGTCCACCAGCTGCACGCCGTCCAGCTGCGGTAGCTGGCAGCGACACAGCCCCGCGCACTTCGGATCGGCGTTGCCGCATTGACCGAGCGACTCCAGCTCGTCTTGCACGGCATCGATCAAGGTCGGCTCCGCGAGCTCAGCCAAACCCAGCGCCGCGCAGTTGCAGCCCCCGCCCGACTTTGGAAAGGCCTGCACGACCTCACACGGCACGCGCCCCTGCTCGTCGAGCGGCAACCCGTGCGACAGGCAACGCCGCACCACGCTGTTCGTCACGCGGTCGATCAGCGCTTCGACGGCCGGATTGTAGCCGTAGTCGTTGTCCGACCTATCGAGCACCTTGGGGCAGATGGAAGCAACGATGGCAGCGCCGCCAACCTCTTTCAGCACCTGCAGGTGCCGAAGACCCGGGTACGCCTTGGCCGAGCGCTGCATGATGTCTGCGGGGCCGCCCCCTGGCGGTTGGCAGATGGATCGGTTGTAGACGGAGTCTTCGGCAAAGCAATCGCAGCCTTGGTTGGCGTCGAGCGCCGCTTGATCGCAGCGGCGCGGGATGTCGAGCGGGAACGTGCAGGCGTACTGCAGGTCGCTGTGGCTGAAATCGGTCTGCTCGTGGCCGTTGATGGCGTTGGCTTGCGGGTCGTCGCTGCGGCTGCTGACCAACCGCTCGGAGCGAACGATCGGGTTGGTCTGCGGGATGGGCAGGTCGGTGCGATCGGTCGTGGTCTCGACCATGAACGGATCGCTGGGCAACACGGGCGGATTCGCTTCCGGATCGCCCAAGATGACGTCCCAACGCCCCTGCGCCTCGAGCTCGCCGGCCGTGAGGTAGCGCAAGCCCGGTCCCGAAAGGCTCTGTTCGTCGGCGATGTCCTGCCAGGGCACGCCCACGATGCCGGCCAGGTAGATGAGCGAAGGATCGCGGGCCAAAAAGCCCTCGGGCGCCGCGAATAGCGGATTTTGCGCCGTTTTCCCGCTGGCAGAGGTGACCGTGGCCGAACGCAACGCGTCCGAGTAGCGGCGCGTCGGGTACATGAAATCGAAGCCGAAGCGCCGCTTCTGCTGCCAACAGCGCAGGTTCAGATCATCCTCGGTACTTTCCAGCGGGCCTTTGCTGCACTCCACGTCCTTGGCGGGACTCGCGCAACCGGCGGGCGGCGCGGCGCCGCAGCTGAAACAGCACTTTTGGTTCGGATCTTTGGCGCACGCCGAGGTGCTGCGGAACAAGCGCTGCGTATGCGCGACCAGCCAGCTTTGGCCGTCGTCGCGCAGCGAGCAGTCGTTCTCGTCGGACAGCATGATGATCGCAAGCAGCGAGTCGGGTCGCAAGAAGGCCGCGCGCTGCTGCAAGATCTCGTTGTCGACGCCCTGGGGAGCGGCAACCCCGCCTGCAACGACGACGCTGGCTGGCGGCTCGGGCTCCACCAGAAATCGATACCAACTCTCGAGCGTCGCTTCGTAGCCGCAGCCGTGCTCGCCGGCCGAGCGAACGTGCTGCCGCAGCTTGTCGGCGAAGACGTGCGGCTCTTGGTCGCCGGGCGGTGTCTGCTCGCGTCTCAGATCCCAAGCCAAGAAGCCTTCGTCGCGCCACGTGCCGGGCAAGCCTCGCAGCTTGCCCAGCAGATGCGCGTGGTCGTCGTCTTCGGATTGGACGCACACGTCCTTGGGATCTCTGGCGCCGTGCGAGCCCAAGCTGGAGGTAATGACGCCCACGTGCACGTCCGACACGGGATCGACAGCCGAGCCCGCCGTGATCAAGCGCTGCACGAGCAGCGGCACCGCTTCTGCCAGCAACTCCTGCTTGTCGGCCATCGAAATCGAGTTATCGAGCGTGAGCAGCAGATCCACCTTGGTGATGGCCGTCTGACGAAACGCTTCGACCGTCCAAGCTGGCGGCTGGCCACCTGCGCCCGGCACGCCGCCCCACACCTCCAGCCCGCTGCGCGCACCACAGGCCGCCAAAAGCGCTCCCAGCAACAGAGCGGCCCAAACCCAGCGCGCGACAGCCATGCCTGCCCCCCCCGGCGCAGTTCAGCGCCGCGGATCGTACCAGAGCGTACCGGGCGCCAAGATGCGATTGGCTTCCGCCGGACCCCAGCTGCCCTTTTCGTATTCGTAGATGGGCGTCGCGTCGCCCAAGATCGGCTCCACGATGCGCCACGCCGACTCCACGCTGTCGACGCGCGCGAACAAGTTGGCGTCACCGCGCATCGCGTCGCCGATCAGCCGTTCGTAAGCGCCCATCTCTGCGGGGTTCTGCTGGGTGACGAACAGCTCCGTGCTGTCGCCGGCCATGGCTTCGCCGGGGCGCTTCACGCGCGTGCCAATGGCGATGGCGAAATCCGGCCCGAGGCGGAAACGCAGGTAATTGCCGCGCTGCGCGACGGTCTCTTTGAAGACCATGTGCGGAGGGCGATGCAGCTCCACCAGCACCTCGGTCACGGTAACGGGTAGGTTCTTGCCCGTGCGAACGTAAAACGGGATGCCTTCCCAGCGCCAGGAGTCGACGAAGAACGAAATGGCCGAGTAGGTCTCGACCGTGGAGTTCTTGGCGACGCCGTCTTCGTCGCGGTAGCCCTGAAATTGGCCGCGCACGCAGTACTCGGGCGAGACCGTGCGAATCGACTTGAGCAGCTGGGTCTTTTCGTCGCGCAGCGCCTCGCGATCACCGGCGGGCGGCGGCTCCATGGCCAAGAACGCGATCACCTCGAGCAGGTGGTTTTGCACGACGTCGCGGATGGCGCCGGCTTCCTCGTAGAAGCGCCCGCGACCCGCGACGCCGAACTTTTCGGCCATCGTGATCTGCACGCTCTTTACGTAGTTGCGGTTCCAAATCGGCTCGAACATCGAGTTGGCGAAGCGGAAGTACAAAAGGTTCTGCACCGGCTCCTTGCCGAGGAAGTGATCGATGCGGAAAATGTTCGATTCGTCGAACACCTTGTGCAGCGTGCTGTTGAGCACCCGAGCCGACGCCAGGTCGCGCCCGAAGGGCTTTTCCACCACCACGCGCGCGCCCTGCGAGCAGCCGCTGGTGCCCAGCGCTTCGACCACGTTCGAAAACACGCTAGGCGGGATCGACAAGAAGTAGACGGGGCTCTTGGCGTTCGCTTCGTCCAGCGTCTGCTTGATCTTGCGGAACAGCTCTTCCTTCGTGTAGTCGCCGTCGACGTAGCGCAGGCTCTGCGACAGCGTCGTGAAGGCCTTTTCGTCTACGCCGCCGCCGTACTCGGTGACGCTGGCGCGCGCTCGCTCTCGCAGGTTCTCCAAGCTGGAGCCGCCGCGCGAGACGCCCACGATGGGGAAAGGCCGGTGCCCACGCTTGAGCATCCAATGCAGAGCCGGAAAGATCTTCTTGAACGCCAGATCCCCAGTAGCCCCGAAGAGAACGAACGCATCAGAAACCGGCTCAGCCATTGCTCAATCCTTATAAGGGCGCGCCCGGCACATGAGAAGCGGGCCGGAGAGCCTGGCAGGCTACCATTGTCGCCGCTCGGCCGCCGAGCTGATATGCTCTTGGCCGAAGCAGGCCTTTGACCTTAGGCCAGGAGGAGCTTCGGCCGCTTATGACGGATGTGCGCGAACGCCGTGACCAAGGCAAGCGGAACCCGCCGCGTTCGGGAACCGGCCGCGAGGAGCTGCGCAGCACGTGGTTTCGGCCGTACCTGCTGCGGCTCCGCGCCGAGCGCGGCGAGGCGGCTTTGCGCGCGCTGCTCTCGACGGCCGGCATTCCGATCGGCCTGATGAACGACGACTCGGGCTGGCTCTCGGTGAGCGCGGCCAAGCGGCTGCTGCGTGCGCTGGCCTCGGCGCTGGGCCCGGGAGCCGTCGCCGATCGCGGAGCTTGGATGACGCATCCGGAGTCGCTCGGCGCCTACGTGCGCATGCTGCGCGTGGCCTCCGCGCCAGAAGACGCCTACCGCTACCTGGCCGCCAACGCTTCCGAGACCACTCGCGTCGGCACCTGCGAGCTCAAAGCGGCCGGACCCAGCTCGGCCGAAATCGTCTACCGCCCGCGGCCCGAGAGCGAAGAGGGCCAAGGTGACGAGCTCTTGTGCGCCGCACGGCGCGCCGAGCTCTCGGCCATCCCGCTGATCTGGGGGCTACCGGCCGCCAACATCGAGCACCCGCGCTGCTTGGCGCGCGGCGACGCCGAGTGCGTCTACCAGGTGCGCTGGCGCTTCGGTCAAAAGCGATCCATCGCGCTCGGCGCGGTGCTCGGCGCAGCCGCCAGCGGCGGCGCGGTGATGATTTCGGGCAGTTTGCTCGGCGCCACCATCGGCGCAGGCGTGGGCGGCGCGCTTGGTGCTGCGCTGGGTATCGCCTCCGAACGCGTGTCCGAAGAGCGCGCTTTGCGGGTTTTCGAGAAGCATCGCATCGCGGCGCTGGAGCGCGGGCTCGAGGTGCGCGGTCACTTCCGCGAAACCGCCGCTGGCGACATGGTCGGCAGCGTGCTGGGCGGCAAGTACCGCATCTTGCGCAAGATTGGCTCGGGCGGCATCGGCGTGGTGTACGCGGCCGAGCACGTGGCGCTCGGCACCGAGGTCGCCGTCAAGGTACTGCGTGGCGCGGCCGCCATGGACGCTTCGGAGATCGCGCGGCTACGCCGAGAAGCGCGCGTGCAAGGCTCCATCGAGCACCCCAACGTCGTGCGCACGCTCGATTTGGACGAGCTGCCCGACGGCTCCATTTACGTCGTCATGGAGCTTTTGCGCGGCAACAGCTTGGCGTCTTTGCTCAAGCACAACGGCTTGGTGGCGCCCGGCTTCGCAGTGCCGATGTTTCTACAAGTTTGCCGGGCGCTGTGGGCGGCGCATCAGCTGGGCGTCGTGCACCGCGACTTGAAGCCCGGCAACATCTTCATTTGCGACGACAAGATCGTCAAAGTGCTCGACTTTGGCATGAGCAAGTTCAGCGAAGCCGAATCGCTGACGCAAGACGGCTACACGCTCGGCACGCCCGAGTACATGGCTCCCGAGCAGTGTATCGGCGCCCCAGTCGACGCCCGTACCGACCTGTATGCCCTCGGCGTAATGATGTTCGAAGCCGTCACCGGTGACTTGCCCATCCGCGGGCGCAACCGGCGCGAGCTCTTGGAGCTACACCAGCGCGCCATTCCGCGCAGCATCATCGAGGCCCGCCCCGACTTGCCCTTGCCCGAAGGCTTGAGCCAAGCCATCGCCCAATGCCTGCGCAAACGCGCCGCCGAGCGCCCGCCCAACTCGCGCGAGCTGGAAAAGCTACTCGCGGCCATTCCGCTCGAGGGGTTGCCCGAAGAGTATCCCAACGACATTCCGCGGCATTCCTCGGACGCGCCGTCCTCCCGCTCGCTGCCAGCCCCCCGCTAGCTTGGCTGCCAAAGCGCAGCTCGCTCGCAGAAACTCACGTACCGTCGCTCGGTCCCACTCAACGGCACGCCTCGGGCTGCTTCCGCTCTGGTAGCTCGTCGCGAGTGCCTTCGAGATTCACAGGGAGGCGGGGAGGCGGGGAGGTCCGCGAGCCCAGATTTTTGGGTTCGCGCTGCCGCCCACGACCTGAAAACCCTCTCCTGCTCGTGCTCGTGCTCGCCCTCGAGGGAAATATTTTTTGATTCGGTCCTCCGAATCAAAAAATGCGTGCTCGCCCTCGCGCAACTCCCCGCCTCCCCGCCTCCCTGTTATCTCGATCTCGAGCCACGCAGATTGGCCCAGAGCCGCCTAGGCAGCCGCCGCGCCCCGCTCTAGTGTGCAGCGGGCATGAGTGCGGCTGACACTAGCGAGCGAGGCGTGCCACGGGTGGATATCCGCGCGCTGCTCTTGATTGCGCTGGACGAGAAACCGCCTGACAACCTGCCAGACCGTGTGATGGCGCGCGTGGCTCTGCTCACGACCGCCGTGGAGTTCGGACGGCTGATCGCCGCGGCTCCCTTGGAGTGGCTGGGGCAACTGGCAGGCGGGAAGGAGGAGGACGATGACGGATCCAAAAACGGCGGCGCTTGAGGGTTTGGGCGCGGCGCTGCCCAGCATCGTGACGATGTTGAGCGAGCCTCTCCAACGGTTGTGGACGGAGCTGGCCGCGCGCGCGCCCGCCATGGGCTCGGCGCTGGCCGTGCTGCTGGCGCTCTGGATCGTGGCGCGCGTCGCGCGCAGCGTGAGCGAGCGCCTGCTGCGCGCCGTCAAGGTCGACTCCGCGCTCGAGAACACCTTCGTCGGCCGCATGCTGGCCGGCGCGGGCGACGGCCTGACGCCGAGCAAGGCGCTGGCTTCGCTGGTGTACGCGGCCATCCTGCTGCTGGCGCTGGCCGGCGCGGCCGAGCAGCTGGGGCTCACCGCGGTGCGCACCGCCATCTCGTCCGTGCTGGCCTATTTGCCGCGAGTTGGCTCGGGGCTGATCACGCTGGCGATCGGTGGCTACGTGGCGGGCGCCGCAGGGCGCGCTGTCGGCTCCACCCTGAAGGAGCTCAAGTCGCCATTCGCAGGCATCGCCCAATCCGCCACCGAGACGGTCGTGCTCTTGGTAACGGTCACGGTGGCGGTCGACGCGCTGGGCGCCGATCTGTCGTTCATCACCAGCAACCTGGTGCTGATCTTCGGCGTCATTGCGGTCACGACGGCGTTCTTGTTCTCGTGGTCGATGCGTAAGCCCGCCGAAGAGGTGATCGCCAACTACTACTTACGACGCATGGTGCGCGTCGGTGACTTCATCACGCTGAACGAAGTGCAGGGCAGCGTCGAAAAGTTCACGGCGCTCGGCGTTTTGCTGCGCGACGACGAAGGCGTCGAGCACTTCGTGCCCGCGCGCCACGTGCTGAACGGCTTGCAGCGCCAACCCGATCCGGACGCCGCCCCGAGAGCCTGATTTGACTCAGAGCGCCGAGGCAAAAGCGGCGTCTGTCGAGCTCGACGACGCAGCGCTCGTAGCCGCCTACCGCGGCGGCGCCGAAGCTGCGTTCGCCGAACTGGTGCGGCGCCACCAGATCCCGGTGTTTCGACTGCTCTTGGGCTTGGCGTCCGACGCAGACGAGGCCGAGCTCTTGTGCGAAGCCGTGTTTTTCGAAGCCGCCAAGCGCATCGCCGATTTGCCCGACGGGCAGGCGCCTGGAGCCTGGCTGCTCGGATTGGCGCGCGAAGTGACGCGCAAAGCCGAAGAAAAGAAGCCCAAGGCCGCGCCCAAGCCCAAGCGCACCGGGGTCAAGCCGCGCGATCCCAAGGCGCTCGTGAAGCAGGAGGTGAAGTCCGCGCTGGGTGAGCTGTCGGGCGACGAGCGCGTAGCCTTGATCTTGGCCGATCTCGAGGGGGATTCGTTCGAGAGCATCGGGCAGACGCTGGGCACCAGCGCCGAGGCCGCCGAGGCGATGGTCAGGACGGCGCGCACCAAGTTCGAGCGCGGCCTCGCGCAGCATGACGCAGAGCCGGAACGGACCCCCGGCACGCCGGCCGACACGCTACAAACGGGAGCGATGCTGGGCGGCCGCTTCCGCATCGAAGGCTTGCTCGGAAAGGGCGGCATGGGCGCGGTGTACCGCGCTACCGACACGACCACCGGCCAGCTGGTGGCGCTGAAGACGCTCTTGCCGTCGTCCGAAAAGGATACCGCCCTCCGCCGTCGCTTCGCGCGTGAAGCCGAGATCATCGAGCGGCTGCAGCACCCGAATTTCGTGCGCCTGATCGATCATGGCGGAAGCGACGGCGAGCCCAGCTACGTCGCGATGGAGCTGGTGGACGGCGATGCGCTGAGTCGCATCTTGGAGCGCGAGTCACGCTTGGCGCCCAAGCGTGCCCTGCACATCGCCCGCCACGTGCTGAGCGGCCTCACGTACGCGCACGGCCAAGGCGTGATTCACCGCGACTTGAAGCCAGAAAACGTGATGCTGACCCGGCAAGAGGCCGACGCCGACTTCGCCAAGGTGCTGGACCTAGGCATCGCGAAGCTGGTGGGCCCCGAAGACGCGCGCAAGACCCGACTCACGCAACAGGGCGAGCTGATCGGCACGCCGCTGTACATTTCACCAGAAATGCTGCGGGGGGAGCCGCTGGACGCGCGCGCCGACCTCTACTCGCTGACGATTCTGCTCTACGAAATGTTGGCGTCCCGCCCGCCCTTCGACTCGACGAACAGCACGGCGCTGTTCGCCATGCACCTGGCCGCGCCTCCCCCGCTCTTGGCCGACGCGATACCCGAGCTAGAAGTGCCGCCGCAGCTGGAGCAACTGTTGCAGCAAGGCATGGCCAAAGAGCCTGCCAAGCGCGTGGCATCCGCTGAAACCTACCTACGGCGCGTCGACGAGCTGCTGCGCGTCGACTGGGACAAGCTGCGCCGCGCCGCCACCACCGCTGCGCCCCGCCGCGCTCGGAAACCCGCGGCGCCTGCCGACGCTCCAGCCCCGGCAGCTGCCCCGGCGGTGTCCGCGGGCGGCCAAGCCGTGTGGCTTTGGCTGCGCGAGCACCTGCGGTCGCGCTCGAGCCGAGCGGTGGTAGTGCTGGCGGTGCTGGCACTAATCGGCCTATTTTACTGGGTAACGCGCGACATCACGCAGCCTTTTCCCTAGGCGACCAAACGCTTTAAGGTTGAGGCGCATGACTCAAGCCACGACGCGCCTCCGTCAAGGACCGTTGGTCCCTATCCGGACCTTGGTGGTCGAGGTCCTAGCGGGGCCTGACCAGGGGTTGCGCGTGGAGACCGAGCAAGAACTGCTCACGGTCGGGACCGCGCCCGGCAACGCCCTGCGGCTCACGGACGAGACGGTGTCGCGCTTTCACCTGGAGCTGGCCCGACAAGACGCAGGCGTCCGGGTCACGGATCTGGGCTCCAGCAACGGCACGTCGTGCGAACGCGTGCAGATCGAGCACGGCATCGTGGCGCCGGGCGCCGAGCTGTCGCTGGGGCGCTCGCGAATTCGGGTGTTGGACGGCGCGGGCGGCGCCGTCCAGCTACTTGCCGAGACCGAGCTGGACGAGCTGCGCGGCGAGACGCCGGCCATGCGCCGGTTGATGGCACAAGTTGCCACGGTCGCGAAATCGCAGGTACCTGTGCTGGTCATCGGCGAATCCGGCACCGGCAAGGAGCTGATCGCGCGGGCCCTGCACAGCCACAGCGAGCGCCGCGACGGGCCGTTCATCACCTTGGATTGCAGCGCCCAGGTGGAGACGCTGGTCGGGAGCGAGCTGTTCGGGCACGAGCGCGGAGCCTTCACGGGCGCCGATCGGCAGCGCAAAGGCGCCTTCGAACAAGCCCACGGCGGCACGCTGTTTCTCGATGAAATCGGCGAATTGCCGCCCGGGCTACAGCCGCAGCTGCTGGGCGCGCTGGAGCGCCGCCGCATCAAGCGGCTAGGCGGTTCGACGGAGATTGCGGTCGATGTGCGCGTCGTCGCCGCGACCAACCGCGATCTGCGCGCCGAGGTGAACTCGGGCGCGTTTCGCCTCGACCTCTACTACCGGCTGGCCGTGGTGCTGCTGCGAGTGCCAGCCTTGCGCGAGCGACTGAACGACTTGCCGCTGCTCGTGGCGCACTTTCTGCAGGAGTGCGGGCACGCCGGCAAGCGCGAAGACGTCGTGCCTGATGCTCAGCTACGACGCCTGAGCATGCATTCTTGGCCCGGCAACGTGCGCGAGCTGCGCAACTGGGTCGAGGCAACCTTGGCAATGGGTGAAAGTCCGGAGCTTTCGAACGACACGCTGGGCTCGCAGCCGCCAGCGGCTGGCGGAGCCCCAGAGCTTTCGTTGCCTTACAAAGACGCGCGCCGCCGCGTGCTCGACGAGTTCGAAGGACGCTACTTGAAGCACGTGCTGGACGCGGCCGGGGGCAACGTCGCCAGCGCCGCCCGTCACGCCGGCATGGATCGCACCTACCTGATCAAGCTGCTGCAGCGTCACCGCCTGCGCTGAGCGGCGGCCCCGGGCGGCCCGAATCGTCGTCTGCAGACGACGACGATGTGTCGTCTGCAGACGACAACCACCCCTCATTTCGCGAAAAAACAGGCCGCAGACACGGTAGGCGGAGGTGGCACGCCGGTTGCTGAAGGGGCGGGCATGAAGCTTTCGCTACCCCAGCAACGCCTCGCACGCGGCCTCGCGGCGGGGGCTGCAATCCTTTGTTCGCCAGTGCTGGCACTGGCCCAAGATGGCAAGCCGGCCCAAGGCACGCTGAAGACCGCCACCGTGAGCAGCGGCTCGACCGAGGTGACCACCGGCACCTTCGACGCCGCCAAGCAGTCGACCGAAGCGACCGACGCCACGGAGGCGAAGCTACAGCTCGGCGCGCTGCTCTCGACCGGCAACGCGCGCTCCTTGGCCAGCACCGCCTCGGGCAGCATGCGCCTGCGTCGCCAGGCGAACGAGCTCAGCGCCATCGTTGCCGCCAACTACGCGCGCTCCGCCGCGACGCCTGCCGACAGCACGCAGACCACGATGGAGAACTACCAGGGCAAGCTGCGCTACGACCGCTTCGTCACGCAGAACGTGTCGCTCTTCCTGTCGCTGTCCGGGCGCCGCGACCGCTTTCAAGGCCTGGACGCGCGACTGAACCTGGACCCGGGCCTCGCCTACTACTTCATCGCCGAAGAGAAGCAGCGGCTCTGGGCCGAGCTTGGCTACGACTTGCAGTACGATTTGCGCCGCGACGAAGCCATCGAAGTTGCCGCAGAAAAGGGCACGATTTTGGGCAAGACGAAGTCGCGCCACAGCGCCCGCGGCTTCGTTGGCTATCACACGAACGTCAACGAGCACGTCGGCTTCGACACGGGCGCGGAGCTCTTGCTCGGCATCCCGGCGACCGAGAACTGGCGCCTCAACTGGCTCACCAGCCTGACTACCGCGCTCGACTCGCGCTTCTCGCTCGGGGCGACCTTCAACCTTCGCTACGACCACAACCCGCTGCCGGGCGTCGAGAAGCTCGACACCGTGACGTCGATGAACCTGATCTGCACGTTGTACTGACGAGCAGCGCTTTCAGCGAAGGAACCAGTACATGAGCCTAGCCAAAGAGTTCAAAGAATTCGCCATCAAGGGCAACGTCGTCGACATGGCCGTCGGCGTGATCATCGGCGCGGCTTTCGGCAAAATCGTCAGCTCGTTCGTGAGCGACGTGGTGACGCCGCCGCTCGGACTACTCATCGGCGGCGTCGACTTCCGTGAGCTGAACCTGGTGCTGCGGGCTGCGCAGGGCGCAACGCCGGCGGTGGTGCTCAAGTACGGCGTCTTCATTCAAGCCGTGTTCGATTTCTTGATCGTCGCAATGGCGATCTTCGCAGTCGTCAAGCTGCTCAACAAAGCCAAGCGCGCGGAGCCACCAGCGCCCGCGCCCGTCGAAGTCCCTCGCCAAGAACTGCTGCTCGCGGAGATCCGCGACGCCATTCGCCAGGGCGCGACGACCCGTCACTGAAGAATCGTTTTGATTGGAGAATTCATGTCGAAGTCCAGAAGTGTGTTTTTCGGAACCAGCGTCGCCCTGCTCGGGCTCAGCTACGTGGGCCCAGCCGCCGCGCAGACCGCGCAGGTCGAGGTCGAAGCCGACGGCGCCCCGCACGCTGACGCCCAGCACCGTGCCTGGCTGCAGGCGGGCGTGTTCGGCGGCCTGTTCTTCCCGTCGAAGCAGCTGTCCGTCTATCGCAAGGAGCAAGAAGCGTTCAAGTCACCGGCGAGCGAGCTCGGCGCGCGCCTGGCTTTTCTGCCTTCACGCTACTTGGGGCTGGAAGCAGAGGCCCTGGCCGGCGGCACGCGCACCAAGACGACCGACGAGCCTGCAGGCTTGTGGGCAGCGCGCGGTCACGTGCTCTTGCAGCTGCCGCTCGGTAGCTTCACCCCGTTCGTCCTCGGCGGCGCAGGCGCGCTCGGCGCGGGCAGCAACCCAACCGGCTCCGACATCGACCCGGCCGTGCACCTGGGCGTCGGCGCCAAGCTGGCCTTCGACGACTTCGTGGGCGCTCGGTTCGACGTCCGCGACGTCATCTCGGCCAAGTACTCGGCGGACGACAGCGACAACGTCCACAACCCCGAGGTGTTACTGGGTCTGACCTTCAATCTGGACTTTTACACGCCGCCCCCCAAGCCCGCCGCGCCCCCGCCGGACCAAGACGGCGACGGCGTCGAAGACGCCAAAGATCGCTGCCCGGCCGCTGCGGGCCCGGCGCCCGAGGGCTGCCCGCCGCCGCCCGACAGCGACGGCGACGGCTTCATCGACGACAAGGACGCCTGCCCCGCCGAGAAGGGCATCGCGCCAGTGGGTTGCCCCGATCGCGATCCGGACAAGGACTGCGTGGAAGGCGCCGCCGACAAATGCCCCGACGAGCCCGGGATTCAGCCGGACGGCTGCCCCGATCGCGATCCGGATCGCGACGGCGTGCTGGCGCCGAACGACAAGTGTCCGGCCGAGCAAGAGACCAAGAACGGCTTCGAAGATTCTGACGGCTGCCCCGACACGCTGCCGGAGAAGGTGAAGAAGTTCTCCGGTGTCATTCCGGGCATCGAGTTCGACTTGGGTAAGTCTTCGATCCGCCCGGGCTCGACCAAAATCTTGGACGAGGCCGCTGGCGTCTTGAACCAATACCCGGACATGCGCGTCGCGGTGTCGGGGCATACCGACAACGTCGGCGACCGCAAGAAGAACGTCGACCTGTCGCAACAGCGCGCCGACTCGGTCAAGCAGTACCTGGTCAGCCGCGGCGTGAGCGGCGCGCGCATCGACACGCGCGGCGCCGGCCCCGACGAGCCGCTGGCCGACAACAAGGAAGCCGCCGGACGCCAAAAGAACCGCCGCATCGAGTTCAAGCTGCTTTCCCCATGATGACCAGCGTCGGAAGTGGTGACCACGCCATGGGCCCGAGCCCTTCATCACCCGTGAGGGTATTGCTCGTCGAGCCGGACTTGTCCTTCAAAGTCGCGGCCCTGGAAGCCGCGCGCGCGGCGCACGTTCGGGTCGACATGGCGTGTGTCTCCACTTGCGGCGGGGCCAGCCACGCCCTCGACAACGAGCAGTTCGACGCGCTCTTGTTGTCGACGAACTTGGCTCACTACGAACACGAGCTGGCCAACCTGCCAGCGCTGATGCAGGTCGCGTCCGAGCGCCGCCTGCCGGTCTTGACCATCAGCCCGCCCGGCATTCGGCAGGGCGCGCGAGGCTTCGACATACCGGTGCAGCAGTCACTCGACTTCGAAGAGCTGGCGTACGGCAACCTGGACCGCGTCGTCAAGGCAGCGCTCTCTCGGGTTCGGATGACGGGCGCGCTCGACTCCTAAGCGCCGCCCAAGCTATGCTTCGCGCCGTCATGAAACGACGTCGCCCGTGGCTCTTCGGCTTGCTCGCGTTCAGCACGCTCATCGGCCAAGCCCAAGCCTTCACTCACGTCGTGACCGAGAAGGACACGCTGGCGTCGATCGCCGAGCGCTACTACGGCCGCATCCAGTTCGAGAAGCTGCTGGTCGCCGCCAATGACCTGGACGCACGCGGCGGCTCGCCCATCGTGCGCGGCATGCGGCTCGAGGTGCCGGCGCTCGGGCACCGCGTGGTGCGGCAGGGCGAAACCTGGGACAGCTTGGCGGCCGAGCTGCTCGGCTCGCCCAAGCGCTCGGACGTCTTGTCGCTGGCCAATGACTCCAGCCCCTGGCTGACGCCCGAGGAGGGTGCAGAGATCATCGTGCCGTTCAACCTGCGGGTCTTGCCCGACAGCGGCGATACGCTGATCACCATTGCCTACCGCTTTTACGGCGACATGAACCGCGCCTGGGTGCTCGATCGCTACAACCTGCTCAACGGTCGCAAGCTGCAGCCGGGTGACGTCGTCTTGGTACCGCTGACCGAGCTGCCGTTGAGCGAGGCCGGCAAGCAAGCCGCGCGGGCGTCGGCGGGCGCCGCTTGCTCGGAGGCGCAAGGCGAGACGCGCAGCGTGCAGAAGAAGGTCGCGCAGGAGTTGCCGGCGCTGTTGTCGGACATCCGCAGCGGCCGCTACGTGGACGCGGTGGCGCGCGGCACGCGCTTCTTGGCCTCGGCCGAGCTGAGCGAGCCGCAGATCGCGCTGGTGCACCGGCAGCTGCTCGAAGCCTACGTTGCGCTGGAGGCTCCAGGCCTGGCCAGCTCCGCGTGCGGCGAATGGCTCAAACGCAGCCCCGGCGTCAGGCTGTCTCCGGTCGAGCTTTCGCCCAAAATTCTGGCAGCCTGTGGTCGCGCCACGTGACGGAAATCAAGTCCAAGCTCGACTGGGGCGCGTTCGCGCCGCTCCGCCTCAAGGCGCGCAGCGTGGCCGACGGCGTATACGCCGGCAGCCACAAGAGCCCACGCAAAGGCTCGGGCGTCGAGTTCGGCGGCCACCGCGCCTACGTGCCGGGTGACGACTTGCGCTACATCGATCGGCACGCCTTGATGCGCCACGGCGAGCTCTTGATTCGCGAGTTCGAGACCGAGACCGACCGCGACTTGTGGCTGTTCGTCGACGCCACCAAATCGATGTCGTACACCGGCCCCGGCGGCCCTGGCCCCAAGTACGGCTTCGCCGCGCTGATCGCGGCCGCGCTGGCGTACATCGCGGTGCGCACGGGTGATCGCGTCGCGCTCGACTTCATTGGCGGCAAGGGCACCCGCCCTATTCCGCCGCGCTCCGGTCGCGACGCCTTCGAGCGCATTGCCATCGCGCTGGAAGACGCCGAGCCCGACGGCGACTTGAGCGCTGACCGCGGCGTCCTGGAGCAAGCCTTGGGTCAGGCGCAGCGCTCGGCGCGCCGCGGCGCCATTCAGGTCGTGCTGACCGACATGTTGGACCTACCGGGCGGCAGCCTGGAGACGCTGACCACGCTGACCACGCGCGGCCGCATGCTGCAGGTGATCCAGGTTTTGTCGCCCGCCGAGCGAGATTTTCCCTTCGAGGGCGCGGTGCAGCTGCGTGCGCTCGAAGGCAAGACTTTGATCGAGACCGACGCCGCGCTGTCGCGCCAAAACTACTTGGCGGCGCTCGCGGCCGCGCAAAAGAGCGCCGAGCAGCAGCTCTTGCCGCGCGGCGGGCGCCTGTTGAAATGCGCGACCAATGACGCGCCCGAAGAGCTGGTGCGTCGCATTTTGAGCAGCCACGTGGAGCCGTCTGCTTGAGCTTCGTCACGATCTTCGCCCTCGGCCTTTCGCTGCTCGTCGCTGCGCCCACGCTCGCGCACCTGCTGCGGCGCGGGCGCGCCAACGAGCAACCCTTCCCGGCCGCGGCCCTGGTGCCGACCACGCGCTCCACCGCCCGCGAACGCAGCCGACTGGAAGATCGCGGGCTGCTCTTGCTGCGCGCGCTGATGATCTTGACCCTGGCGGCCCTGGGAGCCGGACCGCTCGTGCGTTGCTCGCGCGTGGCCCTGGGCCGCAGCGGCGGCGCCTCCGTGGCGATCGCGATCGTGGTGGATGACTCGGCCAGCATGCGCACGCGCTTACCGAGCGGCAAAACGCGCTTTCAACGCGCCAGCGAGGGCGCGCACGAGCTGTTGGCTTCGGCGCGCGACGGCGACGCTGTCGCGCTGATTCAGGCTGGAAAGCCCGCGCGTTTGTCGCTGGCTGCTGGCACCGATTTGCAGGCCGCCGGCCGCGCCATCGACGAGCTGAAGCCAAGCGATCGCGCCACGGACCTGGGCGCTGCCTTGGCGCTCGCCCGCGCCGCGCTGAGCAGCCTGCCGCACAAAGACAAGCGCGTCGTGTTGCTCAGCGACTTGGCAGGAGAGCTGCCAGCCGAGCCCGGCACGGACGTGTGGGCCGCGTTGCCGGAGCTTGCCACCAAGGCCGACGACTGCGGCGTGTTGCGCGCCGAGCAAAGCGGGCCGCGCATCAGCGTGACAGTCGCTTGCTCGACCGAAGCCGCGGCGCGCTCGCGCAGCGTGCGGCTGGTCAGCAAAGCTGGAGCCAAGGCCGAAGCGCGTCTGGTCGTGCAGCGCGGCGAGCAGACGCTGACGCTCGAAGCCAAGCCCGAGCCGAGCGCCAGCGTCGAGCTGACTGGCAGTGATCAAAACCCCGACGATGACCGCGCCGAGGTCGCGCCGGAATCGCGCGGGCTCAGCCTGGCCGTGCACGTCGACACGGAGGTCGAGGCAGTCGCAACGGGCGGCGCGCCGCTGCTCGAGCAGGCGCTGCACTCGCTGCCTTACGGCGTGCCCGTGCGGCCGCTGCCCGAGTTGCCGCGAGAAGCCGGCGAGCTGAGCGACATCGCTGCGCTGTTCATCGACGATCCGCCCGGCCTCACGCCAGAGACTCGTGGAGCCATCGACAGCTGGCTCGAGGGCGGCGCGGTGGCGGCGCTGTTTTTGGGCGCGCGCGCGCACGACACGCAGCTGGGTGCCAGCCTGGAGCCGTTTCTGCGCGGCGCCGTCGACTGGGAGCCCATTCCGGCGACCAGCAGCGTCGACATCGCTTCGCTCGGTTGGCTCGGCACCGAAGCCGAGAGCCTGAAAGAGCTCGCGCCCAAAGGACGCGCACGCCTGGACACCGCTCTCCTGCCGGGCGCCGAGGTCGTCGGACGCTGGAGCGACGGCAAGGTGCTGCTGACCCGCCAAGAGCGCGGCCGCGGTCTATTGTTCAGCGTTGGGCTACCGGTATCGGTAGAGGTCAGCGACCTGCCGCTGCGCCCGGCGTTCTTGGCGCTGCTCGATCACCTGGTCGGCGAAGCGCTGCGCCGACGTGGCCCGCGCGCCAGCGAGGCCGGCACCGAGTGGTGGTTTCCGACCAAGGGCACCTTGCAGGTCAGCGGCCGTTCTGGTCCGCTCACGCTACGGGAAGCCGATGGCCAGCGCGTCGTCACGCCCGAAACGACCGGGCGCTACGAGATCAACCTCGGCGGCAAGACCGAGGCACGCTTCATCGTCCTTCCGGCCGAAGAAGTGCTGAGCGTCCCGAAGCAGGACTTGCCCCAGGCGTGGCGCGCCACCCAGAGCACCGGGGCGCCGCAAGTGGATGCCTCGCCGGAGCTAGGCTGGCTCTTGCTCGGCTTGCTCGCCCTCGAGCTTGGCGCGCGCTTCTGGCGGCTGGTCCGTGAGCGTCGTGCGCAAGGTGCTATACAGCCGTCCTCGCCATGACCGACGTCGTCAAGTCACCGCAGCAGGAGCTGGCTGAGCGCTTCCAGCAGGCTGTTTCCAGCGCATTTGGCCCCGAGCACGCGGGGGTCGATCCGCTCGTGCGCCGGTCCGACCGCGCGGACTTTCAAGCCAACCTCGCCATGAGCTTGGGCAAGAGCCTGAAGCGTCCACCGCGTGACGTGGCCCAAGCCTTGATCGCCGCCTTGAAGGCCGAAGACATCTGCGAGAAGGTCGAAATAGCCGGTCCTGGCTTCATCAACCTGACGCTGAAGAACGACTACCTCGATCGCCTGCTGGCCCAAACCCTGCGCGACCCGCGCCTGGGTGTCGGCACCACGGCGCAGCCCGACACGGTCGTGGTCGACTACGGCGGCCCCAACGTCGCCAAAGAGATGCACGTCGGCCACCTGCGCCCGTGCGTGATCGGCGACTGCTTGGTGCGCGTGCTCGAGTTCTCGGGCCACCGCGTGATCCGCCAGAACCACATCGGCGATTGGGGCACGCCGTTCGGCATGCTGATCGAGCACCTGCTGGATTTGGGCGGAACCGAAAACGCCGCCGAGCTCTCGGTAGGCGAGCTGGACGTCTTCTACAAAGCCGCGCGCAAGAAGTTCGACGATGACCCGAGCTTCGCCGAGCGCTCGCGCCACCGCGTCGTGCTGCTGCAAGGCGGAGACGCCACTACGCTGAGCCTGTGGCGCGCGCTGGTCGACGCCTCCAAGCTGCATTTCGAGAAGGTCTTCGCGCGGCTGGGCGTCACCATGACGCCCGCCGACACCCGCGGCGAGAGCTTCTACAACGCGTTTTTGTCGGAAATTGCCGGCGATCTCGAGACGCGCGGCGTGGCCAGCATCCAGGAAGGCGCTCTGTGCGTGTTCCCCGATGGCTTCAAGAACCGCGAAGGCGCGCCGCTGCCGGTCATCGTGCGCAAGTCGGACGGCGGCTTCGGCTACGCCGCGACGGACCTGGCCGCGCTCCGTTACCGCGCGCAAGAGCTGCGCGGCACCCGCATTCTGTACGTCGTCGGCTCGCCCCAAGCTCAACATTTCGCGATGGTGTTCGCGGTCGCGCGCATGGCCGGCTACGTGCCGGACAGCGTGCGCACCGAGCACGTCGGCTTCGGCTCCATCTTGGGCAGTGACCGCAAGATGATGAAGACGCGCTCCGGCGACACGCTGCGCCTGATCGAGCTGCTCGACGAGGGCCGCCATCGCGCGCTTTCCATCCTCGAGCAGCGCGGCGTGGACATGTCGGCAGAGGCCAAAGAACAGCTGGCCGTCAGCCTTTCGCTCGCCGCCATCAAGTACGCAGATCTTTCGAGCGATCGCATCAAGGACTACGTCTTCGATTGGTATCGGATGCTCGAGCCCGAAGGCAACACCGGGCCGTACCTGCAGTACGCGCAGGCGCGCCGCCGCTCGCTCTTGCGCAAGCTCGCCGCGGGCGAAACGGTCGACCCTGGCGCGATCCGGATTCAGCACGAGCGCGAACGCACGCTGGCGCTCCTGCTCGTGCGCTTCGGCGAAGCGGTGGAGTCAGTCGCGGCAACGCTGGAACCGCACAAATTATCGTCGTACCTGTACGAGCTCGCCAGCGCCTTTGCGTCATTCTGGGCCGACGACGCCTGCGCCATTTTGAGGGAAGGAGTGCCGCCGGAAATGCGAGCTTCTCGCATCGCTTTGACGGACCTGACCGGGCGCGTGCTGATGCAAGGCATGGCGCTCTTGGGCGTAGACGCACCCGAACGGATGTAGGCCTTGCGCCGCAGGCGCGCGCCCGCTTCCGGAGCGCTTTCGGTCGTGATAGTCGCGTGCCATGCGTTCTTGGCTCGCTGTCGCTTCCGTTCTGTTCGTCACCGCCTGCGGCTCGGCCGGCCCCTACGGCTACAGCCGCACCTACGTCCCGCTCAGCCCCGAGAGCGAGGCCGCCGAGGGCGCGCACGAGTACGACCCTGTCATGGCCGAGCGCGACAAGGTCGAGTGGAAGAAGCGCAAGGTCAGCGTGTTCGGCGTCGTGAACAAGCGCGCCGAAGGGCCGAGCGGCATGGCCTACGTCACGCTCAGCGTGCGCACGCTGGAAGCGCGCAACCTGTGCGAAGCTCTGGACGAACAGACCTGTCGCGTCACCGTCGGCGAGCACGAGTTCGCGATCGTGCACGCGCTGCTCAAGCTTTCACCCTCGGACGACATCGGCGAAAAGAGCGTGAACCGCGGCTCGCTCGTGCGCGTGCTGGGCAAGATCACCGACGAAGTCGATCCCGAAGACGGGACGCCGGTAATGAAAGCCGAGTACTACCGCCACTGGCCGCGCAACTACTTCGTCACGACTGCCAGCCGCCCAGATATGCAGATGTAGCGTGTTGTTCTTGAGCGCGTTCCCACTGGAGACCACGCCCGGCGATCCTGGCTTCTGGCTTCGTTTTCGCTGCGGTCCGGTGCTCACGTAGCCACCTACGCTCCGCTCCGGTCCTCGCGAAAGCCTCGCCAGAAACCAGGCTTGCCGGGCGGATCGGCTGTTGAACTCGGCTCGAGAATGGAACCCACGCCTAGAACGTCCCCAGCGCCCAGCCCATGTTGTACTGAAAGAGCACGGTCATGCCGGATTCACGATCGACCTTGCGCTCGCCGCACGAGGTCGTGGGCGTGCTGAAGGTCCGGCACACCTGTTGGCTGCTGCCGCCAAAAGCGTGGCCAATCGCCAGCTCGAAGCCAATGCGCAGGTTCTTCTGCGTCGTCCACTCGAACGGCAGCCCGAACGCGACGGCGGTGCCGTACGCCGAAACATCCGTGCGCTGCAGCTCGATGCTGGGACCGAACACGAACGACTTCGAGTTGGTGATCAAAAGGCCCACCGAAGCGCCGTACAAGGCCGACATGGAGCGCGCGTCGACACGCCTGAACGCGCCGTCACCGCTGCTGCTGCTGCCGTAGCTGTAGTTCGAAACATCGTCGTTCACGTCTTCGAGCGGGACCACCAACCGCCCTGAAACGCGCAGGCGCTCCCACAGGTAGCCGCCAAACTGCACGCCGAGGTTCAGGAAATTCCCGACCCGGTTCTCCATGTAGAAGCTGGTCAGCGTGAAGTCGACCCACGGTGACGCGTTGAGCAAGAAGTCTTTGGGCACCGCCTGGGGAGCCGGCGCCGCCGGCTCGGCAAGCGCCGGTGCTTCACGCCGCTCGCGTGAAGGCTTGATGCGCTCCATCTCTTCGCGCGTCTTCAAGAACGCCGGGCGCCTGGGCTCGCTCTTCGGCAGGTCCAGCGGCGGCTCGACCGCGGGCGCTGGCGGCGGCGGCGGCGCGGCCGGGGTAGGAGCTGGCGCAGCGGGCGCGGGGGCCGGCGGCTTGGGGGGCACCGGGGCGGGCTCGGCGGCCGGTGGAGGCGGCGGCTGAGGAGGCAGCGGCTCGGCCGCAGGCGGCACCGGGCGCTGCGGGGCCGGCCTGGGCGGAGCCGAGGGCACTTGGGCCCAGCCGGTGGCCGCGCTCAGCAAAACCACGCTCCCGCCCGCAAAGGACCGTAGCGCAGCACCCAAAGCCAAACGCCCCATACCCGGACAGCATCGCCAAACGCCCTCCATAGTGCAAGCCGGGAGTGCTATGACCCTGCGCCCTTGGCCCTACGACCCTCGCTCCAGCGCCTGCTTGCCACCGCCGCCCTCGGAGGCGTGGGTCTCTTACTCACCACCACCACGGCTCAGGCCACCGTGGTCGAGCGCATCGTGGCCACGGTGGGTGAGCGCGCCATCCTGCTGAGCGACCTGCGCCGCCGAGCCGAGCCGTTCATGCTCCAGGTGCAGCAGTCGGTTCCGGTCGGAGCCCAGCGCAACGCCGCCATCTCTCAGGTCTACAAAGCGGTCCTGCAAAAGATCGTCGACGAAGAGCTGATGGAGAAGGCCGCGGCGCAAGCCAAGGTCAACATCACGCCCATCGAAATCGACGAAGCCCTCAAGCGCGTCGCGCAGCAGAACAAGCTGACCGTCGAGCAAGTGCTGGCCGAAGCCTCACAAGCGGGCATGCCCGAGTCGAAGTACCGCGAAGAGCTGCGACGTCAGCTGCTCGAGGCCAAGCTGCTCAACGTGCGCCTGCAGGGCCGCGTGCGCATCACCGAAGAAGACCTGAAGACCGCCTACGCCAAGCTCGAAGCCGAAGAGCGCGGGCAACTCGGCGTGCGTCTTGCGTGGATCGTCGTGCACGGCGCTGGCCGCTCCGCCGCCGAGGCCCGCAAGCTGATCGACGCCGCGGCCGCGCGCTTGCCACGTGAAGACTTTGCCAGCGTGGCCCGCGCCGCGTCGGAAGACTCCACCTCGCGCGCCAACGGTGGCGCCATGAACAAAGTGCAACCGAACCTGCTGCCAGCCGAGCTGCAACGCAACGCCCAGGCTCTGGCCGTCGGGCAGGTCTCACAGCCCTTCCGGGTCGGGGCAGACTTCGTGATTCTCAAGGTGCTGGAGCGCGACCCGTCCAACCTGCCCGATTTCGAGTCCGCCAAGCGTGAGCTGGGCGAACGGGTGTACATGGACAAGATGGCCCAGGCTCGCCGCGCCTGGCTCGACAACCTGCGCCGCCAGCAGCACGTCGACGTGCGCCTCTGACAGTTTGTCAGTCGGGCGCAGCTTCCCGCCATCCTGGCGCGCCGCACGGGCTCGCGATGCCGCGAAAGCCCCGCCAAGCGGGCCTTTCTGCCCGCTGAGCACGGCGATTGCGGCGTGGCACGCCGTGTGCTCATAAAGCCCCGTCCGCATGCGTCTCTTTCGCCTGTTCGTCGCCACGCTCTGGCTCGCCGCCCTCGCCTTCTCGACCGCACCGGCCCGAGCTGCCGGCACCCTCAGCTTCAGTCCGCCGATTTGGACGAACCGAGCCGCCGATCGCCTGATCAACAAGTTCAACCGCAAGGACTGCCTCGACGACGCGACGGCGACGTTCTCGCTGGCCATCCGCGGCGCACCAACCAACGCGCTGTTCCAGGTCTGGGCCGGCACGGGCTGCGACAACTACGCGAACCGTAGCCCCACCGCAGTCAGCCGAACCTGCACGCTGCTGACGGGCAATCTGGCCCCGCTCGACCAAAGGGTCGAGATTCACCTGCGCGACATGGTCGCCACCCCTGGCTCGGAGGTCAGCCAGGCCGTCGAGCAATGCGACGCCTCGACGACGGCGGGCCTGCAAACCCGAACGCTGTACTTCGTGGTCTCGGATCCGAACACCAACAACTCGCTCGTCACGGGCACGACCAGCTGGGCGTTCTCGTACGACGTGAAGGCGCCGCCGCCGCCCACCGGCGTTACGGCCGCGTCGGGCGACGAGACGCTCGTCACCAAGTTCACCGCGCCCAGCGGTGAGACCAACCTGCTCCATTACAAATTCTACTGCAGCCCCGTTGGTGATCCCCCCGCCACCGCGGGAACGGGCGGATCCGCCGGCACCGATACGGGCGGCACCACCAGCGCTGACACCGGCGGCGCCGACAGCGGCGCATCGGCCGTCGACGCGGGCGGAACCGCCACCGCAACGGCAGGCACGGCCGGCACCACGAGCGTCGACACCAACTGCCACTCGGCAATCTTGATACCCGGTGAGCCACCGCCCGCCGGCGCCATCGAGTGCGGGGAGATCGGTGCGCAGGGTGCCACCGGCGGCGAGACCTCGCCCGTACTGACCAACGACATGGAATACGTGGTGGCCGTCGCCACCGAGGACAACGTGAACAACGTCGGCGTGCTCTCACAGCTCGCGTGCAATATCCCCAAAGACACGACGGGCTTCTACGAGGCGTACCGCGAGGCGGGCGGTGAAGCCGGCGGTGGCTTCTGCACCTTCGCGCCCGCGCACCAGGGCACCACCCTGTGGGGCCTGACGCTACTAGCCTTCGCGTGCGCGCTGTGGAGGAGGCGCCAATGAACCGCGTCGCGAGCAGCTTCGCAGCCCTCGCCGGCGTCGCTTGCACCTTCACCTGCCTCACGGCCCACGCCCAGGGCGTCGACGATTTCGGCGGCTACGGCAGCAAGCGCGGTCAGCAGTCCGAGTCGAAGCAAGAAGCCGCGTTCGAGCTGCGCCTCGGCCGCTACCGGCCCGAGGTCGACAGCCAGCTCGACAGCACGCCATTCGAAAGCACGTTCGGCGGTGACACCCGCTACATGTTCGGGGCGGAGGTCGACTGGCAGCTGGTGCGCATCCCACACTTCGGGACGCTCGCGCCAGGCCTGGGCTGGGGCTACACCAAGTTCACGGCCAAGGCCGCCTACGCGGACGGCAGCGGTACGTCTTCGTCGAGCACGCGGCTCGCCATCATGCCGATGTACCTGGTCGCCGTCGCGCGCGCCGACGTGCTGCCCCGGGAGCTCAAGATTCCGCTCGTTCCGTACGCCAAGCTTGGCGTCGGCTACGGCATCTGGTGGTCTTCGGACGGCCAGCGCAGCGCCAAATACCAAGGCAAGGCTGGCCGCGGCGCCTCTTACGGCCTCACCTACGCGCTCGGTGCCATGTTCCTGCTCGACGTCCTCGACGAAGACGACGCCGTCAGCGCCGACGGCCTGACCGGCATCAACAACTCTTACGTCTTCGCGGAGTGGTTTAGGCCGCAGCTGGATGGGTTTGGCTCCAAGTCCGTGCTCGACATTGGAAGCAGCAGTTGGGTGCTCGGTCTCGCATTGGAGATGTAGGTCTCCGTGGTGACCTGAGCTGCCAGGTGGGCTGCTCTTCTTTTTCGCTGCCGCTGGTGGCTGCTAGGTTTGGCGTACCTCGTTTGCTGGTGAAACAGCGGGCGCTGGCCTCGCCAGTTTGTGTGTCGTGGCTACTCTGACGATCGTGATCTGGCTTCGCCAAGGTGCGGCTGACCTCGATCCAGCTTTCGCGGGCAAGCCGCGAAAGCGATCTCCGTACAGGTACCTGACGACTCGAGAGCGAGCGCGAGCAACCACCAAACCGTACGGCTTGCCCAAGACTGACGGCTCGAGAAGCGAGAGCGACAGCAGCTGTTACTTTGCGAGACTCAAGGGTCGAGAGCGAGAGGCTGCAGCAGCTTTGGTTTTGCAAGATTGGCGGGGCTGCAGCAGACGTGCGGGCGTTGCAGCAGACGCGCGGGTGGCAGCCTTCGGGCGATTGCAGCAGGCGAGCCGCTTGGTGGGGGTAGGCCTGGTCTACGCGCGTCCAGCTGGCCGCGCCCACCTGTCGTGCGTGGTCGCGGCTGCTCTCGAGTCGTAAATCTTCGTGTCAGAGGTCGCTCTCGGGGCTCGCCCCCGAGAGCTGGATCGAGGTCAGCCGCACCTTGGCGAAGCCAGATCACGATCACCAAAGCAGAAACGACCCTCAGAAACCGGCGAGACCGGCACCCAGCTGTGGATCAGCACACCACGGACGCAGGACGCTCCAGCCACCCGCGGCAGCGAGAAAGACAATCGACCCGGAACCACCCGCCCACCTGCGAAAGAGGCCCGAACGCCCCCTACCGAGCCCGCAGCAACCGGTCGATATGCTTCTGCTCCCACGCCAGGGCGCGCGACAGCTTTTGGAAGGCGCGCTCGCGGCGCTGGAACTCGGGCGGGTGGAGGAGCACGCGGCCGGAGACGCGGGCCTCGGGCACCAGGTGGTGCAGGAGCTCGTGGTAAACGATGTACTGCACGAAGTAGCGAGGCACCCAGCGCTGGTCCAGCACCGGGTGGATGCGAATCAGCCTTTCGGTCGCGCTGTAGCTCCCGAGCTTGATACTGGTCCGCTTGTTGTCGCGCGGGCGCGTCTTGCGCCCCCAGGTGATCAGCACGTCGCCCACGGTACCGGCGAAGTAGCGCTGGTTCACATCGTGCAAAATCGCATCCAGGTCGTGTACTTGGCCGCGGCTGACCAGGCGCCCGGGCGCCTTTCGGGAGGCGCGGATGCGGTGCAGGTTCTGCTCGATGAAGTCGCCGACGACCTGTGACGCCTCGCGCTCCCCGTGGACCACATAGGCCACCAGCGCCGCCTTCACGCGGTCCTCGGCGCCCAAGAACATCATGTGCAGCCGCACGCGCAGCCGGCCGCGTGACTTGGTCTGGGTGACCATACGGCGCAGGTTGTCGGTCACGCCCAACTGCACGGGCCCGCCAAAGGCCAGCTCCAGCCGCCGCTCTAGCGCCTGGCGCGCGCCTTCGTGGATGAAGATCTGGGGGCCCTTCGCTAGGCCCTTGATCGGCAACTGGATCGACTGCTGCGGGATACGCACGGCAGCGGTCGCCATCCGAGGAGCAGCAGCCGTCGCGCGCGCGCGACTGAAGCGACCAACCGGTGGTGCGTGCCAGGGGAATCGGAGCTGCGGAGCCATCAGAGCCAGGACCTCGGAGCTCCCTCGGAAAGAGCCCATCTGGCTTCCCTAGGGGTCGCTGTGAGGCCCGTCAAGGAATCAGGCATTTATCAATAAATTCGCACGCTTGAAGAAAACCAATGAGTCCACTGGTTCAGGTATTCGTAAGTGCGCGACCCCAAAACCATTCCGCTCCTTCGGCCATCGGGCCCCGCGGAGAAAGGCCCAAAACCGGCTCAGGGGCCGCCGTGGTCCTCGCCCGGAAGGATGAGGTCATTTAGGGGGTAGACACCCCCCAAAGCAGGTGGGTCGGCCGCAAAAACAATGGCCGACGCCGTCCAGCTGCAATGGACGACGCCGGCCGCTGCCTGGGATCTGTGATGAGCGCGTTCAGCGCGTGCTCAGCGAGCGCGCGCTGTCTTCGCGCTTTGGCTCAGCTGGGGCGAGCGTTGGGTGGGCGCTTGGCGCCGTTTGGCGAAGAGCCGTTCGGCGATTTGACGTCGGCGGCCGGCGCAGCGCCGGCTTCACCTTTTCCCGATTTTGCGCCTTCGGGAGCCGGGCCCTTCGGGGAAACCGGCGCGGCGGATGTGCCGGCAGCGACGTCACCGGCGGGCCCACCACGCTTCAAGCCGTTGTGTTCCATCACCTTGGTGACGACCTTTTCCATCAGCGCGGGGTGCTGCTCCAGGTAGGTGCGAGCGTTGTCTCGGCCCTGCCCGATGCGCTCTCCATCGAGCGAGAACCACGCGCCGCTCTTCTGGATGATGTTGGCGTCCGCGCCCATGTCGACGACCTCACCCGAGCGGCTGATGCCCTGGCCGTACAAGATGTCGAACTCGACCTCGCGGAAGGGTGCGGCCATCTTGTTCTTCACGACCTTCACGCGAGTGCGGTTGCCGACGACGACCATGTCCTTGCCGGGCGGCCCCGCCTCTTTGATGGCGCCGATGCGGCGAACGTCCAGGCGCACAGAAGCATAGAACTTGAGCGCGTTACCGCCCGTCGTGGTCTCGGGGCTACCGAACATCACGCCGATCTTCATGCGGATCTGGTTGGTGAAGAAGATCATGCACTTGGACCGGTTCACCGAGCCCGTGACCTTGCGCAGCGCCTGACTCATCAAGCGCGCTTGGAGACCGACGTGCGAGTCGCCCATGTCGCCTTCGATTTCGGCTTTGGGCACGAGCGCAGCGACGGAGTCGACGACGACCAGATCGACCGCGCCGGAAGCGACCAGCATGTCGGCAATCTCGAGCGCCTGCTCGCCGTAGTCAGGCTGGCTGATCAAAAGCTCGTCCGTCTTGACGCCTAGCTTGCGCGCGTAGCCGATGTCGAGCGCGTGCTCGGCGTCGATGAAGGCGGCGACGCCGCCCTGACGCTGCACGTTGGCGATGGCGTGCAGGGTGAGCGTGGTCTTACCGCTCGATTCAGGGCCGTAAATCTCGACGATGCGGCCGCGCGGGTAGCCACCGATGCCGAGCGCGATGTCCAAGCCGAGCGAGCCGGTCGGAATGACCTGCACGTCTCCGCCGATCTTCTCGCCGTCTTTGAGGCGCATGATCGCGCCGTCGCCGAACTCTTTCTGAACGCTGGCGATCGCGAGCTCGAGCGCTTTCGAATTCCGCTTGTCTTCCATGGTGCAGCTCCTAAAGCGGAGCCGCGCGGGGCTCCCGTTGAATCGTCCGACGTCTCTCGGCGTCGTTGTGAGCTGATTAGTACTGCTCGACTGTTCAGTTGTCAACTGAACGGCGGACGTAGCCTGTCACAGCTTCTAACACTATGATAACTCTAACCTTTATGGCACCGAACGGGCGGACGGTGGTGACGGGCATGGTGCTTGTTCAGTTTGGCGCTCGGCGGCAATGAGCCACCAAGCGAGCACGAGACCGCTCCCTACGCCGAAGTAGGGCGCCCGCATGTCGACAAGTCGCGCAAGCCCTCGCCCACCAACTTGAAGGGCGTTTCCGGGTGGAGCTGCCAAGCGCGCGAACGCGGTTGATGCGCGGGCTTCGCCTGGACCGGCGCAACGGCCCGCGCTGGCCCTTCGATCGGTCGCTTGGGAGCTTTCGCGCGGGCGAACGCGACCAGGCTAGCGAGACAACGAATCCGGAGCCCCTTCGCTCGTCTTGGTCTTCCCAGCCCAAGTGGCGCGGCTCTCGGGCTACTCGCAGTCGCCGTCGCTCGCGGGCAGCGCGCCCGCTTTCAACCAGCGGAGCAACGTTACTTTTTCGTCGGCGGTCAGCGGCTCGACGGGAGGCATGACGGGTTCTGGAAGGGTGTTGAGGACCACGAAGGGCATCGCGTCCGTCTCGACCTGCTGGGCCGCGACCTGCCACCATTTCGAGTCGCTGTCGAAGTACCGAGCCTGAAAGTCGTCCACGGTGAGCAACGCGACTGGAGCGCCGTGTTGCAATGGGTCTCCGTGACAGCGCTGGCATTTGTCCTCGATGACTTGGAGGACGCAGCCAGGTATTGCGTCGCCGCTCGACGGGTCTGGGTTGGAGTCGTCACTGGAACAGGCAACGACGAGCGAGCCCAGAAATAAACAAACAAGGGTTACTCGACGACGCACCACGCGGAGCGTAGCCGGCCAGTCGCAGCACCGCAAACGCACCTTCTCTAGCTCACGGACAGTCGATTCCGCCCGCTGGCAAGGCGCCCTGCGCCAACCA
>DATAKF010000101.1:0-29632 GCA_036261775.1 Polyangiaceae bacterium | reverse complement strand
GTCGTGATCATGGCCGTTCAACACCAGGGGGACCTGATACTTCTCGAGCACTGGCACGAAGTACCGCCGGAACGCCGCGTCGCTCCCGTGCTCCCCGGAAGAGTACGGCGGCCTGTGAGCAAATACGATGGTCCACGGCAGCTCGTTCTGCTTCAAATCTTCGTCGAGCCACGCGGCCTCTGCGTCGCCCGTCTGCTCCGTGTCGAGCCCGACGAAGTGCACGTTACCCCAATCGAACGAATACCAACGCTCGGGCAGCGTGGGGTCACCGTCCTCGGGCAGCACGAAGGCCTGCATGAACGGCGCGCCATGGTTGGTGTCGTAGTCGTGGTTGCCGGTAACCGGAAACAGCGCAAAGCTGCGCAGCAGCGGCGCGTAGACGTCGAACACCGTGCGGTCCAGCTGAGCGATGGTGCCGCTCTCGTAGGCCAGATCTCCCGTGTGCACGATCAGGTCGAACGGAACGGTCTGCAGCTGGCTCAGCAGCGAGAACTGATCCGAGTCGTCCGAGCCGGAGTCACCGAACGCGACGAAGCGCACCGACCTTTCGCTGCCCAGGTCCGGCGCGGTACGAAAGCCGGCAGCAGCGGTCAGGCCGTCGAGCGAGTAGCAGTACGTGTGTGAGGGCTGTAGCCCCTCGAGCCGCACCAGCTGTTGCGTACCGTCCGCCACGCTCGGGTCCGCCTGAGAGACGGAGTTGGAAACGAGCGCTCCGTCCGTGCTCGTGAGCTCGATGTTCACGGATCCCGGCTGCGTCGTCTTGAAGACGATTATCGCCGTCTCGCTCGTGACCTGCTGGAGGAACGGCAGCCGCTGCAACGCAGCCTCACCGGCCTTGGTGACGCTGCCGTCGCCGCAGCTGGCGAGCAGCCCGGCGTCGGGCGCTCCGCGGTCTGCGAGCTCGAACTCGAGCGAGCCCAGCGTCCTGGCCGACAGGTTGCCGTGTTCGTTCTGCGACAGGCCGTTGCCACAGGCCACGGCGAGTGCGACCAATCCGAAAGAGCGAGCGAGCGAGTGCATGAGTGACCTGGCTTTCGCGCGCCCCAGCGGTTCGGCGCTGCGCGAGCCAACATGGCCACTGCCCTTCGAAACGCAATCTGGTTTGTACGAAATAGTCAGCTTTCCTCCGTCGGCATTCGCCGAAAATCTTGCGCGAGGCGCCGAATTTGCGCGCGCAGCGGCGGCGACGTCACGCGCGCGCTCGACGCCCAATGAAAGGCGCAACTTAGGCCCGCACCCTGACGGAAACGAGCGTATCTGCGGGCTTTAGGGCCGAGATGACCAGGTAGAACTTGCAGCCGTCGACACGAAAATCAGTCGTGTGTTTGCCCAGTCCGGCCACGCTTCCAATCGCCAAGGCCGGGTCGGCCGCGATGGCCGCCGCGTTTCCTTGCGCGAGAGCGGAATAGTCCTTGTCCATGTCCTCTGCGCAGAGCGCACGGTAACGAACGCCGGCGCCCTGCTCGACGGTGACGTCCAGACGAGTCGGGCCCGCGGTGATCGGCCCGACGACGTGGACCGTCGCGTCGTCCAAGAAGAGCCGGTCGTTGATCAACCAAGGGACGCTGTCTTGGAAGGCGTTCTGCGGCGTCTGACCGACACCGAGCCTGCCAAGAGTGGCGTCGGCTTGACCTGCGGCGACATCGTACGTCACCGTTGCGCCTTCTCGAAGCTTGAGCCGCAGCGCCTCCGTCGCAGACTCGGAGAAGCGATTGGCCGCGATCGAACGCACCGGAACCAGCGGCATTAGCCGAAGAACGCTGCCCCACGCCGAGCTTGCCCTGACGTCGAGCTCTTTGGACACCTGAATGTCGACGCGAGGCTCCCGCTCCGGGTGCAGCCAGACCGAGAAGACGCTGTCGGTGCTCGTCACGTTCAGACGACCGGTAAGCTCGATGCTCAGGTTGAACGGCACTTGCTGGCGTAGCGCCAGATTGCCGTCATTTTTGTCGACGAAATACCAGCCCGGGCCTTGCAGGCGAACGTGAAGCTCGTCCCTATCACCCGTCGCCGAGCAAGTCCGCAGCCACCAGCGGCCAACCAGCGGTGCAGGGCGCGAGGAGGCAGTGCCCGCGGTCGCAACGCTTGGCAACCCCACGAATCGGTCGGCAAGGTGCTCGCAGACGAAGCTGCTATCGACGGCGCGCGGCGCCAGCGCGGTTTCAGGCGGCGCGGCAAGGCTCGGAGCACAGCCGATGGCCAGCAGTGGAATCGACAAGTAGGCGGCCCAATTGCAAGTCATGGATCCTCCGCGCGTCCAAGGCTGGCCTCGGCGGCATCAACCTTGCCACTTGCCGCAGTCTGTCAAGACTGCTCAGCGGCACGTCAATTTGGGTGCGTGAGCGACTGCGGACGTTCAATACCCACGAGACGAAAGCCGCCGGCTTCTCCCAAGTCGTACAGGTGGAGCCGAAGCGGGCCAGGCGCATAGCCGTTCGTGATGTCGACGACCCTGTAGCGTTCGGCGGAATCTTGCGGCAACCCCTTCGGAAACGAGGCATGCGCTAGCTCCAGGCAGACCCGCGGTGCGGGAACGTTGCGGAAACGCGGTTTCGGTGCCGGCTCGAGCTGCTTGCCCCGATAGACGTAGGCACGGAAGCTCAAGGCTTCGTTGGGGACCGTGCCGGTTTGGCGCGCCAGATCGACTGCGCATACGCCGGTGCGATCGGCCTCGACCTGCGCCAAGGGTGAGACCCGGCTCAGGTAACGTCGCAAGATCGTCTGCCGTCGCGAAATCAGCGTGCTTACCAGGTACCGCTCGCTCGCTCGGTCGTACTTACCGACCTTGACGGCGGCGGCGGTGAGCGCGTCGCTGAAACGGGACAGAATGCGCGCCATCCAGGCGCCGTCCTGCTCGGTCATGCGCACGAAGGCTGGGTTCGGATACTCGCCACGCCACGCTTCTGGCTCGAAGTCGCGAGCGCTGAAGTAGCCGAAGATACCGCCGGTTCGATGCACCCGCTGCCAAGGGCGCTGCTGCGTGCCGAGCGTCACGAAGTCTTCGGCAATGTGTCCAGCGTCGAAGATGTACGAGGTGCCCAGGCGGCGCGAGATACCGTCGACCGTCCACTGGCTGCCGAAGCAGTCGCCCAAATCGATGATGTAGTGGCGAACGAACCCGGGCCCTTCTTTCTCGTTCTTGTCGCCCGGCACGAACATGTCCAGCGTGTTTTGCTCGCGCGTGTCGAAGTGGTTGAGCCACGCGGCTAGCAGGCGCCCTCCGCGCAGCTCGCGCCGGTCTTCGTGCGGAATGACGTCGTTGGGGTCGTCGTGGCGCGTGCCCTCGTAGCGATACGGGCCGAGCGCTTTGCCTGGCAGCCACGCCGAGGCGACCATGCGCACGAGGCCGTCCTTGTGCGACGCTTGCCGCAAGATGCGCTCGAGGTAGGCCTGATCGAAGGGTTTGGTAGTGCCTTCGTTGTTCGTGACCGTGAGCCCGGGCAGGAGCCTGAGCAGCGAGGGGCGAAAGTACACCACGGAGTCACAGGGAGCGTGGTAGCCGGCCGCGTAGTAGATGCGCGTGGCAATGGCCGTGGCACCCGTTGCCCGATCCGGCTCGGTTTCTGGATCGGTCTTGAGCATGAATTTGCCGAGGCCCGGGATGTTCACGCGAAAGCCCGGGTTGGCGCCGTTGTCCTTGCCCTTGTCGATCGTCCAGCTCCCATCGGGGCCGTTTGGATCGAGCACTTTGTCGGAGCAAGGGCCGCGCGAGACCTCGTCCGACGTCATGGGACGGCTGCCCAAGCGATTTTCGAACCAGCTCGAACTCGGGACCTCGTCCAGAGCGTTGACGTTGAGAGCGGGGCCCGCTGGATCGACCGCCAACAAACGGGTTACGGGGTGGAAGACCATGTAGTTGGCGCCGTCCCACGCGAAGGGCGAATAGTATTCTTCTGGCGCTTTCGCGAACGGCGTCTGATCGACGTCACGTGTGAGCGGGGCCCGCAACGGGAAGCGCGCGGCAGAGGCGCACCCCAGCAGCGTGAGGGCGAGAAGGGCTTCTCGATACCTAAAAGCCACTTCGCGCCCCCACTACGACGCGCAAAGAATCGATTGGCGCCGCTCTCGAACGTTTCGGTACCAAAGCCTACCAGAGCTTGAAATACGCTATCGCGCGACCCCCGGCTTTCGACGCCGAGCGCGGTGGAGAGCCGCCCGCGTCCGGCGCGCAGCCCGTCGAACCTGGCGCCAAAAACGTTGCCGGTGGCGACCTGCAACGAGCCATCCAGCCACACCCAGATCGGCCAGGAGTAGCGCAGGGTCGCGACGGTGGCGCTACGGTCGTACAGCCGTCCGGGGCGGAATCCGGGCATCAAGCGGGGGCCGCCGAGCGCCACGAGCTGGGTAAACGGCACTGGGCGCTCACCCAACGGGTCCGCCATCAAAGCCGAGATCGAAAGGCTCACGACTCGACTGCTATCGAACACGTCCCAGAAGCCGCCGACAGTGCCGCCGTACCGCAACCATCCCGACGCCGGAGTGTTCTTCAAGTCGACGCCCTCTTCCGCCGAGATCTCGAAGCGAACGCCGGTCTCGGACGACGACCTTTCCCGACTATCGAGCACCAGCCTGGCGTCTGCGAAGGGCGCCCGGAAGCCATCGACGAAGCCCGGTGGTTCCCTGCCGAGCAGCGCGTCATCGACCGAGGGCTGGTAGCCAACCGTGCCGCGATTGTCTTCGTCGTAGTCGCTGTGACCAAAGGATGCCCCGCGGTAGCCGACGGAGGTTTGCAGCAGGCTGCTGCCGGCGAAGCTCAGATTCGACTGGGCGCGAGAGTCGACGGTGTCGGCCGAGTAGCGCATCAGCTCGGTCTCGCGCGAGTCCGGCCCGATACCGCAAAAGGCGTAGTCGGGTCGCCTGGTCGCCGTGCTCGTCAACGTAACGTCCAAGCGATCCGAAAAATGGAATCGCTCCGTGGCCGTGACCGACAGCCAATGCGAGCCCCACGTGGAGCCGTGGAGCCGCAATTCGTGACCTTCGAAACCAGCGTCATCCCAAAACGCGTACAGCCCCACGCTGGGCTCGAAGCCAAAGTCGATGAGCGTGATCGGAACGATACCTGCCTTGTGGTCCCGCCCGAACAAGAAGAAGTCGTAGAGCATCCTCGGCACACGCGCCTTTTCTGCCGCGGTGACGGTCGCGCCAAGCGGCCGACGCACCAGGAACTCACTCACGAAGTACGCGGGTGAGAGCAGAATGCGTGGCACCCAGAGCGCCTTCCGTGCGGGCGTTTCCCGCTTCCCCCCGCGCCCGTCGTAGTCGGGCACGGGGCGTTTCGGAGGATCTGCGGCCCGAGCCAGGCCAACGTTCAAGACCATGACCAGTAGCCCGAGACCGAGCGCTGCTTGCTTCACGTCGCTCTGCGCTACTCTGCCGCAGCCTGAAACTTCTGGGGTGTGCGGGCGGAGATCGCTGCGAGCGCGTCCGTCAGCGCAGCATCGACGGCAGGATTGTCGAGAGGGCGCGCCCAGCGGATGACGTCGGCCAGCGATAGGAGGCCAAGCAGGCGGCGTTCCGCGTTCATGACCGGCAGGCGCCTCACTCTCTTTGCGCCCATGTTGGTCAGCGCGGCTCCGATCGAATCGTCCGGCAGGCAGCTGAACACTTCCTTGGACATCGCGGTGTCCACGCGCAGAGCCTCCGGCGGTTTGCCCTGCGTGTAGGTTGCCATGCAGATGTCGCGGTCCGTCACCAACCCCACCACTTCGTGCTGGTCGACGACCGGGACGACGCCGCAATCGGTCTCCCACATCAACTGAGCGGCTCGACTGAGCGGCTCGTCGGGTCGGCAGGTGCGAACGTGCGTCGCCATGAGCGAGCTGACGCTGGTGAGTAGGCCAACCGAGTGGTTCACCTGGCGCGCCATCAGCTCGTTCAAGTTGCGGGTCAGCTCGTTCGCGGTTTCGATCAGTGCTTCGGCGGCTTTTTCGCCTTCGTGGCTGGCTCGTTCCTCCAGCGCGACAATCTCCTTCTCGAGGCCGTCCCAGCGTTTTCGCGCGTCCAAGGAAAGCAGGTGAAACTGCAGTTTGGTTTCGTCGCGCAAGGCCAGCAGTCGCTCCACGGCTTGGCGTTTGGCGTGTCTGACGTCACTCTTGATGGACATGTCGATTTCTCCTTCGGACTTCACGTAGGCGTTCGAGCCAATCGAGCTCCAGGGGGCGCCAAGCAATCTGTGGGCCACGCTTCAAGCAGCCGTCGCCTGCGCGATTTCGGAGAAAGCTCGTGCCAAGATGACGCAGAGCGCTGAGCGGGCCCCGCACGCCGTCCTGGCGCAAGCGATGCGTGGGCTGGGCTCGGCAGCGGCAAATCGTGCGCTGGCGGCTTTTCGTGTGCCCAGCGCTCATGCTCCCGAGGCTCGTGGGCGCGACAAAAGTCCGCCTTTGAGCGCCGCCCACTGGCTTGGATCATGCATCGGTGGGCAGCATGACCGCAGCAAGCAGCGGGAGACGCGCACACTCTCCGGTGTTCATCGTCGGAGCAGGTCCCGTAGGCCTGGTCGCGGCCATTCGCCTGAGGGAACAGGGAATCCACGTCAGGATCGTCGATGAGCTGACGGCTGAAACCAAGCGAACCTATCCCGCCGTGCTGCACGCCCCCACGTTGCGCGTCTTGAACTCGCTCGGCGTCACGGCGCCGCTCGAGTGGCGCGGACGGCCGGTCGCGCGACTCGCGCTGTATGCCGATGGTCAGCGCCGCTCGGTCCTCGACATGCCCGCGGCCGGCGAGCTGTCACCGACCACCATGACCTTGCCGCAAGACGTGCTCCGACAAGCTCTCACGACCCGCCTTCGCGAGCTCGGTACGGAAGTCGAGTGGAAGACACGCTTGGTCGCGTTGGACCAAGATGCGAACCGCGCCCGGCTCGGCATCGTACGCCGAGAGCAGGTCGAAGGAATGAGCCCCAGCTTGAAGCCAGAATGGCTGGACGTAGCCGCCGAAACCGTCGACGCCGACTTCGTGATTGGAGCCGACGGTTGCAGGTCCGCCGTGCGGCAAAAGCTGGGCATCGAATGGGTTTCGATGGGAAGGCGGCAGCTCTATGCGTTCTTTGACGCGCCCGACTATCGCGCAGGAGACGAAGCGCACCTGGTATTTGCTGGAGGAACGGCCAATAGCGTCTATCCACTGCAGAGCAACTATTCTCGCTTCACTTTTCAGGTGGGGGTCGCGATGCTGGAGGCTCCGGCGGCGCCGCAGCTACGCCAGCTGCTCGAGTCGCGTATGCCTTGGTACGCGGCGCAAACACATGATTTCGAATGGAGCGGGAGCGCCGAGTTTCATCCGGCGCTGGCCGATCGGTTCGGCGAGGGTCGGGTGTGGCTCGCCGGTGACGCCGCGCACTCGACGGGCCCTTTGGGCGCGCAAAGCGTGAATGTTGGAATCCACGAGGCTGACGAGCTGGCGCGCCGCATCGTGCAGCGAGTTCACAACATCGAAGCGTCACCGCTGGGGCCGGCTTACGGGGAGCGCCGAAGGTTGGAGTGGCAGCACTTGTTCGGTCTGGAGTCCAGCAAGCCGTGGTCACCGAGCACGCCCGACTGGGTCAAGCGCAACCTGGCCATGCTGCTGCCAAGCCTGCCCGCCGCTGGTGATGACCTGCGCGAGCTCCTGCAGCGGCTCCACGTAGAGTTGGCGGCGTGATCCGCTGCTTGTGGATGGGCGTATTGCTCTCAAATCGGTAGGGCTGGCCTACCTGATGATTCCGCCAATCGTACTGGGGCTCGGCTACCGGCGCCCGAAGTCGGGCACGCCGAACGGCTCGCCCAAGGGTTGGCTCAAGCCGTGAGAGCCTGCGGCGTGAGCAGCGCACCTAGCTCAGCGCGCTCCAAGGTCTCGGACGCCAAGAGCGCGCGCTCCAGCCTTTCGAGGTCGGCGCGGTGCTCACTGAGCAGGCTAGTGGCCGACGCAAACGCGGCGTTCAGCACTGCCCGCGCCTCGGACTCGATGGTGCTGAGCGTCGCGTCGCTCGCGCCACTTTCGGTCGCAATCCGGTGGCCCAGGAACGGGTGCTCGACGTCGTGCTCGTAGTAAACCGGGCCCAGCCTCGAGCTCATGCCGTAGTTCGCGACCATCTTGGAAGCGAGCTGGGTGGCCTCCTTGAGGTCGTTCTCGGCGCCGTTGGACACGTTGCCGAATACCAAACGCTCCGCTGCGTAGCCACCCATCAACACACGCAGCCGCGACTCGAGCTGAGGCAGCGTCATGATGTGGCGGTCCTCGCCCGGAGACTGCTGGGTTACGCCGAGCGCCATACCGCGCGGAATGATGCTGACGCGCTCCAGCGGTTCGGCCTCGGGCGAGAATCGCGCGGTGACGGCGTGCCCGGACTCGTGCACCGCAACCCGCCGCCGCTCTTCGCCGAGCAGCTTGGCTTCACGCAAATCGCCGAGCACGATCTTGTCGTAGGCGGCGCGAAAGTCGGCGTCGTCGATGGTGTCAGCACCCCGGCGGGTCGCGCTCAGCGCGGCTTCGTTGACCAGATTCGCGAGGTCGGCACCGGAGAAGCCAGGCGTGTTCCGAGCTACGGAGTCCAAGTCCACGTCCTTGCCCACAGGCTTGTGGTTGACGTGAACATCCAGGATGGCGCGACGGGCGCCGAGCTCGGGCCGGCCGACGAACACGCGACGGTCGAAGCGCCCCGGCCGCAGCAAGGCGGGATCCAGCACGTCCGGACGATTGGTAGCCGCCAGCACGATGGTGAGGTCATTGCGGTCGAAGCCATCCATCTCCGACAAGAGTTGGTTGAGCGTTTGCTCCCGCTCGTCATGTCCGCCGCCCAGCCCCGCGCCCCTGGAGCGACCAACGGCATCGATTTCGTCGATGAAAATGATGGCCGGAGCAGTCTTCTTGGCTTCGTCGAACAAGTCTCGCACCCGCGCGGCCCCCACACCCACGAACATCTCGATGAACTCCGAGGCCGTGATGCTGAAGAACGGCACGCCTGACTCGCCCGCCACCGCTCGTGCCAAGAGTGTCTTGCCGGTGCCGGGCGGGCCGACGAGCAGCACGCCGCGCGGCACTTTTCCACCGAGTCGCTTGAATTTTTCGGGCTGCTTCAAGAACTGCACGACCTCTTGCAGGTCTTGCTTGGCGGATTTGAGGCCGGCCACGTCGTCGAAGGTAACGTTGACCGTCGCGCTCTTCTCGAATTTGCGACTCTTGGTCTTGAGGATGCTCAACGGGCCGCCACCGGCCATCATCTTTTGCGCTTGCCGTGACATCCAAAGCCAACCTCCGAGGATGAGCGCCCACGGCAGAATGCTCAGCAGAGTCTGAACCACGAACGGCTCCGCCTCCGTGACGACCCGAAACTGCACGTGCTGGCTCCGAAGCAGTGGCAGCAGCGCGTCGTCCTCTTCGAGGCGCACGCTTCGAAACACCTTGGTCGACTTGCCTTGAATCGTCTCTGGCGCCTTCAAGGTGCCATCGATCGTGCTGTCGCCCTTGAGCAAGACCGACGCCACTTTTCCCTGCTCGAGCCAGCCGTAGAACTCGGAGTAGTCGACGAGAGGGTCAGCACTATCTACGGCTTTGCTCTGCAAGAACCACATCGCCGCGAGCGAAAGGGCCAGCAGGAGCAGCAAGCGCCAGGAGAAGCCAGCGCGAGGCCCGCCAGTCGACGAGGGCGCCTGGTTCGATTTCGGACTCGAAGCGACTTGCGACACGCCGCGGCAAGCTTGCCAAGGACGTGCCAAACGACTGCGGTCGCGCCCGCGGCATCACGCTGCGTCGCGTAGGTCTGCGCCCGCCGTCTGCGAATTCGAGGGAATGCGCAAAGCTTGCGTGAAGCGCAAAGCTTGCGCGCGCAGCCAACTTTCCAGTCAGCGCGACACGTGAATCCGCGCCCGGTACGCACCTTGCTTAGTACCGGTCACCGCCAAGGACGGTATTCGCGCGATGACCAACCGCCGCATCGATCACCCAAGCATCCACGACGACTTCGTCGACCATCTCCAAGCACGTTTGGGTCTGGAGACGGAAGCCGAAGCCTTGGCGACGTTGGGCAATTGGCTATCGCGCTACGAACCGGGTCCGGCCGCGCTGGCGCGGGCCACGCCCCACCCTTCGCCGCACCGCAACGCCGCCTAGCAACGTCCCACCAGGAAGCCGATGACTACCTTCAAACACATTTTGGTCCCGACAGATTTCTCCCCCTCATCGGCTGACGCCATCGAGCTCGCCATCGAGATGGCCACCAGGTTCGACGCCGAGCTGACGCTACTGCACGTGTGGGAGCTGCCAGTCTATCCCTACATGGAGCTAATCATAAACCCGGCGGAGCTTACCGCGAGCATCGAAAAAGCTGCCGCTGAATGCTTGGCGAGCAAGCTGAAAGAGGTCCACGCGCGGCTGCCACGCGCCCGATCGAAGCTTTCGATGGGTATTCCGTGGCGCGAGATCGTCGCCGCGATCAACGAGTCAAAAGCGGATCTGCTCATCATGGGGACCCACGGTCGACGCGGGCTCGAGCACGCGATCATGGGTAGCGTCGCCGAGAAGCTGGTGCGGCTCAGTCCCATCCCCGTGCTCACCGTTCGCGGTACCCCGGCGCACTGAAGCCCTCGGGCTCGCCCGGCCTGGGAAAGCCCTAGTGGTGTGTCCCATAATTCGTGAGCGAATTATGGGGCGTGGCTGCGCCCCGCTGCGCCGCTTCGCGGCGCCACCACTACCTTGTTTGGGGGGGCGTTTCCCGCCCCCCGAGCCGGCTTCGCCGGTCTCGCCCCCCTCACTCGCTTCGCGAGTGACTAGCGCTGCTCTGGTCCAGACACTGCTACGAATCGATTGTTACTTTTGGGACGCAGCCCTAGTGACTTCCGCGTGCGGTCACCAACGGCTCATCGGACCCAGATCGTGGACGGCTACGAAGCCAGCGCCCTTGAGCAGGCGCGCGGCGTTGCCGCTGCGATGACCGCTGCGGCAGTAAACTACGACCGCCGCATCCTTGGGCTGCAGCTCGCTCATTCGCGCGTCGAGCTGCTGAACTGGAATGTTGATCGCGCCCGGGATGTGGCCTGCCGCAAATTCATCCGGTGTCCGCACGTCGACCAGCCGCGCGCCGGCCTTCACTAGCTGGCGTGCGTCGGCGCTGCCGACGTCTCCACCTTTCAGAAACAGGAAGTAGGCGGCCGCGAGCACCACCGCAACCAAGAGCAAAGTAGGGAGTATTTTTTCGGTCACTTGGGCTTCACCGTGGGTTGAGGGCGCTTGGGTTGAGGCTCTGGGGCTCGCGTCGTCGCTTCACGGCAGCGGCACCGTTCGGTCGTCGGCACGTCTGCCAGCACCTGTTCGACGTGCGCCCCGCAGCCTGCGTAGGTCGGACGGCCGCATGTGGCGCAGTTGACTCGACGGCACATTACGCCCCTCCCGTGGTTTGAGCTGCTGCAGTCGAGGGTCGAGAGGCGGCAATGCTCTTTCTGACCTCGTTCATGTCGAGCGCGCGCACCTTCTTGACCAGCTCATCGAGCCCAGCCGCGGGCACCATGCCGGGCTGTAGCGCCAGGAGCACGCCGTCGCGCAGCACAGCCAGCGTTGGAATCGCGCGGATGCCGAACGCCGCCGCCAAGCCCGGCTCCTGCTCAGTGTTCACCTTGCCGAAAACCACGTCCGGGTGGCGCGCCGCGGCGGCTTCGAAGGTGGGGGCAAACGCTCGGCACGGGCCACACCAGGCAGCCCAGAAGTCGAGCACCACGATGCCCTGTTTGACGGTCGAATCGAAACTCTTCTCGGTGACTTGCACGGTTGCCATTCGAGCCTCCACCCCGTGAGAGCCACGTGCTTGCGAAAGGGTTCAGGCGTTGCCGGCCAGGAAGTTTTTCAGGGCAACTTTGACCGAGGCTTGAACTGCAGACGGAATCGGCGCGGCCGGTGCAACCGTGCGACAAAGGCTCAGAGTGCGCTTGAGGGAATCGCAGGCGCCTTTGCAGCGCGGGCAAGCCTGGATGTGCCGCTCCATCTCCGCACAGACTTCGGCGCTGACTTGGCCCTCCAGGTGCGACGAAAACAGCGCGAGCACGTCGGGGCACGTGCCGGGTGCGGCGGGCAAATCGGTCGGAATGCCGAGCAGCGGAGCCACATGCGCGCGCACGGCCAGCCTAGCGCGATGCAGCCTGCTCTTGACGGCCTGCACGCTGGCCCCGGTCACGCGGGCGACTTCGGGCGCCGTCAGCCCCTCGACGTCACGCAGCAGCAGCACCTCTCGATACATGGGCTCGAGCGCGGCTATTGCCGACTCTAGCGCCTGCTCGATTTGCTTCGTGGCCAGCGCCTCGTCCGCGCTCACGCCCGGGTCGGCAACACGCTCGGCGTCTCCGTCGAGCGGAGCGGCCGCGTCTTTCGGTTCGAACTTGCTCTTGCGGCGCTTCTTGACGCAGAAACTGCGGGCAATGGTGTAGAGCCAGGTCGAAATCGACGAGCCGCCGCGAAAGTCGCGAACGTTGCGCGCCGCGCTGAGCAGCGTGTCTTGCAGCACGTCCTTCGCGTCCTCCGGATCACGGCACATTTTCATGCCGAATCGGTAAATCTGCGACTGGTGACGTTCGAGCAGCTGATCCAGTGCCTCTGGCTGGCCCGACCGAGCACGCTCGAGGAGTTGTAGGTCGTCGTCAGGCACCGAGGTCATCTAGGGCAGAAGCCGCCTGGGAGCTACGGGGCTTTGCGTTGTCACGGCAAACCTCGCTTCTTTGCGAGCCCGAACCCTTTCGGCGCCCAGCGGCTCCAACGCTCTGAAAGCAGGAGAAACCATGCTCTTCAGACAGCTCTTCGAGCGCGAATCCAGCACCTATTCATACCTGATCGCTCCGCGCGTCGGCGGCGAGGCCGTGCTCATCGACCCCGTCAAGAGCGAGCTCGGCAAATACCTTCAGCTCATCGACGAACTGGACTTACGCCTCGTCTTTGCGGTCGACACGCACGTGCACGCGGACCATGTCACCGCCCTGGGCGACCTGAGAAGCGCCAGCAACTGCGTCACGCTGATGGGCGAGCAGAGCAAGGCCGAGTGCGTGTCCCGGAAGCTCTCCGACGGTGAACGGATCAAGGTCGGAGGCGTCGAGCTTCGCGCGCTCTACACACCCGGCCATACCGACGACTCGTACAGCTTCGTGATGCGCGACCGTGTGCTCACAGGCGACACGCTGCTGATCCGCGGCACGGGCCGGACCGATTTTCAAAACGGCGACCCTGCGGCGGAGTACGACAGTCTATTCGGCAAGCTGCTCCGCCTGCCCGAGCAGACGCTCGTCTACCCAGGGCATGACTACCGGGGCTGGACCGTCAGCACCATCGGCGAAGAGCGCGCTCACAACCCACGTCTGCAAGTGCGCTCGAAGGAGGACTACGTCAGGCTGATGCGGGGCCTGCGCCTGCCCAACCCGAAGCAGATGGACATTGCGGTGCCTGCCAACCTCGCGTGCGGCGCGGCATAACATGGCCCCCGACTTCGCTTCGGTGCTGCTGAGCGGGCTGACTGGCGCGGCGCTCGGCATCCTTGGCGGAGGCGGGTCAAGCCTCGCGGGCCGGCGCGAACGGTCTGCGCGTGGCGGGGCTGCCCGCGCAGGCGTTGCGCCCGCGGCGACGATTGGCGGGGCAATGGGCTCGCTGGTCGTACGGCGCGGCGCTTGCAACGGCACGGAGCGACCGACCCGTGCCGCCAGAGCTTCATTACCCACCAACGAGGACACTCCATGGCCCGCGTAGTCATTCTCGGCGCCGGCATTTCCGGGCACACCGCAGCGCTCATTTTGCGTCGCAGGTTGTCGCGCGAGCACGAGGTGCTCGTCGTCACGCCCAACCGGCAATGGAACTGGATTCCGTCCAACATCTGGGTCGGGGTCGGACTCATGAAAAAGGAGGACGTCACCTTCGAGCTGAAGCCGGTCTACGACCGACAAGGCATCACGCTGCGGCAGGCGCGCGCCGTGGAGATCCATCCCGAAGGCTCCGCCGACTCCAGCAAGCCCTTCGTCACCATCGAGTCGACCGAAGCAGGCAAAGCCTGTAGTCGCGAGGAGATCAGCTACGACTACCTGATCAACGCCACCGGCCCGAAGCTCAACTTTGGCGCGACGCCCGGGCTTGGTCCGGACGGCAACAGTCTGTCCGTCTGCACTTACGGTCACGCCGAGCAAACCGCCCAAGAGCTCGCCGCCTGTATCGAGCGCATGAAGAACGGCGAAAAGCTCACGTTCGTCGTGGGCACCGGCCACGGCACCTGCACCTGCGAAGGGGCTGCGTTCGAGTATATCTTCAACCTGGAGTTCGAGATTCGTAGGGCCGGCGTGCGGGACAACGCTCGCATCGTGATGCTCACGAACGAAGCGGAGCTCGGCGACTTCGGCGTCGACGGCTTGCAGCTCGAGCGCGGCGGCTACGTCATCCCGAGCAAAACGTTCGCGGAGTCGTTGTTCGTCGAGCGCGGCGTGGAGTGGATCACGGGTGCCCACGTTCAAAAGGTAGAGCCCAACCAGGTGTTCTACGAGACTCTGGACGGCGAGTCTCACACGCTGGGGTTCGACTTCGCCATGCTGCTCCCGCCCTTCACCGGAGTGGGCCTGAAGGCGTTCGACAAGGACGGCGCCGATATTTCCAGCGCGGTTTTCATGCCCAACCAGTTCATGAAGGTCGACGCCGACTACACCCCGAAGCCCTACGAAGACTGGAAGGCCACTGACTGGCCCTCGACCTACCAGAGCCCCCGCTACCCGAATCTATTCGCGGTCGGCATCGCCTTCGCACCCCCTCATCAGCTGTCGCGGCCGCGCAAGACCAAGAACGGCACCGTCATCGCTCCTGCCCCGCCACGCACTGGAATGCCTTCCGGAATCATGGGACGCGCCGTCGCGATGAGCATCGCTGACCGCATCGAAAAAGGCGAAAATGCTCCCTTGCGTCATGCGTCGATGGGCAGCATGGGCGCCGCCTGCGTCGCTTCGGCTGGCGCCAGCTTTCTGAGCGGTAGCGCTGCGTCGATGACCATGTACCCGATCGTCCCCGACTACGACAGGTTTCCCCAGCATGGTCGGGACCTGCGCCTCACGTTCGGCGAGCTTGGCTCTGCTGGTCATTGGATCAAGCGCATCCTGCACTCGATGTTCATTTACAAAGCGAAGGCACGCTTCGGCTGGTGGTTGATCCCCGAGTGAAGGAGCAAACGCATGAGCACCCCCAGCGACGCCATCAAGTACGCCATGAAACCCAGCCGTTGGGTGCTGTTTTGGCGCACGTTCTTTCCCTACCAGCTCTACCGCTTCTTTTGGATCAACCTGCGCATGCTGCGCATGATCTTCAAATCACACCACTAGAAGCCCCGCTTCTCGAAACCCACCGCAAAGGCCCGCCATGAATTCAAATGAAGGTAGCGTCGACCGAGTCATTCGCGTGTTACTGGGCAGCGTTCTGCTCTCGCTCTTTTTCTTTGGGCCGCACACCTGGCTCGGGCTGCTCGGCATCGTTCCGCTCCTGACCGGCATCGTGGGCTTCTGCCCGCTGTATCGCGTCTTTGGCGTCAGCACCCGGACTGCCAAGACGTGACTACCGTCGCGAGCAGGTTTTCGCTGCACGTCGAACAGCTGAACGGCTTCGAGTTCCGGGTCAAGTTCGACAAGGAGCAGTTTGCGCCGCTGTCGTTGGACGAGCCACCGCCGCTGGGACACGACACAGCGCCCAACGCTGCGCGCATCCTCGCGGCGGCCATCGGCAATTGTCTCTCCGCGAGTCTGCTATTTTGCCTTCAACGCGCCAAAGTTGCCGCGCCCTCGGTCAGCGCCGACGTCGACGTCGAGATCGTGCGCAACGAGGCGCGCCGGCTGCGCGTGGGCAAAGTCAACGTCACGCTCCGCACCAACCTACCGGCTGACGATCCGTCGCTCGCCGGCTGCCTGTCCACGTTCGAAGACTTCTGCGTCGTGACCCAAAGCGTCAGGCAAGGCATCGACGTCGCCGTCAAGGTCGAGGGAGCCCAAAGCACGTCGGACTGACCCGCGCGCGACCCGAGCCACGCGCGGCGTTATCGCAGTCCACCTGACACGAGGTAGCCAACGACGGCTCCGTACAGCGTCGCGACATAGGGATTCGACGTGATGGCACACGCTCCCGAGCGGCAGCCGACTAGCCTTTGATAGCCAAACCCCAGCACAGCGCCGCCGAGGACGAACAGCAGTATTCTCCAGATCATTGGACTTCTCCCGAGGGCGCCACCTTGCTCAGGTTCTGCGCCACGCGAGCCAGGCGCGCGCCGATTTCGCGAGCCAGCTCGGCTAGGGGCCCGCTTGGCGCGCTGAGCTGTTGCACGGGGTCGATGACGCCAAGCTCGACGCCCCCGTCGTCACGCTCGAAGAGCACGACATTGCATGGCAAGAGCAGGCCTGCGCGCGGATCGAACTGAACGGCTTCGAGCGCAAAGGCCGGACTGCAAGCACCAAAGATCTGGTAGCGCCGAAAGCTGGCACCGAGCTTCGCTTTGAAGGTCTGCTGCAGATCGATCCGCGTGATGACGCCAAAGCCCTCCGTTTGCAGTGCCTTTGGCAGGAGGTCTGCTGCGACGTCGAAGCTGATACGCAGCGATCGCCACGTACCGCGGTGTGCCATTTCTTTGGAGTCGGTGTTGCTCATGACGTGCCTCGATGGTTCGAGCCAGAACTTCGACAAAGGGTTCCGAAGCACTTTTGAGGCCAAAGGCATGGTCTCAGGTTTGGCCGCGCACCCCGCAGCAGCCCCCTACCCCGAGGCGCTTCAGGATTGTCTCAGCGGGGCAGAAGCCAGTCAGCGACGACTGGGCCAGGTTCAGCCCAACGAATAGGGCCAAGAGCAGCCCCCAGGGGCTGATGAATTGGTAGAGGGCGAGGCTGAGCAATATCAGGCTGCCCGCGAGCAGACGGATCGCGGATTCGATGGTCATGACCCGTCGGAGCCAAGCGCGAGCCAAACGATTCGAAACCGCCCGCTGCAGCCATTGCGCGGCACGCGCAACGATTTCGCTCCCCACGCGAAGCGACGCCAGTGCGCTCAAGGACCGTGCCGCCTTCGATCCGGCACGACAGTTGCGTTGAGCGTCGTGCGCTGGCTCGCTCGGCTAACGCGAACCCTTTTTACGGCTAGCTGGCTCTGACCGCGCGAAATCCCATGCTTCGTTCGCTATCCCTACTGTTCTTCGCCACGATGACCATCTCTGGCTGCAACAAGCCGGAGGGCTCGAGTCCAACCTCGGTTGGTCGGCCGATACCGGTCAAGCTAGCGACGGCTCACGAAGAGCCGCTCGACGCCTTGTATCGTACGAGCGGTACCGTGCGCGGGCGCACCACGGCGGTGCTGACGAGCAAGACGGTGGGTTATGTCCGCTCGGTCGACGTCCGCGCGGGCGACCGCGTGAAGGCAGGGCAAATCCTGGCAGTGCTCGAGGCCAACGACTCGAGCGCCAGCGTACGGCGCGCCCACGCCGGGTTCGATCAGTCGATGGAAGCGCGTGCGGAGGCTGAAAACGCGGTGGCCGTCGCGGAGGCGGCTTTGCGCATTGCGCAGACCACGCACGGGCGCATCGCCGCGCTCCACGCCACGCAAGCCGTTTCACAGCAAGAATTCGACGAGGCGCAAGCGCGCCTGCAAGCCGCCACGGCGCAGGCCGAGATGGCGCGAGCACGGCTCCGCATGTCGGGCTCGCGAATCTCTCAAGCCAAAGCCGAGATTGGCGAGGCGCAGGCGGCGCTGGACTACTCGAGGATCGTCGCTCCCTTCGCCGGTCAAGTCATCGAGCGCCGGGTGGAACCAGGCAGCCTGGCATCACCGGGTATGCCCCTGCTCGTGCTCGAGCAGGAAGGGCGAGTCTTGGTCGAAGCCCCAGTCGAGGAGTCTCGCGCGTCGAGCGTCAGGCTAGGCGACACCGTCAGCGTAGACATCGAAGCGCTCGGCAAGCCCGTGGTCGGACGGGTCGGCGAGATCGTCCCGACGGTCGACGTCGCCTCGCGGGCGTTCCTGGTAAAAGTCGATTTACCGGCGGAGCTGGTGGGTCTGAGACCCGGCATGTTCGCTCGTGTCAGCTTTCGCGTTGGCAGAAGAACACCGCTCGTCGTGCCGACGGCGGCTATCACTCGAAGCGGCGCGCTCGATCGCCTATTCGTGGCCGAAGGCGATCACGTTCGTCTGCGCATGGTGACGCTGGGTGAAACGCAGGGAGATTGGACGGAAGTGCTCTCCGGCTTGGCGGTCGGCGAGCGGGTCGTGGCTTCGCTTTCACCCGTCGTTGCAGACGGCGTCCGCTTCACGGAGCTGCCGTGAGCTCATCCAAGCTGGGTCCAGCGGGTCGGCTCGCCAAGGCGTTCATTCACTCCAAGCTGACACCGCTCTTGCTGGTGGCGTCGGTGCTACTGGGTGCGCTGGCGGTGTGGAAGCTACCGCGCGAAGAAGAACCGCAGATCATCGTGCCGATGAGCGACGTGTTCGTGCGCATGCCCGGCGCCTCCGCCAAAGAGGTCGAGCAGCGCATCACCAAGCCCATGGAACGCCTGCTCTGGGAGATCCCAGGGGTCGAGTACCTGTACTCGACGTCGAGCCCCGGCCTAGCCAGCGTCATCGTTCGCTTCAAGGTGGGGGAAGACGAAGAGCGCTCGATGGTGCGGCTTCAGCAGAAGCTGGCCGCCCATACCGACGTCGTCCCACCGGGAGCGTCCGCTCCGCTGATCAAGCCGCGCTCCATCGACGATGTGCCGGTGCTGGCGCTTACGCTCTGGAGCAAGCGCTACTCGGGCTTCGAGCTGCGGCGAGTGGCGGCCGAGCTGGAAGAGCAGATCAAGCAGGTGCCGGGAGTCAGCGAGGTGACGCTCACGGGGGGCGAGCGTCGGCAAGTGCGCGTGCTGCTCGACCCTGAAAAAATGGCCGCCCGGAGCGTCTCGCCGCTCGCCGTTGCCAGCGCTCTCGAAGCCGCAAACCAACGCCTGCCGGCCGGGGCCGTCGCAGCGCGTGACCGCGAGCTGTTGCTCGAGACGGGCACCGTGCTGACCAGCGCCAAAGACGTCGGTGACGTGGTCGTGGCCGTCGCCGCCGGTAGGCCCGTGTTCTTGCACGACTTGGCAGCCGTCGTGGACGGCCCAGCCGAGCCGTCGAGCTACGTGCGCTTCGGAGGGGGCGCTGCGGCGGAAGGCGACGCCCGCGCTGCCGTCTCGTCGCCATCCCCGGCCGTCACCATCTCGGTGGCCAAGCACAAGGGCTTGAACGCCGTCGAGGTGGTCGACGACGTGATGCGCAAGGTGCGCTCGCTCGAAGGGACGCTCGTCCCTTCGGACGTTCGAGTCAGCGTAACGCGAGACTATGGAGCCACGGCAGCCGACAAGAGCAACGAGTTGCTCGAGCACATGGCGATCGCCGTGGTGAGCGTCGGCTTCTTGATCTGGCTCGCGCTCGGGCGGCGCGAATCGGGCATCGTGATGCTGGCGATTCCGGCCACGCTCGCGCTGACCTTGGCCGTGATCTACGCGTACGGCTACACGCTGAACCGGATCACCCTCTTTGCGTTGATTTTCTCCATCGGCATCCTGGTCGACGACGCCATCGTGGTCGTCGAAAACATCACCCGCCATTGCCGCCTGCCCGAAAACCGCGGGCGCACGGCGACCGAGATCGCCATTCGCGCCGTGGACGAGGTCGGCAACCCCACGATCCTGGCGACCATGACGGTGATCGCCGCCATCCTACCCATGGCCTTCGTCGGCGGCTTGATGGGCCCTTACATGCGCCCGATCCCGATCGGCGCGACGGCCGCGATGGTGTTCTCACTGCTCGTGGCGTTCGTCGTAACGCCCTGGGCAACGATACGCTTCATGCACTGCGGCGGCGAGCATGAGGGCGAAGGCAGCGAGGGAAAGCTGACGCTCGTCTACCGCCGAGTCATGGGCAAGCTCCTGCGCGTCGCGCGTCTGCGGCATGCGTTTCTTGCAACCGTCGTCGTGCTGCTCTTGGGTGCAATGTCGCTCGTTGCCGTCAAATGGGTGCGGGTGAAGATGCTCCCGTTCGACAACAAGAGCGAGTTTCAAGTCGTCATCGACATGCCGGAGGGCACCACTTTGGAGGGCACCGACCATGTCGCCCAGCTGGTCGCCGACGTCGTGCGCGCGCAGCCGGAGGTCACCAGCTACCAAACGTACGTGGGCACGTCGGGTCCTTACAACTTCAACGGCCTGGTGCGGCACTACTTCCTCCGCCAAGGCTCGAACGTCGCCGACATTCAGGTAAACCTGGTGGGTCGCGGAGATCGCCAGGCCCAAAGCCACGCTATCGCCAAGCGCGTGCGCGAGGCGATCCAGCCGATTGCCCGTCGTACCGGCGCGCGCATCAAGCTCGCCGAGGTTCCTCCGGGACCGCCGGTGCTGCAGACCTTGGTGGCCGAAATCTACGGCCCAGACTACGAGCGCCAGCGTCAAGTCGCCCGTCAAGTCCGCGACATCATGGACAGCACGCCCGGGGTGGTGGACGTGGACTGGTACGTGGAGGATGACCAGCCGAAAAATCGCTTCGTCGTCGACAAAGAGAAGGCGGCCATCAGCGGCGTCAGCGAAGCCGAAATCGTGCGTGCGCTCCGGCTGGCCGCGTTTGGCGAACCGAACGGCCTGCTTCACGATGAGCGCGAGAAGGCCGACATCCCCATCGTCGTCCAGCTCGACCGCGCAACTCGCTCCGATCTCGAACGCTTGCAAGGGCTGAAGCTCACTGGGCGCGACGGCAACACCGTCAGCGTCGGCGAGCTGGTCCGTCCCGTAAGCGTCACCGAAGACAAGAGCATCTTCCACAAGAACCTGATGCCGGTCGTCTACGTCACAGCCGACGTCGCAGGTCAGATCGAAAGCCCGGTTTACGCCATCCAAGCGCTCGGGCCAAAGCTAGACTCCCTGGCGCTACCCGAGGGCTACAGGCTCGAGCAGCGAACGGCGTCGCAGCCGTTCTTCTCCGACAAACTGGCGATGAAGTGGGACGGCGAATGGCACATCACCTACGAGGTGTTCCGCGATCTCGGACTCGCTTTCGCCTTCGTGTTGGTCCTCATCTACGTGCTCAACGTGGCCTGGTTCAAGTCGTTCAAAACGCCCCTCGTCATCATGTCGGCCATCCCCTTTTCGCTGGTCGGCATCTTGCCCGCACACGGGCTGCTCGGCGCGTTCTTCAGCGCCACCTCCATGATCGGCTTCATCGCCGGCGCCGGCATCGTCGTCCGCAACTCGATCATCCTGGTGGATTTCATCGAGCAACGCCTAGCCGAGGGTGCCCCGCTCGAACAAGCCGTCGTGGACGCAGGCGCGATTCGCTTCCGCCCCATGCTCCTCACCGCCGCCGCAGTCGTCGTCGGCGCCGCCGTCATTCTGTTCGACCCCATCTTCCAAGGCCTCGCCATCTCGCTGATGGCCGGCGAAGTGGCGTCGCTGCTACTCTCACGCATGACCGTGCCAATTGCCTACTTCATGATGCGCAAGCGCGAGCAAACGCGAGCTGCCCGACAACCCTCAGCGCAAGACAGCAGCAGCCTCGACCCGGTGGCGACGACTAGCTAGCAGACGATTCCTTACGCAATGACCCCGAGCCGGCAATCGCGGCGCGTGTCCGGAGCGTTCAACCGATTCCCTGACGTCGAACGCCAGCGTGGCCCCGAATCAAGGCATTGCTACGGCGCGCGCGAAGGTGTTGCCGCCGATGGCCGGGATGCCGGGGATGGCGTTGAGCGCGCCGATGGTGGTGATGAGCTGCGGATCGACGGCGCCCCGGTGGTCGACGTAAAGCGCCGGGCTCGATTGAGGTGAATAGAAGCGATTGCCGAGCAGTGCTGTCGGGTGGCTCACGCCGTCTTCTTCCAAGATGCCACGATTACCCTCGTCAGTGAGGTAGATCGTGTTGTCGCGGATGTCGGGGTGGGCGTCGGTATGCAGGTGAATGGCGTACACGCAACCGGGGGACGGCATGAGGGTGTGGATGGAGTTGCCAGCGATCAGCGCCTGGTTGCCGCCAGCCCCCACGCCGTTCTGGGCACGCCGAATGACGTTGAACGTCGCGGCGGCGTCGAGGCCCTCGTGAAAGTAGATGGGGCTCCGGTAGTCGGCGATTTCGTTCTCGGTGATCCAAGCGCAGCTCTCCCAAGTGAAAAAGCCGCTGCTCACGATGGACGCGGGGTCGTCCGCTGGTACGACCAAGCGGTTGTGATCGGCGCGCACCGTCGCCACGCGGATCCACACGGCGATGGCTCGGCGCATGTCGGGAGCGTCGCCATTCGTGCTGAAGAACACCGGGGCAATCACGTTGTCGCGCAACAGCGCGCGCGCACCGGCAACGACCTCCACGCCGCCGTCTACGGTGAAATGCCTCAAGGCGGAGAGCGGTGCCGTGCTCGGAAGTGGATTCGTTATGGTGTCCTGAACCAGGTAACCCTCGGGGGATACGATGCCGGCCGGCGCCGTCGCCGTTCCCAGGTAGACGCTGCCGCTGATGACCGAGGGCTCGGCGCCCTGTTCCCAGGTCTCCGCGTCGTAGCCTCCGAGGAGCAGTGTCCCGGGAGGCACGGCTACGTCTTCGTCGTAGAAGCCGCCGGCCACCAGCACGCGACGCTGCGGGGCGAGCGTTGGCTCGGAACTTGACGGCGCGTCGTCGTCAACGAACAGCGCTGACGACAACCTGCGAAACGGAGCTACTGCCGAGCCATCCTGCGCCAACGTCTCCGTGGCGGCGTCGACGTACACCGTTGGCAGCCCCGAATCATCGAGCGAAAAGTCAGCTCCCAAGAGCGCGTCGCCGCACAGCGGCTGCTGAGGAGCATCGTCCAGAAACCGCTCCGCAAGCGCAGCAGGCGTGGGCACCACAGGTGCGACGGGCGCCAGCGCCGCATCGGGGGGCGACGCCCCGTTTGGGATTGGATCAGACACCTGCTGGCCGCAGCCGGGCAGGACGACGAGCGCCGCGAGCAGATACAGCGGCCCGCCCCATCCACGACACCAGCAACTGTTGATGCCCATGTGCACGCCTCCCAGCAGCTTCACAACTAGCACTCGCTACCTTCCGGGTCGAGCCAAGCCCTCGGAGCGTCGCCTGGCTACCACCGAAGCCTGCGATTCGTCCCCACATCAGCCCCACGAATCCTGTCGTCAGAGCCGCAGGAGGCGGGGCTTCAGGTGCGACGGGCATCCTGCAGCAAGCGACCTTCGACCCGGAACGACAGCCGAGTCGTCCCCGGACTCAGCTGGTGCCGGACGAGGAAATCGCTGTCGGCGAATGGAAGCCGGAGGGCGAAGACGCGCAACCAGGCGGGCCGGCGCAGGCCCTCGATCTCCACGACATGCTCGCCGGGTTTTGCATCGAGCCGAGCAATGATGTCGTATTTACAGACCGACGAGAGCGAGTGACCGTCCACTCGAACCCTCACGCCTTCCGACGTCAGGTCGGAGCCACGCTCTTGAACTTTGACTCATGGACTGCGCGGCGCAGGCGCTGGAGCCTACGTCGAGATGGCGCAATTCTATCGCGGGTTCGTTTACGAGGTCGACGTGAACGCGTCGTTGACGGTCGAGGGGCGCCGGGTGGAGGTTCCGGAGCACGCAGAACGCGAAACCGAGGCACGAGCGTGGATCGACAGACACGCAGCTGAGCGACAAGCTGCGGCCCAGCGCTGTCTTCGTGAGTTGAAGGCGAGATCCAGGGACAGCTGGAACGCTTACAGGTTGGAGAACCCAGGCCTCTCACCGATGCTCACGGATCTGTGCCTCTGCGGCATGGACTTGAGCGGCTACGATCTCAGCTACGCGAACTTGACCAGCACGAGGCTGTGCGGAGCCAAGCTCAACGACGCCAACCTCCACCAAGCGATTTTGGCCGACGCAGACCTCAGCGACGCTGATCTGAGCGGCGCCAATCTTTGTCGTGCGGACCTCTATGAAACGACGCTCAACGGCGCAACCTTGGTGAAAACCAATTTGCAGGGCGTACAGATGACAATGACCAAGTGCATATTCACGCGTTTTCACGAGTGCAGGTTCTTTGGAGCTTCGGCATGGCGGGTCGAGTACAAGCCGCCAGAGGGGTACGTGCCTAGCTTCGTCATACGGCATGAACCATCGGGCCGCGCGGCGACCGCGCTGACGGTTTTCGATCTCAAGGTCGCCAGCCTGCTCCACGATGCCCTTACCAACACGAACTTTGGGAGCGCATTGTCGTCAATCCGCCAGCAATGCGTGCTCCTACTCGGTCGCTTCGATGCCGAGGGGAAGGAGCGATTGGAACAGCTGCGAGCGGCGTTTCAGGAGCTGAACCGGGGCTACGTGCCAATCATCTTCGATTTCGAAATGGACAAAGACCAGAACCTGATCGAAGTCATTCGCCTGCTCGCCGAGCTGAGCGCATTCATCGTGGCCGATGTTACCAGCGCACACGCGGTGCTTCAGGAGCTACAGGCCATCGTTCCCCAGCTCTCGACGCCAGTGGTTCCAATCATCTGCGGAGAGGATGGCCCCGACGCGACCTTCGCTGCTTTGCGGACCTATCCTTGGGTCCTACCGCTGAGGCGATGCTCGAGTCTGAACACGCTCACCAGCGACCTAGGCAAATGGGTGATAGAGCCCGCCAAGGAGAAGCGCAAGCACCTCAAAGACGGAGAGCACGACGTGGAAGTGCGTTGAGCCCAGCCGATGGTGAAACGACGACTAGAAGACGGCCCCTGGCGCGTCATGCGCGTCTTCATTTCGTCGACCTTCGTGGACATGCACGCCGAGCGCGACAACCTGGTCACGGTGGTGTTTCCCGCGCTCCGTGAAACGACTGGAGGCTCACCGCGTCCACTTAGTGGACATCGACATGCGCTGGGGCGTGATGCAGGAGCAGGCCGAGCAGAGTCGTTGGCGCGGTCCTGGAGCGCATTGACGAGTGCAGACCTTTCTTCATAGGCATCCTCGGCGCCAGCGCCGAGTCGACCAACCTGGCCAAGGACCTGCGGAGATTTTGCGAGCTGCTGGGTCACCGCCTCTTTCCCGACCGGACTCTTGACCTACCGGACGGTGAGGCGCGGCTGGCCCGTACGACGCATGAGCTGATTTGCGCTCGTTCGCACCCAAAACGCTCCGATACGGTCAGCTCAGGCGCGCCGTTGGCTCAGCACGCGCAAGGGCTTTCCGGTTGCGCGGGGGCGATACGCGTGCGGGATCGCGATGCACGCTTTCGATTCGGGAGGCGTCGCGCTCGCGATCTGAAAGGCAACCTTTGCGGCGACACCAAGGGCGACGCCGCCGGTATTTCGCATCTTCCGAGCGGAGAATGGCGGTACACTCCCGCCATGTTTCAGCGGGCGGTTTGGATGGGCCTATTCACGGGGGTGCTGGCAGTCGCTTGCGACGACAGTAACGATCGCGTTTCAGGCGACGGTTCGAGGGGGCAAGCGGCCGCAGGAACTGCAGGCGCTGACACCAGTGCCAGCGGTGACAGCAAGCACGGCGGCGACGGGGGGACGGAGACCGGCGGCAGCTCTGGAACCGCCACTGGCGGCGGCAGCTCTGGAAACGACGCCGGCGGCAGCTCTGGAACCGCCACTGGCGGCGAGAGTGGCCAGGCGGGCACGGCGGGTGGGGACACCGGGGTCCCGGACAAGTGCGAGCTGGGTCCCGAAATCTACGATGACGATAGTCCCTCGGCTTCATCGACCGCGCCCTGCGGCAGGCTCGGGGACCTTAGCGTCACGCCAGGCTTCGCTCTCGACGTGGGACACGCGACGGACATCTTGTTGCTCCGTAGAACCGCTACGCGCGTCCTTAGCTACGATGGTCGCTGGGTGCTGTGGGACGTCGAAGCCAGGCGCATGCTCAAGCAAGGCCACGTACCCAGGCAGCGTGACCCGGATCCATTCACCCACCTGCCTAATCCGCAGCCACCAGTCCTTTCGGACACCCACCTTGCCGCACTCGCCTCAACCGACGGTCTAGCCTTCGATTTGGAGATTGCCTCGGCGCTCGACGGTGAGGTCGTCGCCACCGTGACGATGCCTGGCCTCGGCGCGTCGTCGCATTTCGGATTTGCAAGCGATGACAGCTACCTCTGGGCAACGACCGAAGCAGGTGTCAGCGCCTGGAGCACGGACGGGCACCTGCTGGCGGAAACCAGCGGCAACTACGTGGATGCCAGCGTCTCAGCGGTGCCCGGTGAGCTGCGAATTGCTTTGCCGACCCGCGACGTGATCGAAACGATTTCGACCGTGACCGGCGATTCTACCGTGAGCCCGGCGTTCGAGGGCGATTTTCACTCATGGTTCGTCGAGGGCACACGCTTCCTGACGACGACGTCCAACACGGTGCGCGTCTATTCAGGTGCCACGGTGACCCAAGAGAACATCTTCACCGTAGCGACGCTGAAGGACCTGACTGGGCAAGGCGACCACGTTTGGACTTACGATGAGCATTCCCCCGAATACACGCTCGACATCTATGCGCTGTCCGACCCTAGTGCGCCCGCTGCAAGCTACCATGGCGATGTCTTCGACAAGCCCTTTCCTGCAGGAAATCGCATCGGCATCCTGAAGCACGGCGTGCCCAGGATTGACATGATCGAGCTGGGGCCGACGATCACCCAAAGCTCGGTGGACGTACCAAGCTACTATAACAACGCCTTCACCGCAGATGACGCCGGGAACTGGGCGATCGGCGGCCGCGATGGCGAGCTGTTCGAGAGCACTGATCTCACGCATCCGCTGAGCTGCGGCAGGGTTCTCAGTATCGCTCGAGCCGACGACGGCACCACCGCCGTTGCAACAGCGGCGGGCGGAATCCATCTTTTCAAGCTCACGGCCGATTCGCGGCAGTACCTCAGCACTATCCCGTTTACGAGCGGGCACGTGGAGCTCTCGCGCGATGGCCTCGTGCTGGCTGCCTCGGCCAATTTGAACAACTATCAATACCAAAAGGACAACTCGCTTCGAGTTTTCAGCTTGCCGGACGGGGACGAAATCAAGACATGGCCGTACAGCTTCCCTGACCCATCATCGGCGGACGCACGCTTCTTCGGCTTCAGCATGTCCTCTCAAGGTAACCGTTTCGGGCACGAAACCGGCGTATTCGACTCCTCGTATACGTACACGCGACAGGTACGAGACCTGGACGACAACGTGAGCCTTGTCTTGACCGAGTCTGTCAACGACCTGTCTGTTGAGTACGACGGGCACCTACGGCTATCCGCCGACGGGACGCTGGTTGCAGTAACCGCCTTCGACCCGAATAACAACCCAACCCGGCGCGGGGACTCGACGAGCGTCTACGAGAACGGTGTCCTCATCAACACTTTCCGCGGCAACGCGCTGGCATGGTTCGACGACGATCGACTACTGATCGAGCTAGATGGCGCTTGGCGCGTCGTCGATAGCTCCGGACACCTCGAACCAGCTCCGGAGCAGCCTGCCGACTACGGCTACGGCGACGGCGACGCGCAAATCGTCTCGGCAAGCGAGGTCTACTCGCCAGACCAGGGCGCCATCTACTCGCTCACCACCGGTGAAAAGCTCTGGACCTGCGACCGAGCATGGTCCATTGGCTACGCCGGCAGAGCGGCCGCAAACTACGTCGTCTTCGTCAGCGACCAGGCCGCGCACAAAGTCGTGTTCGACGGCTACTAGGTGTTCAGCACAATTCGGGAGCGGTGGCGATGGGGTATGAGCCGAGAAGGCAGAGGCGGGGTGGCAACGACGTCATGTGCGCTCTAGGCTAGGCGCGCATGACGCACGCTGAAGAGTCTGAGAGCGATGTGCTGGCGGCCAACGCCCGATTTTATCGCGCATTCAGCGAGGGGGACCTCGCGAGCATGAACACGCTCTGGGCAGAGCACGCCCCTGTCGCGTGCCTCCATCCGGGCCAGCCCCTGCTGCTCGGTCGCGATGCCGTGCTCCGCGCGTGGCGGGAGATCTTGGAGCACCAGCGGGGCATCGAGCTCTCGAGCCAAGAGCCGAGCGTTCAACTCTTTGGCGACACCGCGATCGTCTACTGCTACGAGGCTGTCGGCGATCAGCCCGCGCACCTCGCGGCCACCAACGTCTTCATTCTCGAAGGCTCGGCGTGGCGCATGGTCCACCATCACGCCGGCCCCCTCGCCGAGCCGCGCGCGCCCCGCCGCGCCAAAGACCTCAACTGAGCCTCGGCAAGCGCGAGGGGGTTAGAGCTGCCGTGGTTCGGATCCGAACTGTCTTTCGGGGGCGCCGGCGGCGCCACGTCAGGCCCAGCGCCAGCGCCAACGCTCCGTACAGGGCGCGGGCCGGTGCTCGACGGCCCACGACGCAACCGCAACCTCCATCGTCGCGACTCGACGCTCGCCCTTCGACTTCAGACGCGCCGCCATCGCCCGCGGCTGCGTCGGGCGCACCGGCTTGCGGCGCACCCGCGTCGTTGCGCTGCCCGACGCCGGTTGCGCCCCCTGCACACCGCTCGGCTGGACCTGTACGCCAACGGTAGCCAGCGGCGGGCGCAAGACGGCGCGCTCGCCGTCCTGAGGCGTAATGCGAACATAAAACTGCAGGGACGACAGCTCCGGATTCATCCTCGCCCTCGAGACTAGCCGGATGAGGGTACCGAGTGGCGGCTTGGGTCGTAGTCAAAAAAACGGGCACCACAGCCCAAGCGACTGGGAGCCCGGCGGATTCCGCAGCCCCGGTAGTACACGTTCAGTGGTAACGCGCCACGAGCGCCGTGATGGCTTCGATGAACGCCTCGAGTGACGGTTCGGGCCCAGCGCCATGATTGAGGTGGTCGCCAGCGCCGCTCCACTCGCTCAGCACCGTACGGTCGGGCTGCTGCTCATCAGCCGCCTCGAGCGTGAAGTAGCGCACTTGTCCTGTCTCGGGCCCATCGTTCGCGGTCAACCACACGCCGACGAAGTGCGCCTCGGGGGGTACCTCAGCAGGCGGCATTTCGACGATGAGGCACGGGCTACCGAGCACGCGCGTGCGGTGAATCGACACCTCGCGGAGCTCTAGTGGCTCTTCGCCCTCGCAATGTTCGCTCACCTGCTCCAGCAGTGACGCAAGCACCCCGAGCGCCTCGTCGCTAGCCATCAAGGACATGAAGTCGTACGGGTTTCGAAAGGCCACACTACGAATGGCCACGTGTGCCAGTTGATAGTGTGCGCAGCGCGGGCTCGACATCCGCCCCACCCTATTACGAGAGGCGCGTCTGCTGTGGCCTGAAATCACACCAAGTTGCGCCACAAAGCCCAAGATTGGATTGTCGGCGTGTGGCGCGGCGACGTCGTCGTGCGGAGCGCGCCTGATGGCCATCGTGCCGGAAAGCGAAGGCCAGACGCACGAGCTCTGGCGGCGGTCCGGGATGACGATTGGCGAGAGGCGTCGGAGTGGTACCCTCGAACGATGGAGTCGCTTTCGACCTACGTCCACAGCATCGACCGGGGTTACCTGGCCGGTGGCGCGATGTGGATCTATCTCTTCAATTTCGAAAACATGACCGCCGAGGCTGAAGAGTGGAGTGACCCTTTTGAGATGGAAGAGCATTCGTACGCCCTGCGCCGATTCAGTGCCACGGCGTGGCAGCTGCAACTTGCCTCGTCCAGTCGTTTGGGGGTCCCCTACCAATTGACGGCGAAGTCCCGTGAATGGGTGGACGTGCCGACCACCGCCGTTTCGGCGATCGAGGCCCAG
>DATAKF010000146.1:0-11061 GCA_036261775.1 Polyangiaceae bacterium | reverse complement strand
CCGCCCGTAACCTGAAAACCCGCTCCTTGCTCGCTCCCGAGGAAATGAATTTTTGATTTGGTCCTCCAAATCAAAAATTGCGTTCTCGCCCTCGCGGACCTCCCCGCCTCCCCGCCTCCCTGTTTTCTCGCGCTCGAGACGCCCGGCGTGGCCCAGAGACGCCACGGAAGTTTCTGCGGTGGGGCTGCGGAGTGGCAGCCCCTGTTGCAACTAGAGCGCGAGCTCGCCGTTGGAGGCGATGACTTTGGCGTACCAGAGGGCGGAGTCTTTGGGGGTGCGCTTTTGGGTGGCGTAGTCGACGTGGATCAGGCCAAAGCGCTCTTTGTAGCCTTCCGACCATTCGAAGTTGTCCATGATGGACCAGTGAAAGTAGCCGTCGACTTGCACGCCGGCCACGATGGCGCGGTGGAGCTCGCGCAAGTAGCGCGTCATGAAGTCGATGCGGCCGGGATCGTGCACGGCGCCGTCGACCGACACCCAGTCGCGGCAAGACAAGCCATTTTCGGTGATGACGACGGGCTTTTTGTAGCGCTCGTAGAAGAAGCGCGGACCGTGGAACAGCGCGCTCGGCGCGATGGGCCAATTGAAAGCCGTGATGGGCGCGCCCACCGGCTCCGGCACGACCTCGGGCTTGCCGCTTCCGCCTGCGCGCACGGGCGTGCCGAAGTAGATGTTGGTGCCGCAAAAGTCGATCGGCTGCGCGATCGTCGGCAGGTCACGCTCGAAGCCCTTGGGCAGTTTGCTTAACAAACCGTCGCGCTCCGGGTACTTACCGAGAAAGACCGGGTCGTACCAGCTCACGTTGTCCCAACGGCTGGATTCGGGCGTGGCCATGCGCTGATCAGCCGCAGCTTGATCCTTGGGATCGTCCGTCGCCGGAATGGAGATGATGCCGACGGGCGCGTAGCCGATGTTGAGCGGCTGCTTGGCGTTCGCGCGCAAGGCTTGCACGGCTTTGCCGTGAGCCAAGAGCACGTTGTGTTGCGCTCGCACGACCTCTTCTTCACGCAGCTTGTCGCCGGGCGCCTGCACGGCGGTGTCGAGTCCCAGCAGCACGAAGCACTGCGGCTCGTTGAAGGTCATGAAGTTGGTGACGCGATCCGAAAGCCTGTCGGCCAAGACGCCCGCGTACTCGGCGAACCAATCCGCGCTGTCGCGGTTTTGCCAGCCGCCGCGGTGATACAAATCCAGCGGGAAATCCCAGTGAAAACAGGTAAGCCAGGGGGTGATGCCGGCGCCTAGCAGCGTGTCGACCAAGCGGTCGTAGAAGGCGACGCCCCGCTCGTTGATCTGGCCGGTACCGGTCGGCAAAATGCGCGGCCAGCTCACGCTGAGCCGGTAGGCTTTGAGCCCCAGCTCCTTCCACAGCGCCACGTCTTCCGGATAGCGGTGGTAGTGGTCGCAGGCGACCTCACCGGTGTGTCCGCGCCAGATGGTGCCCTTCTTGCGCACGAACATGTCCCACACGCTGTCGCCCTTGCCGTCGGTGTGGGCGGCGCCTTCGATTTGGTACGAGGCGGCAGCCGCGCCCCAAGCGAAGTTTTTCGGAAAAGCCATGGCGGGGATCTAGTGCTGCGTCCGAAAAGTAACAATCGATTCGTTGCAGCCGGGATCAGAGCAGCGCTAGTCACTCGCGAAGCGAGTGAGGGGGGCGAGACCGGCGAAGCCGGCTCGGGGGGCGGGGAACGCCCCCCTCAAACAAGGTAGTGGTGGCGACGCGAAGCGGCGCCGCGCGGCGGAGCCGCGCCCCATAATTCGTTCACGAATTATGGGACACACCACTACTACAGGCTCACGGCTTCTTGCGCTCGGAAAGCGCGCGCTTGACCGTGCGACGGAACACGCTGAGCGGCTGGGCGCCGCTCACGTAAAAGTCGTTGATCAAGAAGGCAGGGGTGCCGTTGATGCCAAGCTTGCTGGCAGCCTCCGAGTCTTCTTGAACTTTGGCTTGGTGCGTGTGGTTGTCGAGCGCGGCCTGGAAGCGCGCCATGTCGCAGCCTAGCTCGTCGGCCAGCTTGAGCAGGTTGACGCGCTCGAGGCCGTCTTGCTCGCCCTGCGCCTCGAACAGCATGTCGTGGTACTTCCAGAAGGCGACCGGCCCTTTCTGCGCCAGTACTTCCTCGGCCGCCTCGGCCGCCAGCTGAGCATACTGGTGGAACGGCAGGGGCAGGTGGCGCCAGACGATGCGCAGCGACGTCGGCATCTCGGCCTCCAGCTCCTTCAGCGTGGGCTCGACGCGCTTGCAAAAGGGGCACTGAAAGTCCGAAAAGATCTGGATCACGACCGGCGCCTGGGGCAAGCCGCGCGACGCGGACTTGGCAGGAGCCAGCGCGGTCTTGCGCTCGGGGGCGGGTGGGTTCTTGGCGTCGCGCAGCAGCTCTGCGTACACCTTGGCGCGCGGCGTACCGTGCTCGACGAGCGCGCGCGCTTTGGCCAGCTCTTCGTCGATCAGCTTCTGAAAGGCGGAGACCGGCTGCGCGCCGCTCAGCCGTCGGCCGTTGATGAAGAAGTGCGGCGTACCGCGCGCCTCGAAGTCCGAGGCCGTCTCCATCGACTCTTCGATGCGCTGAGCAATCTTCTTGGACTCGCTCAACGTCTGCAGCGGCTTCCACGCCAGGCCCTGCTTCTTGAGCAGCTCCTCCAGGTCGCTGTCTTCGAGCTTGGGTTGGCTCTCGAACAGCGCGTCGTGCAGCTTCCAGAAAGCGTCGTTGCCCTTGGTCTGAAAGACCGCGCGGCCCAGCTTGGCCGTCGGCATGGCGCGGGGGTGAAACGGCAGCGGATTGTCTTTCCAGACCATGCGCAGGTCCTTGCCGTAGATGCGCCTCAGCTCTTCGAGCGTGGCTTCCACGCGCTTGCAAAACGGGCACTGGTACTCGGAGAACTCGACCAGCGTGACCAGCGCATCCTTGGGGCCGCGCTGCGGGTCATCCGCCAGCACGGGGATGTTCCAGACGGCGTGGTCCTCCTCGGGCTCGGGTTTGGCGGTGGGCTGCGGCGCGGGGTCGACGAAGTTCTTGTCGGTGAGCGTGACGTACACCAGACGAGGCGGAGTACCCGCCTGCGTGAGTTGCCGCGCGGCTTCCAGCTGTGCGTCGACGACTTCGACGAACTTCTCCAGAGGCTGCGCCCCGGACACCACGACGCCGTTGATGCGGAACGCCGGCGTGCCGCTAGCGCCCACCTGCTTGGCGATGCGCATGTCGTCTTCGACCTTTTGGCGCGCGCGGCCCGAGTCGAGCCACGCTTGCAGGTCCGTCGCGCCCACGCCCGCCCGCGTCGCCCACAGCGCGAAGTTCTCGCCGGTCAGCGCTTGCTGGTTGGCGAACGCCAACCCGTGGAACTGAAAGAAGGCTTCGCTACCGCGCAGCATGAACACGGCGGCAGCCGCTTCGGCGGCGGGCCTGGCGTCTTTGTGGAACGGCAGCGGGTTGTGCTTGTAGACGAGGCGCAGCTTGGTTGGGCCGTACTTGGCCTTCAGCTGCTCGAGCGTGGGCTGCACGCGCGCGCAGAACGGACACTGAAAGTCGCTGATCTCGACGATGGTCACGGGCGCGTCGACGCTGCCCCACTGCGGATCGGCGCTGGTGACCGGCACCTTGGCGAGTGCTTGCTCCGGACGAGCATCGGGACCGGGGGCCGCTGCCACCGCGGCGGGCTCGCCAGGCGGCGCCGCCGAGCCCGCTCCCTGGACGGTAGAGTCGAGCGGGGCCTGGGCTGGAGCCGGTTTGGCAGACGAGCACCCGAAAGTTGCGAGAGCCGAAACCAAGAGCCCGCCGAGCATGAAAGCCCGAAACGGCGCGCCAACCGACCAGGCAGAGGGACCAGCCTTCATGCGCGGCACCCTAGCGCAAGCCGCGTGTGGTGCTTTTCGAAAAGCCTCGTGATACGTCGAAAGGAGCGCCCGGCTTCACCTGCAGCCCTTCGACGGTCACGCCTTGACGCTTTCCAGATGAGCTCCCCCCAATCCTCTGGCTCCTCCTCGGCGGGTGTACGGCTTGGCGCTGATGGCGAGCGCGTCTCCGAGCGGCTGGGCTTGCACCGTCAGCTCTTGTCCAAGCTTGCGCACTCGCAGGCGCTCACGGGCCAAGACATCGACTCTGGCTACCAGCAAGTCACCGAGCTGATGACCACGCTGCTGCGCGTCGAGCGCGGCAGCGTGTGGCGCTTCGACGCCAGCGGCACGCAGCTCGAGTGCGTCGATTTGTTCGAGTGGACGCCGCGCCGGCACACCCAAGGCGCCCTCATCACCGCCGAAGCCGTGCCCGCGTACTTTCGGGCGCTGGGGCAGAATCGCTGCATCGCCGCGCACGACGCGGCCATGGATCCCGCGACCGCCGAGTTCACGGAGTCTTACCTGGTGCCGCAGGGCATTGGTGCCATGCTCGACGCGCCGATCTGGGTCGGCGGGCGCATGGTGGGCGTGGTTTGCCACGAGCACGTGGGCGGGCCACGCCGCTGGCAGTTCGAAGAAGAGCTGCTGGCCGGCACCATGGCCGACTTCGTGGCGCGCGTCATCGAGGCTTCGGACCGGCTGCGCGCCGAGCGCACGCTGGGCCAATACCGCGAACACGTGGACGAGCTGACGCGGGTGGAGCAAGCCTTGCGTCGCAGCGGAGAGAACCTGCGCATCGTGCTGGGCGCGGCGCCGGTGGCCCTGGTGTTGACGCGGCTGCGTGATCAACACGTGGTGCTCGCCAACGAGCGCTGCGCGGCTCTGTTCGAGGTTCCGCTGGCGGAGGTCGTGGGCCAGCGCACGCGCGACTACTACGTGACGCCAGAAGAGCGCGACCAGATCATCGGCACGGTCATCGAGAAGGGGCAAGTCGACGCGGTGCTGGTCCGGCTCAAGAAGCGCAGCGGGAAGGAGTTTTGGGCGGAGCTGTCCGCGCGCATCGTCGAGCTGGACGGGCAGCGCTGCTCGCTGGTCGGCATCTTCGACGTGACGGCGCAGAAGGACCTGGAAGAGCAGCTGCGCGCGCTAGCCACCTGCGATTCGCTGACCGGCGCCGCCAACCGCCGGCACTTCGTAGAGCAAGCGCAGCGCGAACGCGAGCGCTCGTTGCGCAGCGGCACCCCGCTGTCATTGTGTTTGTTCGACGCCGATCACTTCAAGAGCATCAACGATCACTACGGTCACGTCGCGGGCGATCACGTGCTGACGGCCATGGCGCAGGCAGCCACCGCAGCGCTGCGCACCACCGATCTGCTCGGGCGCCTGGGCGGTGAAGAGTTCGCGATGCTGCTGCCGGATACGGATCTGGCTGGCGCCATGGTGGTGGCCGAGCGCGTGCGCGCCGGCGTTGCCAAGAGCGAGGTGCAGAGCACCGAGGTGCGTGAGGGCGGCGCGCCGTCTGCCATTCGCGTCACCATCAGCATCGGTGTGGCGGAGCTGCGTGGCGACGAGACGTTCGAGGCGATGCTCAAGCGCGCCGATCGCGCCCTGTATGCGGCCAAAGACCTCGGCCGTGACCGAGTTCAGGCCTAAAGTGGGGTGCGGCCGAAGGGCCGCATTCGAGGGTCGAAGGTGCGACATTTTGCCACGTGGGTAAAGCGTAGTGTGGCAAAATGCATCGGTGTCTTCAGCGCCGTGCGTCGAATTTGTCGGGGTTTCTGATGCCTGAGGTGTGGGCACGGCACGTGCAAAACAAGGGGGAAATGAGTACTGCGCTAGCGCTGGCCGAGGGTCGCTCCTCTGAAGTCAAGGGTGGCTCTACGGTGCCCAAGATCCTGATCGCGGACGACGATCGCGACATGTGCGAGCTGGCTGAGGCCGGCTTGAGTCAACGCGGTTACAGCGTCTCGTGGCGACTGTCACCCGATGAAGCGCTGGCTCACCTGGATACCGAGGACTTTTCGATCCTGCTCGTGGACATCCACATGGAGGGCATGAGCGGCTTGGACCTGTGTCGCGCGGCGCTCGCCAAGCGGCCAGATCTGGTCGTGGTGGTGATGACCGGCTTCGGCACCTTGGAGCACGCCATCGGTGCGATGCGCGCTGGCGCGTACGACTTCGTCACCAAGCCGGTGTCGATGGACGGCTTGGCGCTCACCATCGACCGCGCGCTGCGCCACCGCGCCATGACCGAAGAGCTGCAGCGCCTGCGTCGTCGCATCGACGAGCACGAGCTGCCCAACGTCGTGGGCGAGAGCGAAGCCATGAAGCGCATGGCAGACATCGTGTCGCGCGTCGCCGAGACCGACGCCAACGTGCTCATCACCGGCGAGTCCGGCACCGGCAAAGAGCTGGTGGCGCGGGCACTGCACGAGCGCAGCGGTCGTCGCGGCCCGTTCTTGGCCATCAACTGCGCCGCAGTGCCGGAAAACCTGCTGGAAAGCGAGCTGTTTGGTCATACGCGTGGCGCCTTCACCGACGCTCGCACGTCGCGCAGCGGCCTGTTCGTCGAAGCCAACCAGGGCACGCTGTTCTTGGACGAAGTGGGCGAAATGCCGTTGGGCATGCAGGCCAAGCTGCTGCGCGCCCTGCAAGAGCGCAAGGTGCGCCCGCTCGGCGCGACCCAGGAAATTGCCTTCGACGCGCGCATCGTCACCGCCACCAACCGTGACCTGGAGGCCGAGGTGACCGCCAAGCGCTTCCGCGAAGACTTGTTCTACCGCATCAACGTGGTGCGCGTGGACGTCCCGCCGCTGCGCAAGCGCGGCAACGACGCGCTGCAGCTGGCCCAGTTCTTCCTCGGGCGCGCGGCGGAGCGTTCGGGCAAGAGCGTGCAGCGCCTGGGGCGCGCGGTGGCCGAGCACATCATGGGCTACGACTGGCCCGGTAACGTGCGCGAGCTCGAAAACTGCATGGAGCGCGCGGTCGCGCTGGCCCGCTTCGACGAGATCACGACCGATGACCTGCCGGCCAAGATCCGCGAGCACCGCCCCACCGAGGTCTACACGGACAGCGACGACCCCAAGCAGCTGCCCAGCATGGACGTCGTCGAGGAGCGCTACATCCGCAAGGTGCTGGCGGCGGTGAACGGGAACAAGACACTCGCCGCCAAGGTGCTGGGCTTCGACCGCCGAACCCTGTACCGCAAGCTCAAGCAGCAGATGTAGGGCCGGGTGCAGAGACGTAAACCCCATGGAAATCAGGGGGTTACGCGCTGCTGATCAGGAGGGATGACAATTCCCCCGGTTGCAAGCACTTATTGAGAGCATGCCCCCTCCTGCCAGCCTGCCCGACGCGCCTCGCGAGGAGGCGCTGGTGGGTCCAGAAACCGCGCGCCTGTTCCAGGCGCACGCGGAAGAGGTGTGGCGGTTCCTGAAGTACCTGGGAGTGCGGGAGCACGATCTGGCGGACGCCTGCCAAGAGGTGTTCTTGGTCGCTCACCGCAAGCTGCCCGAGTTCCGCGGAGACGCGGCGCCGCGCACCTGGCTTTACGGCATTTCGTTGCGGGTCGCCAAGACCTGGCGGCGTCGTCGCCAGCTGGTGCCGCTGGGCGACGACGAACGCAGCGTAGGTCCGCTGCAAGAGCATGAGCGCGAGCGGCGCGACACACACGAGCTGTTGTGCTGGGCGCTGGATCGCATCTCGGAGGTGCAGCGTGAGGTGTTCGTGCTGCACGAAATCGAAGAGGTGCCCATGGCTGAGGTAGCAGAGCGGCTGGATTGCGGTGTGTTCACCGCTTACTCGCGGCTCAGGCTGGCGCGGCGCGGTTTGAAACGCGCCCTCGCCGAGAAGGGAGTCAAGCGGTGACGCATCCCGATCTGGATCATTTGATAACGCTGGCTCGGCGAGATCGCCCGGCGGCTGGAGTCCTAGCGGCCGTAGCGCGCGGCTTGCGTGTGCCGTTCGTAGCCGTGCCCATCGCGGCGGTGGTGACGCCGAGCTCGGCCGTGGCCAGCGTGGCAGTCAAAGCGGGGCTTGGCCGCCTGACCCTGCTGGGGTGGGGCGCCGGTAGCACCGTGGCCGTTTCGGGTGCGGTGCTAGCGGTAGCGTTGAGTCAGCCCGCCACCGCGGTTGCTCCGCCTGCGCCTACCCCCACGGTAAGGCCTGCGAGCGCGCCCGTGGCTCCGGCCGTGAGCGAGCCGATGGCGCCGCCGGAGGTCGCGGTCGCGCCCAGCCTGCAGGTACGCCCAGCCAAAGAGGCGCCCCCGGTGTGGGACGAGCCGCAGCTGATCGAGAAGGCTCGCAGGGCGCTGGCTGCGGAGCCTCGACGCGCGCTCTCGCTGACGCAGGAGCATCAGCGGCGCTTTCCAGCGGGGGCGTTGGGCGTCGAGCGAGACGTCATCGCGCTCGAGGCCTTGGGCCGTCTCGGACAAACGGCGGAAGCCAAGCGTCGCGCGTTGGCCTTCGAAGCCAAGTACCCGAAATCGATCCACCTGCCGCGCGTGCGCGCGCTGTTGGCGCGCCTGGGGGGTTGAGCCGCGCACGGCGTGTGCGCGTGGGCGAGACCTCAGTCGTCGACCGGCGCGAATACCACCAGGTCCACCAGGTTACCTTCGGCCAGCCCGCTGTTCGAAGCCAGCGCGAAGTGTGTGACGGGCTCGTTCGCGCCGACGCGGTAGAGGCCGCTGTACGAACGCCAAGCGGAGGCCGGGCTCTCGAAGGCGCCGCGCGAAGCGAGAGCGTCGGGCGGCCCGATGAAAAGCTCGACGCGCTCGAGGCCGTTGCGCCCGCGGTGCAAGAAAGACCAGTACATCAGCTGGTTAGGAGGCAGCTCGAGCTCCTGCCAAAGCGTGTCTCGGGAGTTGGCGTCCAGCTCGACGAACTGGCGGCCTTCGGGCGCAGCCACGCCGTGGTACCCGTCCGACCACACCTCGATCACTTGGGTTTCGCTGCTGGATTGCCAGCCACCGGTGTCTCCCACTGGAAACTGGCAGAAGCCGGCGTCGCAGAGGGGCAGCTCGAAGTCGCCGTTTTGGAGCTGGTTTTCTCCAATACGGGCGCATGTCGACACGACTTCGGTAGATCTCGCTTCGGCGGCTAACAGCGCTTCTTCGGCCACGCACAGCTCTTGGGTGCCCACGCGGATGCCGCGCGCATCGCAGCCGAGCGTGAGGAAAGCGGTCAAGAGCAGGCTGAGCGGCAGCGAGTGGCGGTTCATGGCACCTCCAACGTCAGACCCAGAAACAGGGATGGAGCGACGCGCTGTTGGCGGTACAGCACGCTCTCTCCGCCCGGCGGCGGCGTGAAGTAGAAATAGAGTGGCTCTGTCGCGACGTCGGCGCCAACGTGACCGACCCACCACACCTGGCGTACGAGCTGCCATTCACCGCGCAGCAGAAGGCCGGCCGTCCACGCCGAGGTGTGCTGCGTTTCCGGGTGCACTAGCGAAATGCCCCGCGCGCTCCAGCGGTGCAGGCCGCCGCTGCCGCAGACGCCCAGCGACAGGGCGCCCGTGAGGGGCATGCCGCAGACGAGCAGCGCGACGGTGTCGTGGCCGAGCGAGAGCCCGGGCGCGGCGCCGTACTGGTGAGGCAAGAACAAAGCGCCCAGCGCGCCAACCCGCAGGTGGCGCAGCGGCTTGACGACCACGGAGGCCGCAGGGCCCAGCTCCAGCTTGGGGGCCAGGCCCTGGCTCAGCATTGCGCCCGCGCTCAGCAACACTCGCACCTCGGAGCGCGGCTCGGGCGGGGCCACTGGCGTGGGGCGGGGCGGCGCCGGCGCGGGGGCGGGGGCGGGCTCGGCCTCCGGCTCGCCATGCGCCTCGATCAGCAGGGCGGACACCGTGAGCAGCGCTGGCACGAGCGCGCGGCAATCTCCGCTCGGGCTCTCCAAGAGCCGCGTGCCGTCGACTAGGTCGCCCTGTAGGAGCTGGAGCTCGACCTGGCATTGCTCGGGGCTGCCTTGCCACGTGACGGTGAGCGCGTGGCGCGCCTCGCTGGGGTCGAAGGCGGGGCGCCCGAGCCGCTCCGAGAGGCGCGCTTCGAAGTCAGCGGCGGAGGTGGCCGCCAAGGCGTTAGGGTCGTTCCAGCGCAGGGACAGGGCACCGCTTGGCCGAGCGCTCGGCGCTGTCTGCGCGAAAGCGAGGCTGTGCACCAAGCCGAGCTGTGGCAGGGTCGCAAAGAGTATTCGCACTGGCCAACCTTTGGCCCACGCGAAGGCGCCGCGACCCGTCTGCGACCTCACCCGGGGTGAGTACCACACTTCACCCCCATTCTAGCGGGCGTTCTCGCGATTCCACGCGTCGATCCACGCCGGCAGCTCGGGCGAGGGCCCGGACTTGCCTACGATGTCGAGCAGCTCTTGGCTCGTGACGGTGCCGCCGCCGCGCTTCAAAAAACGTGATCGGATTACGGCCTCTGCGACCACCTGCCCGCTGCGCAAAAATTGGTGCTGGATGATGAAAGCTTTTTCGTCCCAGCCGATCACCGTGGTTTCGACGTCGAAGCGCTGAAACAGCTGGAGCGAGCGGCGGTAGCGGATGGTCTGGGCAGCCACGACCGGGTAAACCCGGTGCCTGCGCAGCCGCCCCATGTGCCCGGAGCGCAGGAGTAGGTCGGTCCGGGCTACATCCAGCATCGACAGGTAGACGCCGTTGTTGACGTGCCAGAGCACGTCCAAGTCCGGTGGCCAAACGATGAAGCGCTTCCGCGCCGGCCCCAAGATGTCGCAGCGTGGGCGGAACGGCGCCGTGAGCAAGAGCAGTAAGAGGCGAAGGAACAGGTTCATGGCGTGGCAGCTCGGGTTTGGCGCGGGCGCAAGGCCCGCTGACGACAGTGCGCCGCCACCTTCCCCCTTTTCTTCAGACTGGTACAGTGTGTGATTTTAGCAATTTCTCGACACAACCCCGCTTGTCCGAACCCTCTCACCTGCGTACGTTTGAGGTTCAGGATCCCCATGTTGCAGATGGCTCGTTTGGCTGGCTCGTGTTCGCTCACCCTCCTCGCGCTGACGGGAGTTGCTTCGGCCGAGCCGCGACGCCCCACGCACGTAGCCTGTGTGGGAGACAGCATCACGGCGGGCGCGGGCGCGAGCAGCGCCGCCAAGAACTACGTCTCGGTGCTGCAGGGGCTGCTCGGCAACGCCGTGCAGGTGAAGAACTTCGGCAACAGCGGCTCTACCATGCTGAGCGAGGGCTACGGCGACAAGCCGTACACCAAGCAGGTCGAGTA
>DATAKF010000136.1:0-1593 GCA_036261775.1 Polyangiaceae bacterium | reverse complement strand
CCCCAAAGTATAGAAGGCCACGCCGGCGGCTACCAACGCCGTTAGGGTTGCGACGAGCACTCGATTCTTCCGAATGGCCACCCACAGGGTCAGCGCTGAGAGGCGAACGTCCGGGAGCTCGGAAGGGGGGGGTGCTGGATTCACGGGTCCTCAGGTAGCACAAGGCGCAGGGCGGTCTGGTCGGCGGGCATGTTCAGTTGCGGCGAAGAGTTCCGTCATTCATGGGCAGGCCGGGTGGCCGGATGTCGCTGGGGTGACAGCAGGGACTCTCGCTTTGCTGCGATTTGGGCGCGCAGTGCGGGGTTGGCGCGGGCGTGACTGGCGGCGAGCGCCAGCGCGCGTTCGGCTATTGGCAGCCGCCCGAGCGCGGCCGCGGCCTCCGAAACCTTCAGCAGCGCTGCGACCGTCGGCTCCTCGCGCGCTGCACGCTGGAAGTAGGCCAATGCTTCGGGCCAATTGCCCAGTGCCGCCATGGTGTCGCCCGCCTGCAGCAAGGCTCGGTGGCAGTCCTGTTCGAAGCCACATGCGGCCTTCACGAGCTGCTCGGACACCCGCTGGACCAGTTGACGGTGGCCGGGCTGCGACCTGACGGTGGCCAGCAGGGCGCGCCAACACTTTAGCCGCTCTCCCTTCGCTAGTTTGGGGCAGCGGGGGCTCAGCAGCCGATCGGCCTCTCCGATCTGATTATTCAGAGTGTACAGTTTGGCGAGCACCTCGCTGGAATCGGCAGATTCGGGCTTCAAGGTGGCCAGGCGCGTCGCCGCTGCGATGACCAGGGTCTCGGCGCGAGCGCGCTCGTCACCCTGGTAGCGGTTGCGTTGAAGGCCGTGGACCAGCTCCTCAGCGAGGGCGCGGTGGGCGGCGGCGAAGCTCGGGTCATCGCGGATCGCGCCGTGATAGAGATCTTGACGAAGGCGGGTATGCTGCTCTGGATCCAGCACGCGCGCGGCTGAGAGCTGAACCTGCGCGCCGGCGTGGCCGCGTGGCGCGGCCTTCCGAATGTCGCTCGCCTCGGGCGACCAACGGGCCACGGTCATGCCGACCGTCGCGGCCAGATCCTCGTCGTATTCGACGGCAAGCCGTGCTTCTAGCAAGGCTTGCTGGAGGAAGCCGTGCTTCTGGAGCGCTTTGGCCAAGATCCAGTGAGTGCGGCTGTCGACGGGCCCGCGCTCGAGCGCGCGTCCGATCCAGGGTAGAGGTTCGACATTCCCAAGCCGCAGCGCGAGGACGGCGGCTAATCGCGGAAAGTAGGGTTCTGCCGGGTGGCGCTGAATGGCCGCCCGAATGTCCGACCACATGGCTTGAGTGTCTGCCGCGCGCTTGGGATTGAGCTGCGCGTACTGCGACTGAAGCGCGAGGCGCTCTAGTGAAACGGGGTGACGGCCTCTGTTGGCTGCTAGCCCGACGCAAACCAAGGTCAGCGCAACGAGCACCGCGGCGGGTAGCTTTTGCCACGGCGCGGTCGAGCGCACGGCCTGGGCATGGGCATGGGCATCGCGTTGGCCCCAGCAGGCACCCAGGATGAGCACCGTCGCCAGCATCGGCGCAAACAGTTCTAGGCTGAAGTCTACCAGGTTGTGAACCAGTAGTGCC
>DATAKF010000133.1:0-73080 GCA_036261775.1 Polyangiaceae bacterium | reverse complement strand
ATTCTGGGAGTCGGACGAAGGGCTACGGGTTCTTGAAGAAGAACGCGATTTGCTTCTTCGAGTAGCGGCCCATGCCGTCGCGCGCCAAGGCCTCGTAGATATCCTTGGGCGTTGCGCCGGGCTCTTCCCACTTCTTTAGGTCGGGCTTGAGCCAGGCGGAGAACTTGAAGGTGAGCGGGGGTTGGTCGTCGCCGGGGATGATCAGGACCGAGCGCACGGTGAAGCCGAGACCAGCGAAGGCGCCGCGCGGCTTCTTGCTCATGAAGGCGCCGGAGAGCTCGTCGCGGTGGGTGATGACCAGCGTGGGTTTGTTGAGCTTGGGTACGTCGGTGCCGTCGTCTTCGAGGGCGGGCACTAGCTTGAAGTGCAACAGATCGGCCGGAAACTCGCGGTTCAGGCGCGCTTCGATTTCCTGACCGACGTCGGCTTCGCGCTTCTCCCAGTCTTCGGGGCGGAAGTAGCGCGAGGGAAAGAAGTCGGGGCCCATGAAGTAGGCGCTCTTCGACAGCTGGGCTTCGGCGTCTTTCGAGGACTCGGCCGAGCGGCGACGAAACGCGATTTCGACCTCGGGGCCGTGGCTCTGCGCATAGAAGAGCAGCCGCCCGAACATGCCGACCAATCCCGGCGACGTCGGTTGTGCCACGGCCGCGAAGGCGCGCGCGGCCTTCTGGAACAGCTCCTTCTTCTTCAGATCCAGCTCGGCTTGCACCAGCTGGCGGTTGGGCTGGTCGCGCTCGAAGGCTTGCAGGGCGGAGAGCGAGTTCTTGGCGGCGACGTCGGTCAGCGCGGCCAGGAGCGCCTTTTTCAGCGCGGCCTGCACCTCGTTCTCGATCTTCTTGTGCTTGCCGCGCGCCATGAAGGCTTCGAGCGCGGCGACGTTGCCTTGGGCGATGGCTTCTTGGAGCTCGGCGTGGGGCAGCAGGATTTCCGGCACGTCGGAGCGAACGCCGCCGCGCGCGAGGTAGGCGCGGAACGCTGCGGTAGTGCCTTGCTGGCGCGCCGCCGTGTACAGCCGCTCTTCGCTGACGAAGTTGCGAGCCTTCCAAGCCAACGGCCCGAGGATGGCGCCCGCCACCACGGCTTCGAGCCAGCCGAAGCGCAGCCAGCGCGGCGAGCTCTTGCGGCGCGGCTCGCTGGGCGTGAACGGGCTCTTGAAGCCGGTGTCGGCAAGCGGGTCGAGCGCCGCCAGCTCGCGACTGCTGGGCGGCCCCGAGTCACCGGACACGCGCTGCCGGTTTTGCTCGACCAGCGCGACCAGCTGCTCTGCTAGCGCTGGATCGGCTGTCTCGAACTCGAAGCGTACACCACCTTCGAACACCAACGACACACGCCGCTCGCGCCGCGACACGTCCGACAAATTCGGAAAGCGATACACGCGCACGACGGACGTTTGCGCGTCGACGACGCCGATCGGAAAGACGTAGGCGCCTGCTCGGTACGGCAAGCTGTCACGATCGTGATCGAGCGCCAGCGCGCGCAGCGCCGCGAACACGGCGAACGCGACCAGTACCCCCAGCGCGACCGCCCAAGGCGTGCCCAAGATTGCGAGTGAGCTTTCGAGCGACCCGAAGCCTGTCACCAGCACGACGCCGACTGCCACGATGCCCAGCGCACAGGCGCCCCACCAGGCAAACACCGCAGGTCTAGGCCGCGCCGGCGTGAACGCCAGGGGGGTCGGTGGCACCGAGCCACTAGCAGCTTCGACGAACCTGTCTTGGAGACTTCGCTCCAGGTTGAAGAAATCGACGATCTGCATCCCGGGACCGGTGCAGAATAGCCTGGCTCGCAGCAAATCCACTACCTTGCTGGAACCTCGCCATGCAGAACTCGTCAGGCGATGCCCGCCACACGGAACAAATCGAAGCTCACGGTCTGAAAGCCCTCCGATTGTCGGCTTCTGGGAGTGAGGCGCTGGTCTATCTGCATGGGGCGCACCTCGCCTCGTTTCGAACGTCAGAGCACGGTGAGCTGCTTTGGACCAGCGGGTGCGCGGTCTACGCCCCCGGCAAGGCCATCCGGGGCGGCGTGCCATTGTGCTTTCCGTGGTTCGGCGCGCACCCTGCGCACTCGTACTTGCCGGCGCACGGCTTCGCGCGCACGCGCGAGTTTCGCTTCGAGGGCTCGGAGATGCACGGCGACAACGTGGTGGCCGAGCTGTCTCTGTCGAGCAGTGAGGACACGCTGCCGCTCTTTCCGCACGCCTTCACGGCGCGCCTACGGCTCACCGTCGGGCGAGAGCTGAGCCTCGCGTTCGAGGTCGAGAACACCGGCGCCGAGGCCTTCGACTACGAGCTCGCGCTGCACACGTACCTGGGCGTGAGCGACGTGCGGAGCATCGAGGTTTCTTGTCTGGAAGACGCGATTTACGACGACAAGGTGAGCGGCGAGCGCGCGCGACGCCAAGGGCGTGAGCCGCTGCGCTTCACGGGCGAGACCGACCGCGTTTACGACAGCACCGCACGCGTGACGGTGCTCGACGTCGTGCGCAAGCGACGTCTGGTGATCGACAAGACCTGCTCGGCCACCACGGTGGTTTGGAATCCGTGGATCGACAAGGCCAAGCGCATGGCAGATTTCGGCGATGACGAGTGGCCGGGCATGCTGTGCATCGAGGCAGCCAACACGGGCGCGCGCCGCATCAGCTTGCCGCCCGAGTCTCGCCACACCACGACCACGATCATTTCCGCTGAAACGCCCTAAAAAGTGGCTAGCAGCACGGTCGTACTCTCACCCCCGAGATACGACCGCGCCGCCTGGTTTTGACGCGCGCTCGCCAGACGCACGTAACCCACCCTCTGTCTCGGGGGCGGCACGCGCCGCCCCCCTCAGCCGAAGTAAATTCGGCTGAGCCTCCCCTCACGCGGCGACGCTGCCGCGTCGACCCTTCACTCCTCGGCGATGACCGCCGGGCAGGCCGCCGTCGATAGGGTGAGGCTCGCGGCCTCGACTTTGTCTTTGCTGACCTCGGCTTGCACTTCGCCCCACGCCTCCCCCGCCGAGCACGCCCCGTTACCGTCGCGATCGTCGATGGCGCGGATCAAGACTCGATCGCCTTCGAGCGGGACGGTCTCTTTGAAGTCGCCCAGCTTGGTGACCCGGCTGGTGTGCGCCACCGTTCGTTTCTCTTCGCTGCCCTCGCCCACCACGTCGATAAAGTCGATCACGACCTCGTCCCCCACTGTCAGGCTGCTGGGCGCGGTCACTTTGCCGCTGACCTCGACGTCGCGCGCCGAGCTGCACCCCACCACCCCGAACGCGAGCAGCACCCACCCCGCCATCGAACGCTTGCCATATTGCATGTTATTCCTCCGTAGACCCCGCGCTGTGGGCGCGGCGATAGCTCCTTCAGCAAGCGGCATACCAGCGACGCCAATCCCCCGGATTTCGGCTTTCTGCGTGGTACGCGCGGCTTGCCAGGAAACTCCCCACCCAACCCAACCGATGAGTGTGGCCGCGCGGACCCAGCCTGGGCGTGCCGCGGATTCACACTGTGCTGACCGAGGGTTTGCGCAACGCCAGGCGAATGATAGGAGAGGCAGCGATGAGCTCCCGTGACCTGCCCGGCGTCAGCGCCATGAGTCTGTACGTCCCGCCCTTTCGCGTCGACCTGCGAGATTGGTGCAGCTGGACCGACAACAGCTGGGAGAAAATCTCCGCCGTGGTGGGGCGAAGCTTCCGCGTCTGTGGACGTCACGAAAACGTGTACACCATGGCCGCCAACGCGGTCCTGCGGCTGATCCGCCAAAACGCCATCGACCCGACCCGCGTCGGCTTCTTGGGCCTCGGCACCGAGTCGAGCACCGACAACGCCGCCGGCGCCGTGATCGTGCGCGGCATGGTCGACCGCGCGCTCGAGTCGCTGGGCCTGCCCCGCCTATCGCGCTACCTCGAGGTGCCGGAGTTCAAGCACGCCTGTTTGGGCGGCATCTACGCGCTGAAGAGCGCGCTGCGCTACGCTACCAGCGACGGCAAGGATCAGCTGGCCATCGTGGTCAGCGCCGACGTCGCCGAGTACGAGCGCGGCAGCACCGGCGAGCAGACGCAGGGCGCGGGCGCGGTGGCCATGTTGGTCGAGCGCTCGCCCAAGCTGTTCGGCGTCGACCTAGCGCACGCCGGCAGCGCCTCGGATTACCGCGGGCCCGACTTCCGCAAGCCGTTCGCTCGGCACTTCACCGAGGGCTACGCGCCCAACACCCAGCGCCTGAGCGACTTTCCGGTGTTCAGCGGCAAGTACTCGACGTTTTCGTACTTGGACGAGACGGTGCACGCCGTCGAGCGCATGCTGAGCCGCCTCGACGTGTCGGCCGGCAGCTACTACGAGAGCGTGCGCGGGCTGTTCTTTCACCGGCCGTATCACCTGATGCCGGTGCAAGCGATGTCGTTCCTGTACGTGCGCGGCCTGGCCCGGGGTGACCACCACCACGAGGAGCTCAAGGCGCTGTGCGCCGAGGCCGGCACCTCGTTCGAAGCCGTCTTGAAAGAGACCGCGTCGACGCCCGACCTTTACGGGGAGCTGCTGAAGGACGACGCCGTGGCCGATCCCTACGCGGCGACCACGGCTGCCGCGGGCCTTCTGCGCAAGCAGAAGGGTTTCCGCCGCCTGCTCGACGAAAAGATGGGCCTGGGCTCGGAGCCGGTGAAAGACCTGGGCAACCTGTACAGCGCGGCCCTGCCTGCTTGGATCGCCGCTGGTTTCGAGGCCGCAGCGCAGCAGAAGCTCGACCTGGCGGACGCGCCCATGGTGGCGGTCGGCTACGGCAGCGGCGACGCCGCCGAGGCGCTGCCGCTGTTCGTGGAGCCTGGCTACGAAGCCGCTGCGGCCCGCATCGGCTTCACCCGCGCGCTGGAGGGCAGCGTCACGCTCACCCGCCCGCAGTACGAAGCCATGCACGACGGCACAGAGGTGCCTTCACTCACCTACACGCCCAAAGACGAGTTCGCGATCGCGCGCGTGGGCAAGCAGTACGGCGCGAGCTTTCAGGACCTGGGCGTCGAGTACTACGACTTCGTCCAGTGACGCTGCAGGCCGCTGAGTGAGGCGCGAGCCTGAGCCACGAGCTGGCGCAGGCGCTCGCGTATGCTCGGCGCGCCTTCGCCTTTGGACTGCAGTGAGGCGGCAGCGAGCACGGGGACGAGCAAGACGCCGCCCGGCGCTACCAGCACCACTGTCCAAAGAAGCACGCGACCGATCCGGACCACCATACTGAAGAGTGATACGTGCAGTCTGCGTGCCAGTTTCAGTCCATCGGGTGAAATAAGTCATGAGGCGCGAGCGCGACCTGCGAGGTCTGACTTCTGTGTCATGGTTAAGGTGATCGAGTCTGGCCGTTACACGGTTTGGCACTCGAGCACTTGCGATGAGCGACACCGCCCGCCGAACCCTAGACAACACGCGCAGCCCGCCCACGTCGGTTCGGCTCACCGTCGTCGAGGGTCCAGCGATCGGGCAAGAGTTCAAGATCGACGGCGTCGCCACCATTGGTCGCTCGCCGGACGCGACCGTGATGGTCGACGACGCCGGCGTTTCACGGCTGCACGCCCGCATTCGCCGCAGCGAGGCTGGCACTTTCGAGGTCGAGGACCTAGGCAGCAAGAACGGCACGTTCTTGAACGGAGCGCGGGTCGAGCACGCCCAAGCCAATTTAGGCGACAAGATCCGCGTCGGGCCGCGGGTGGTGTTGACCTTGGCCAGCTTCGACCTGGTCGAGGAGCAGGTCGTTCAACGCCAGCGGCTCGAGACCGTCGGGCGACTCGGCGCCGGCATCGCCCACGACCTGAACAACGTTCTCGCTGCACTGCACGCAGGCACGGCGTTCCTGCAGCAGCTGTCGGCCGGCACCGAGCTGGGTGACCCGCGCGTGCGCGAATGCCTGCGTGACCTGAGCCTTGCCACCAGCCAGGGCGCCGAGCTTACCCGGGGCATCTTGCGCATCGTGCGCGGCAAGCGCGCCGTCCGCGAACCAGTGGACCTGGGCGCCTTGGTCGTCGAGGTCGCGCGGATCCTGCGCCACACCATCGATCACAGCATCCACGTCGAGACGGCTGTCGAGCCGGAGGTCGTGGTTCACGGCAACCACTCCGAGCTGCAGCAGGTGCTGCTCAATCTCTGCCTCAACGCCCGCGATTCCATGCCGCAGGGCGGCAGGTTGCGCGTGGCGGTCGGGCTGGTCACTCCTCCGGGAGACGTCGGGCTCGCCGTCGACCGGCTGTGCGCGGTGCTGGAAGTGGCCGATACCGGCACCGGCATCGACCCCGAGACGCAAGCCAAGATCTTCGAGCCGTTCTTCACGACCAAGCGCGAAGGCGCCGGGTTCGGCATCGGGCTGTCGACGGTCCGAGATCTAGTGAAGCTGCACGGCGGCCGCATCACACTCGAGACCTCGCGCGGCCAGGGCAGCGTCTTCCGCCTCTACTTCCCGGCGCTGGACGTGCAGACCTTTGCCACCACCGGCGAACGGGCCCCCGCCCCCGAGCTGCTGCCCCGCGGCGACCGCCCCGTCAGCATCCTCCTGGTCGACGACGAGCAGCTCTTGCGGCGCAGCTTTGGCCGGCTGCTGCGGCAGCACGGCTTCCAGGTCACCGAAGCGGCGGGCGGCGCCGAAGCGCTCACGCTGTACGCCGCCGCGCAGCACGACCTGGTGATCCTGGACCTGGACATGCCCGGCATGAGCGGCGAGGCCACGCAGCTCGAGCTTTTGCGGCGCTACCCGGACGCACGCATCATGTTCGCTTCCGGCCACGCCGACCCGCAGCGCGAGGTCGTGGTGCGCGAACGCGGCGCCCGGGCCTTCTTGCAAAAGCCCTACGAAATCGAGGTGCTGGTGTCGACGATTCACCACGTCATGCGCCAGAACCTGTTCCACGACGAGCGCACTCAAATCGGCGGCTCGCGGGGCTGACCGGTCAGCGGCGCCAAGCGCCAAGCGCCCGCTCGACGCCGGCCGGCTCAGTTCATTTCTTCGCACAAGTACGAGTACTTGGCGTCACAGGAGCGGTCGCCCCACGCGGCCGTGGCCGACATCAAGACCGCACAGTCTTCGTTCTGGTTCTCGTCGTTCGGGGTGCCATCGGTCCAGGCGTTGAACAGACCGCCGACGGGCTGGCCGTTTTCGTCGCCCTTCCAAAACTGCACGCCGCCGTCCCAGTACCATTCGTCTTCTTTGGCGGCGTCGGTCGCGCCGAACGTCACCTCGGCGTCGATGGACAAGGCCGCGACCTTCTTCGAAACAGCGCTGTTCTCGGCGGCGGTCTCCAGCCAGGCCAGGCGCATGTTTTGGGCGGCGCAGGCGGCGCCCGCGTGCTCGTAGTCCTTGGCGCCCGTGCACAGCATGTAGCCGTGGTTCGGGTCGTCCGGCAGCACGAAGCCCGAGCAACCAATCGTGCCGGCCGACATACTGTTGCAGGCCAGCTCGTCCACCACGTCGTCGCAGTCGTCGTCGTGGCCGTTGCAACGCTCGGTCGCGGCGGTACAGGTTTCGGTGGCGCTGCTGCCGGCCGCCGCTACGTCCGTTGCGCCACCGGCCGGGACGTCACCCGCGCCCGCCGTAGCTGCGCTGGAGCCGCCGACGCTACCGCTACCGCCGGAACCGCTCGAGGCTTTGCCGGCGGCAGCAGCGCTGCCACCACTGGCAAGCGTGGTTTGGCCGGTGTTGCCGCTGACGCCGTGGACGTGCGAGCTCTCGAGGTAGTAGTCGTCGGTGACCGGGCACCCGCTCGCCCCAACCAGCAGCAGCGCACCCAGCGGCGCCAGCCAAAGCCGCGGCGTCATCAGAAGGTCCCCCGAAGCGCGGCGCCCCCAGGCAGAACCACCGCGCCCATTTCGGTGCCGGACGAGCCGCTATCGTGCAGCAGGAAGTAGGTGCCGACACCCGCGGCCGCCAAACCAACGCCAAAGCCGAGGTACGAGAGCGCACGATCGCGACGAAAGTCGGACAGCTCGTCGGCCAAGTTGCTGGGACAGCCAGGCTTGCACCCTGCCTCGAGCTTGGAACGATGATTGAGCGCCGAAACACCCGTGACGGCCCCAGCCGCGACCGCCAGCCCACCGCCGGTCAGGAAACCGATGGCTAGCGGAGACACGCCGCGCTTGCTCGGGGCTGGGGCGGCCGCCGCGTGCCCAGGCGTCGCGGCTCGCGCGTCGAGGGATACCGCTAGCGTGCGACGCGCGCCCTCTTCCAGGCTGAAATCGGAGCTGAAGGGAGCGCGGCCAGGGGCGCTCGCCGACAAGCGGTGCGCACCGGGATTCACCGGTGTCGGAACGCCGATCAACGCGCGCGGCACCGGCTTGTCATCGAGCAGCACCACGGCGCTTTCGGGCGCTTCGGCCGGCAGGTGAATCTCGATGCGCGCGACGCGAGCGCGTGCGACCTCGACCTCGACCGCCGCTTCCGCCACTGCGCGCTGAAAGGCCTCCGGGGCGGCCGCGTCGAGCGGTGCCCGCAGCGTCTCTTCGTACTTGTCGACGGCCTCGACCACGCGCCCCACGCTGGCGTAGCAGCGCGCCACCATCACCGAGATGGAGGGCACTTTGTACAGCGACTCGGCCCGCTTGAAGCGATCGAGCGCCGTTGCGAAGTCTTGTTTGTCGAAGGCCTCCGCCCCGGCCACGGCGAGCTCACGCGCAGCCATGCGCGTGCCAGCGTCGGCCTCTTGCGCGATGCCCGGCGCACCACCGAGGCACACAGCCAGAGCGAAGCCCGCCGACGCGGCGCGCAGGCCGAGCCTAGAACCCAAAGTCATGCCCTTTTTTGCGCACAGCGGGCGCGCGCACCTTGCCCTTGGCAATGGTGCTAACTGCGGCTTTGGGCGTGGAGGCGGAGCTGGCGGGAGGGGGCTCAGCCACGGGAGCAGCGGCCGGCGCGACAGCAGCTGGCGCAGCGGGCTCCGGTTGGGCAGCAGGCGCGGGCGCGGCAGCCACGGCCGGAACCGGCGCCGGGTCGGGCGTGCGCAGACCAACGGCGGCGAATGCTCCCACCGCGCCGACCAGCAGCGCCAGCACGGGCACCACGACGTACAGCATGCGGCGCCTGTTCGACTCGGCGCGGCGCGGCGTGAGCAGCGTCTCGGCGTTCGAGGTGCGGGGCGCAGGCAAGGTCGGCGTCTTGGAGACGCCGTGGCGGATCGAGCCCGAATCACCGGCGGCGGGCCGCCCCGAACGCAAGTCGCGCGTACCAGCCGACAATGCAGCGTCGAGCCAGACCGCGCGGATGGAGTTGCCCGACAGATCTTCTTTGATGCCGTGCTGGTAGAGCCACAGCGCCATCGCTTCGCCCAGATCAGTCACGCTCTGGAAGCGAGCTTCACGCTGCTTTTTGAGGCCGCGCTCGATGATCTCCCAGAGCGATTTGTCGCCGGCGCCGCAATCGACCGAAGGCGTGGGGTCTTCGTTGATGATGGCGTGCATCAACGCGTTGTAGTTCGGCTTCTGGAACGGCACCGTGCCGGTGATGACCTCGTACAGCACGACGCACAGCGACCAAATGTCGGTGCGCTCGTCGATGTCGTCGAGCCCCAAGGCTTGCTCGGGCGACATGTAATCGGGGCTGCCGAGCACAGCGCCGACCTGCGTGAGGCGGCCATCGATCTGCTTGTCGACCTTGGCAATGCCGAAATCGAGCAGCTTGGGCTGGCGACGCCCGAGCGCGTCGGCCGCCAAGAACACGTTGTCGGGCTTGATGTCGCGATGCACGATGCCCTTGTCGTGCGCCATGCGCAGGCCGTCGACGATCGGCAGCAACGTCTGCACCGCGCGGATCGCCGGGATGCGCGCCTCACGCCTGACCTGCGCAGCCAGGGTTTCGCCCTGTACCAGCTCCATCACCAGGTACGGGTCACCGTGCCGGGTCCAACCAAAGTCGAACACGCGCACCAGCGCGGGGTGTCCGAGCCGAGCGGCGGCGTGCGCTTCGCGCGCCATGCGCGAAGACAAAGCCGAGCTGGCCGCGCTGGCGCGAATCAGCTTCAGCGCCACATCCACGCCCAGCACCAGCGAGTGCGCCACCCACACCACGCCCATGCCGCCGCGGCCGATCTCCCGCACCAGCCGGTAGCGATCGCCCACCACTTCACCCGCCAAATAGGGGCTGGGCTCGGGAGCTTCGAGCGCGGGCACCGGGGCCACGCCCGGCGCGGAGTCTTCGCCGACTGTTTCCACGAGCCTGGGGAACCTACGCGGTGACGGGGTAGTCATCGAAGCAACAGACAATGGTGTCATGAGCGGTGAACCCGCACAACGACACAAGGCAGAAACGGGCGAGCAGCGGCAAGCCACATGGACGGCCGAGCCTCGACCGCCATAAGCATGGCGCTTGGTCTCGTGCGCCTCGCAAGCTCGCGGGTTTGCTGGGGCGACCTCGCGGGGTTTGCTGGGGCGACCTCGCGGGGTTGCTGGGGCGACCTCGCGAGGCTGGGGACAGGCGGTGCCGAGGGGCGAGAGCGGATCACCTCGGATTACATCGACGCCGAGCGGATTGATGCGCGTGGTTAAACAGGCGCCGCGGCGCGCGTTATGCTGAGGCCACTCATGACGGCGCGGCAGGTTGCCAGTGCGACGCCCATCGCACTCTCGGTGCTCTCGTGCGCTGTCGTGCTCTTTCTGGTGTGGCAACGTCGCAAAGGCAGCGCGGCCGCACGGCACTACGCGTGGGTAATGGTGGGAGAGGTGTGGTGGGGCGCCGGCTACTTTGCCGAGCTCACGTCGTCGACGCTGCAATGGAAGGTGTTTTGGGACGCCTTCCAAGTGCTGCCCGCTTACATCGTGTGCCTCGAAGCGCTGCGCTTCGTCTACGAGTACATCGGCCAGCAGACGCTGCGCAGCCGCGCGCGCTTGGCGGCGCTGTGGGCCATTCCCGTCGTGCATTTGGCGTTCGTGTACACCACGCCGCTGCACCACGTGCTCTATGGGGACGCGCAGCTCGTACCGACGGAGCCTTTCGGCACGTTGGCGTACACGCTCACGCCGCTCGACTGGTTTTGCTACGTGTACGCGCTCGGCATCATGCTGCTGACCATGGGCGTGCTCGCAGCGCACGGCTTGCGCCAGCGCGGCCCCTACCGGGCGCAGCTCGTGCCGGTGCTGGTCGGTATGTCGCTACCGTTGGTCGCCACGGTGCTGTTCTTCTCCGGCGTCACCTTCCTTGGTCAGCGCGACGCCATGCCGTATGCGTTCGCGTTGAGCGCCGTGGTGGTGAGTCGCCCGCTGCTCCGCCAGCGCCTGTTCGATCTGTTGCCCATCGCGCACCACGCCGTGATCGCGGCGGCGCCCGAGGCCGTGCTGGTCATCGACGACGGTGGCCGCATCGTCGAGGTCAACGCCGCCATGAAGGCCTTCATCGTCACCGATGAAGAGCTGGTGGGCCGCCCGCTGGCCGAGGCCATTCCGTGGGCCGCCGCGGCCGTTGGTGCCGGTCCTTGGGAGCCCGTCGACATCGAGCTTTCGCGCGAGCTCTTGATCGAGGCGCGCGGCACGGACGTCAAAGACAGCGCCGGGCGCAAGCTGGGCCGCGTGCTCACCTTCCACGACGTGACCTTGACCCGCCGCGCTGCCAACAACCTCAAGTACCAGAAAGAAGAGCTGGAGCGGCGCGTGCACGAGCGCACGGCCGAGCTGGAGCTAGCGCAGGTGCACCTGAAGCGCGAAGCCGAAGAGCACAAGAACACCGAGCGGCAACTGGCGCAGGCGCAGAAGATGGAGTCACTCGGCAGACTGGCAGGCGGCGTGGCCCACGACTTCAACAACCTGCTCACCGCCATTTTGGGCAACATCGAGCTAGCGCGCATGGACTTGCCCGAAGGCTCACCGGTCCGGCAAAACCTGGACGAGGTGCAGCACGCCAGCGAAAGCGCCAAGGCGCTGGTGCGGCAGCTGCTCGTCTTTGGCAGAAAGCACGGCAGCGAGGTGATGGTGGTCGACCTGCGGCTGGCGCTGAGCGATGCCACGCGCCTATTGGCCCGCCTGCTGGGCGAAGACGTGCGGCTGGTGCTGGAGCTACCCGACGTCCCGGTGCATGTGAAGCTCGACCCGATGCAGCTGGAGCAAGTGGTGGTGAACTTGGCCGTGAACGCGCGCGACGCCATGCCGCGTGGCGGCAAGCTCTCGATCCGCGTCGAGCGCCTGCCCGAAGATCTGGTGCGCATCAACGTGTCCGACACTGGCGTCGGCATGACCGAAGAAGTGCGGGCGCGCGCGTTCGAGCCGTTTTTTACGACCAAGCCAGTCGGCAAAGGCACTGGTCTCGGCCTTTCGCTGGTGTTCGCGGTCGTGCGACAAAACGGCGGCAGCGTGAGCATCGAGAGCGAGCTAGGCCGCGGCACCACCTTCAGCATCGACTTCCCCGAGGTCGAAGCGCGCGAGAGCTCGCCGACCAAGCAACCAAGCGGGTTGGCTGGCGTGACGGGCGGAACGGAAAAGATCGTCCTCGTCGAAGACCAACGCGAGCTCAGCCGCTTTGCTCAGCGCAGCCTGCGCAAGCTCGGTTATACGGTCGTGGCGTTTGCCAGCGCCGAAGAAGCGCTAGCCGCTCGGGACCAGCTGGATGGCGCGCACCTGCTGTTGTCCGACGTCGTGCTACCAGGACTGAGCGGCCCAGATCTGGCCGAGGCGCTCAGCGCGACGCACCCACGCCTGCGCGTGCTGTTTGCCAGCGGCTACCACGAAGAATCGCTCAAAGAACGCTCCGGCAAGGTGGCGGCGATGCGCGTCTTGGCCAAACCTTTTTCCATCGAGCAGCTCGCTTCGGCGATCCGTGAAACGCTGGACAGCGGCGCTGCTTCCAACCGCAGCCAGCGCCTGGGCGCCGAAGCGCGCTAAAAATTGCCGCTGCCGCCGTTGCTCAGCGTCATGCGCTGCTCGGCGGGCAAGAGCTTGACCGCATCGGCGTAGCGGGACAGCAGCTGTCCGCGCAGCTCCGCCAAGTCCAAGTCGGCCAAGACCAAATCCACGCGCGCCCGCTGCACGCGCAGCTGCGCCTGCCGGTACGAGTCTTCAGCCTGTTGAACGGTGATGGCGATCGAGCTGCCGGCCTGAAAGCGCGCGCGCTCGGCTTCAGCCTGCTGACGGGCGATCTTTTCGGTTTGGCTCGCCAGCTCCAGCTTGTCGCGCGCGGAACGGCGCGCCACCAAGGCCGAAGCCACGCTGCTGCGCAGCAAGAGCTCGTTCTCTTCGAGCTGCTTCTCAGCGACGTGCGCGGCAGACTGGGCGGCCTGAATCTGCGAGCTCCGGCGCGTGTCGGTCAAAGGCATCTCGAAGGTGAGCCCCACGTGCGCGCTGACCGCGTCCATCTGCCCGAACTGCTGAAACGCCGGCGGCACGCGCTGGTTGCCGAGCCCTTGCGCCTGAACGTACGCGTCCAAATCGAGCCGCGGCCGCAGCGGATCGCCCGCGACCTTCAGCTGCTCTTTGACGATGGCGAGCTGGGTCTGCAGCTGCTTGCGCGCGTAGGAATTCTGCAAGGCGTCTTGCACGGCGCTGGCTTCGGTCGGCTCATCGGACGTGGGCACGGCCGGACCGTCGACGGCGCGTGGGCTCTCGCCGATGCCGCCCGGCCGTCCCAGCAGCCGCGAAAGCAAGAGCTCGCGCTGGCGCACGTCGGCGCGAGCTGCCAGCACGGCTTCTTCGAGCACCGCGACCTGCGTCGCGTAGGGTAAGGCCGAGGCTGGCGCCAGGGCGCCGCTCTGGACCTGCTGCTTGGCTTGCGACTCTTGCACGCGCGCCAGCTCCCGCGAGGCTTCGTTGATGTGCACGGCTTCGGCCGAGTACCAAAGCTCCCAATAGGCTGAAACCACCTGCGATAGCACGTCACTGGCTGCAGACTGCGCGGCCAGCTGGCTCGCGCTCAGCGACAGCTTGGCTTGGCGGAGCGAGGCCAGGCCCACGTTGGTCCCCGCTCCGCGCAGCAGCGGCTGGCTCGCCGACAAGCGCCCCACCAGCGCATAGCCGGGGCCGCTCGCGCCCAGCAGAGCCTGTTGCTCGAGCGATGTACGCGAAGAGCGCTGCCCAGTGAGCGACGCCGAGACCACGGTACCGTACGCGAACGGCTTGGTGAGGCCAGCACCCAGATCCACCACGTCGCTGCCACCAATCCGCGTGCCAGCTGGCACCACGAGCACGCCGTTTTGGTCGCGCGTCGGCCCGACCAACGACGGCGTGCGCGAGTGCGTGTAGCCGGCGCTGGCGTCGAACACCGGCGTGTAGAGCGCTTGCTCGGCTTTCAAGCTGTAGCGACTCTGTTGAGCTCGCAAGAGCGCCACGTGCAGGGTCGGATTGTTCGCGACGGCCGCTGCCACCACGTCTTGCTCGCTGAGCGGGCGCTCTTGGCCTCGCCCCACTGAAGAGACGCAGAGCACGCACACCCCAACGGCGACCGAGCGAAAACGACTATTCATGACGCAGCGCCTCTATCGGATCGAGATTGGCGGCCTTGCGCGCGGGCAGGTACCCGAACACCACGCCGACCAGGGCCGAGAATACGAAGGAAAGCGCCACGATGTCTGGCGCGAGCACGAACGGTAAATTCAGAGCACCTGCCGCAAAGTACGAGCCTACCAGGCCCAGGCAGATGCCGATGATACCCCCCAGCGTCGACAGCACGATGGCCTCGAGCAGGAACTGCAGCATCACCTCGCTACCGAAGGCGCCGATGGCCAAGCGAATACCAATTTCTCGCGTTCGCTCGGTCACCGAGACGAGCATGATGTTCATGATGCCGATGCCCCCGACGACCAGGCTGACGGCGGCGATGGCGCCGAGCAGCGCGGTCAAGGCCGTGGAGGCGCCAGTCACGGTCGCAGCAATTTCGGCCATGTCGCGAATGGTGAAGTCGTCGTCCAGCCCCTCGCCGCGGTGACGCCGTTGCCGCAGCAGGCCACGCAAGCGTTCGGCGACCACCCCCGTGCCCTCGCCTTCTTTGGCGGTCACGAAGATGCTCTGAATGTTGTCGTTGCCGGTGATGCGCCGCTGCACCGCCCGCATCGGCATGACCACCAGATCGTCCTGGTCTTGACCCATGCCGGCTTGACCCTTGGACACCAAGAGCCCCACCACCTGGCAAGCGATCGAGCCGACGCGCAGGGTCGTGCCGATGGGGTCGCTTTTTTGGTAAAGATTCGCGCGCACGGTCGCGCCGAGCACGCAGACTGCGCTGCCGCTCTGCGTCTCGATACGGCTGAAGAAGCGACCCTTGTCGATGACGTAGCCGCGCACCTCGAAGAAGGAGTTGTCCGAACCGGTGACGGAGGTGCGTTGGTTGGAGTTGCCGTACACCACCTGCGCCGAGCTGGCCGCCGCCGCCGCGACCGCGTCCACACCCAGAATTTCGCGGCGAATGGCGTTGGCGTCGTCGATGCGCAAGGGCTGCGCGCTGATGCCCGCGCCGCCGCCGCCGCGCGAGAACGTGCCGGCGCTGATGGTGAGCAAGTTCTTGCCCAGCTTGCCGATGTCTTCGGTCACCTTGGCGGTGGCGCCGCGACCGACCGACACCAGCGCGATCACGGCGCCAACGCCGATGACCACGCCGAGCATGGTCAGTACGGAGCGCAAGCCGTTGCGGCGAATCTCGCGCAGCGCCATCAAGATCGTCGCCCAGATCATGCCCGCTCTCCCACCAGCTCGTCGGACAAGATGCGACCGTCGCGAAACACCAGGTTGCGGCGCGCGTAGGCGGCCACGTCCCGCTCGTGCGTCACCATCACGATCGTGATGCCGCGCTCTTGGTTGAGCCTTTGCAGCAGCTCCATCACCTCTTGGGTACGGGCCGAGTCCAGGTTTCCGGTCGGCTCGTCCGCCATCAAGATGTCCGGCTCGGTTACCAGCGCCCGCGCGATGGCGACGCGCTGCTGCTGACCGCCCGACAGCTGGCTAGGGGCGTGATCCACGCGATCTTCCAGCCCCACCAGCGCCAGCGCCTTGAGCGCGCGCTCTTCGCGCTCGGCGCGCGGCACCCGGCGGTACACCAGCGGCAGCTCCACGTTTTCCAGCGCACTGGTGCGGGCCAGCAGGTTGAAACCCTGAAATACGAAGCCAATGTAGTGACGACGCAGCAGCGTGAGCCCGTCACCTGGCAAGTCGGTCACCAGCACGTCGGCTAGGTGGTACTCGCCCGCGGTGGGCCGATCCAAGCAGCCCAAGATGTTCATGCACGTCGACTTGCCCGAGCCACTGGAGCCCATGATGGCCACGAAGTCGCCGCGCTCGATGCGCAGATCGATGCCGTCGAGCGCCCGAACTTCGGACTCGCCTTCACCGTAATGCCGGTGCACTTGCGACAGCTCGATGAGCGCGCGAGGCTGCGTCGGAGCGCTGGGGGTGGTCACTGGGCTTTCGGCTGTTCCTGATCGGTGATGACGACCGTGCCGGCGCTGATGGGCCCCGAGACGATCTCGGTGTTCTGTCCGTCGCTGCCGCCGGTCTGCACCGCGACGCGCTTGGGAGCGCCGTTCTCCAGTACCCAAACCGCGCCGCGCGCTGCACCGCCGCCACCGTCCGGCTTTTGTCCGCCGCCGCCCTGCCGGCGTTGACCGCCGCCACCCGCGCGGGGCGGCGTCATCGGCATGAACGGAGACGCGCCGCTGGCCGGCGCCTTCGGCGCCGCGGGCGGCGAATAGCGCAGCGCGGCGTCTGGCACCGTGAGCACGTCAGGGCGATCGGACGTGATGATGCTTGCGGTCGCGGTCATGCCCGGCCGCAGCAAGAGCTCCTTATTATCGACCGACAGCACCGCTTGGTAGGTGACGACGGTCTGACCCGCCGTCGGCAGGTTGTGGACGGAAACGACCTTGGAGTCGAACTTGCGCGTCGGCCACGCCCCGACCGTGAACGTGGCGCTCTGGCCTTCGTGCAGCTTGCCGATGTCGGCTTCGTCGATGTCGACGTAGAGCGTGAGCTGCGTCAGATCACGCGCAACCGTGAACAAGACGGGCGACTGCAAAGAAGCAGCGACGGTTTGCCCGGGCTCGACCAGACGCGCCAACACCACGCCGTCGATAGGCGCCTTGATGGTGCTCCAGGACAGCGACGTCTCCGCGTCCTTCAGCGAAGCGCGAGACAGAATGGTCTGCGACTGTGACGACCCGACGCTGGCTTCGGCGCGCTCGGCGTCCGCTTGGGCGGCCTCCAAATCTTTGCTCGAAATCAGGCCTTTTTCCGCCATGTCTTTGGCCCGCGCCAGTGCGGCCTTGGCCTGCCCCAGCGTCGCTTTGGCCAGGCGCAGCGACGCATCGGCGGCGCTTACCTGAGCGCGCGACTGCTCGACGCGCGACATCAGCTGCGCCGGATCGATCTCGGCCAAGGTCTGGCCGGCTTTGACCTGATCGTTGAAGTCGACCAGAACGCGCGCAACGCGACCCGAGATTTGAGCGCCAACGTCGACCGAGTCGAGCCCCTTGAACTTGCCGGTGGCCATGACGGTCTCGCGCAGCTGGCCCACCTTCGCCTGAGCCGTCACGTAGCTCGGTCCCTTCGTCTTGCCCTGCTGGGCGCGCTGCCAAAAGAACGCCCCGCCCCCGCCGAGCACCACGACTGCAAGGATGAGCTTTTGAATCAGCGCGCGACGGCGGCGCTTGCGGGTCAGGGCCAGAATCTGTGTTCCGGTCGGTTTCGTTTCAGGCACGGTTGAATCCTAGTCCTCGTCGAACGGACGAACAGCGGTTGTGCTTCCCTACACAAATCGGCAACATTTCGCAGAACTGGCTGGGATCCGGCCAACGCGCCGGGTGCCTTCGACACAAGCTCGACAGTCGAGCCCCCAACGTGGCCGAGCCACGAAATCGCTGGGCAAACAGCCCGCCAGGAAAAGTCGGATACACTGGCGGTTCCAACCTGATGGGGACCGCCTACGAGCATCTGTCACGTGACGAGCTGGTTGCGCTGCTAGAGGCGCAGTCCGGGCCTGGACGTACCGCGACCGAAGAGGCCCCCTCGTCCGGCGATCGCTACCGCCAGGTGGTCGAAGACGCCGCCGACGGTATCTTTCTTTCCGACGACGATGGAACGTACCTCGACGTGAACGAGGCCGGCGCGCGCATGCTGGGCATGACGCGCGAGGAAGTGATCGGCAAGCGCATTCGCGACATCGTCATCGACGCGCAGCAAGAGACGCTGGCCGCGATGCGAGCTCGGGTCATCGCCGGTGAGTGGGTGCTGCACGAGTGGCAGATCCAGCGCAAGGACGGCTCGATCTTCACCGCCGAAGTGAGCGCCAAACAGCTGCCTGACGGCCGCAACCAGGGCATTTGGCGTGATGTCAGCGCGCGCCGCGAGCGCGAACAAGCCCTGCGCTCGAGCGAAGAGCGCTTTCGCGCCCTGACCGCCGCTTCTTTCGAGGGCATCGCCATCACCGAAGGAGGCCTGGTGGTCGACGTCAACGATCAGCTGGCGCGACTGCTCGGCTACGAGCGCACGGAGCTTCTGGGCAAGGAAGTGTCGGCGATGGTGGCGCCGGAGTCGCGCGAAGCCGTTGGTGTGGCAATTCGCTCCGGACGCGAGGCGCCGTACCGGCACCTGGCGTTGAAGAAGGACGGCACGCGCATCGAGGTCGAGGCGCAGGGTAAGATGGCCGAGTGGTCCGACAGGCCCGTGCGGTTCACCGCCATTCGCGACATCAGCGCGCAATTGCAGGTGGAAGAGCGCCTGAATCGCGTGCAAAAGCTGGAGGCCTTGGGTCGCCTCGCTGGCGGCATTGCGCACGATTTCAACAACATCTTGGTCGCCATCTTTTCGTACGCGGACCTTGCCGACCTCGACGCAGAAGATCCCGTGCAGGTTCGCGCCCACATGGAGGGCATGCGGGCGGCGGCGCTACGCGCCCGCGACCTGGTTCAGCAGATTTTGACGTTCTCTCGCCAAAAAGGCGAAGCGCGCAGCAAGACGCCGCTCGGTCCCGTCGTCGAAGAAGCGCTGCGCTTCCTGCGCTCTACCTTGCCCACGACGCTCGAGGTGCGAGCGGAGGTCGAGGCCAACCTACCCGACGTGCTGGGCGCTCCGGTTCAGCTGCACCAGGTGGTCATGAACTTGTGCGTCAACGCAGCTCACGCCATGCAGAAATCCGGCGTGCTCACGGTGCGGCTGTCCCAAGTGACGGCGACGCCCGAGCTCAGCCTGCGCGCACCTGAGTTGGTCGACGCGCGCCGCTACGTGCGCTTGACGGTGCGCGACACTGGCGGCGGCATGAGCCCCGAAATCATGGGCCGTATTTTCGAGCCGTTCTTCACGACCAAGACCGGAGAAGGCTCGGGCCTGGGCCTGGCAGTGGTGCATGGCATCGTCAAAGCCCACGAGGGCGCGATCGCGGTCGAGAGCACGCTGGGCGAGGGCACGACATTCGAGATCTACCTGCCAGTCGCGCCAGCCAGCGTCCCCTCGGACGACAAGTAGGGCGAGCGCCGCCGGGCTTTACTTGAACGCTGCCACCGCAGCCGCAATCGTCGCCACGCTGACCAGCAGCATCGCCAGGCTGACCTTCGGCAGCTTGGCCATCAGCGGTCCGCCGCCCGCCACGCGGATCTTCTTGCCCAGCACCTGCATGTAGCCAAACAGGCCAACTTGGATGAGCACCAGCGTGAGCTTGAGGTGGAAAGCTGGCCCGCCCCAAGCAAACACGGAGGCAGGTCCACGCAAGATCAGCAGCGCCAAGCCGCTCAGGATCAGCAGCGCCAAGCCGTAGCTGCCATTCTTGCGCAACGCAGCAGCGCGCAGCATGAACTTGGTGCGCTCCTCGGGCGGCAAGTCCTTGGCGGCCATCCCCAGCGTGAGTGAAGCGAAGCCGGTGCCGACGCCCAGCGCGACACCGACGAAATGCAGGAACAAGATCGAGAGGTAGAGCACGCGGGAGATCTATCCCACACCGCAAAAAGCAGCCAGCCGATTGCGCGGCTTTGACCAGGCGCGGCCACGAGAAACACGTTATTTCACGAAGCATGCTGCACGGTCGCTCGCTCTGCTGGTGCCTACTCGGGCTGCTGCTCGTCAGCTGCCTGATGCCCGATCGACCCAAGGCGCCCAGCGCGCCAACTGCCCCGCGCCCAGCCGTAGTGCTGGGCTATTCCGCGGCGTGGACGGACGGCAGCTACCCGCCCTCCGCCTACGACTATGCGTCGCTGACCCACATTGCGCGCTCGTTTTTGATCCCGCACGCCGACGGACGCATCACCGACAGCGGCGGATTCTGGAACGGGGACCTCGAAAAGCTCGCCCATCAGCACGGGGTCAAGCTGCTAGCGTCCATCGGCGGCGCGGCGCCGGACGCCAACCACTGGCTGCAAATGGCGCGGGACCCGGCGGCTCGCGAGCGCTTCTTCAACGAGCTCGAGCAGCTGATCACCCAGCACCGCTACGACGGCGTCGACATCGACTGGGAGCCTTCAGCCCAAACCGATCCGGATCAAGCCACCTACACCGAGTTCATGAAGGCGCTGCGCCAGCGCTTTCCGAAATGGGTGCTCACGACCGCGCTCGGCACGGGCGACTGGAACGCGCGTCACATTTCGTGGCGCGAGGTGGCGCGGAGCGTCGACTACATCAACTTGATGACCTACGTGTTCGCCGGCGGTTGGACGGGGCATTCGGCGCACAACGCCAACCTGCACACGCCCAGCGACTTTCACGATGGCAGCCCGCTCTCGGTCTCGACCAATGTGAAGGACATCATCGAAAAATATGGGGTTCCCGCGGAGAAGCTCACGGTTGGCCTGGCCTTCTACGGCATTCAGTTCTCGACCGATCGCATGGGCCAGGCGTTCCCGGAGCGCGCGCGCTACAAGGGCGAGGAGCTGACGTACAGCCAGGTGCAGCGACTGAGCCAACACCCGGAGTACACGAGCAAGTGGGACGAAGGCGCGCAGGTGCCGTACCTGGAGCGCAAGACCGGCGGCCACACCGTGAGCTACGACGACCCGCGCGCCATCGCCGAAAAGTGCGCGTTCGCCTCGCGCCTCGGCGTGGGCGGCGTGATGATCTGGTACATCGGCGGTGATCTGGTGCGCGGGCAGCCGGTGTTGCAACAAGCGCTCGCCAAGACTTACGGCCTGCCCGTCACGCCGCCTTCACCCGCATTTTTGGCGAAGACGTACGCCGATAGGCTGAGCGAGATTGAACGATTGCAGACCGAGCTCGGGCGAGAGCGCGGCGAGCTGCAGCGCCGGAGCGCCGCAGCCAACTCCAAGATCGCTAGCACCGGCGTGCCTGCGGTATTTCCCGAAGCCGCCAGCGACGTCGCGAAGCTCGACCAGCAGCTCGCCAAGGCGGACCTGGTGCTGGGAGGACTGGAGGTGGAGCGTGGCTCCGTTCAATCCGCGCTCGCTGCCTTGCCAGCCGTGCGCGGCAAGGCCATCGCGTTCACGTCGGGTAGCCTCATGTTCGCCGATTTCGAGGGCGAAATGACGCACGCCCTCGGCGGCGGCTGGTCCGCTAGCTTCGACAAGAATGGTCTCGGCACCGTATTCAACCCGGATCCGCCGATTTGGTCCGAGGGCGGCAAGAATGGCCAGCGCGCGTGGCACACGTGGGGCCACTACGGCAAAAGCCGCGCGCCTTGGCCGTTCGCGGCATTGATCGCCTCGTTTCCGGTCACCGATTTCGAGCCGGTCGCGAGCATTCGCTTTTGGGCCAAAGGCGACGGCAAGCGCTACGGCGTGGCGCTGCAGCGCAGCTCCGTCCACGACTACGCCTTCCCGGTGGCGCTGTTCACGGCGCCCAGCGAGTGGACGCTGGTCGAGCTCGCGCTGGCGGACTTCAAGCAGCCCGACTGGGGCCAGAAAGTGAGCGGCCCCTTCACCGACGCGATTGGGCTGTCGTTCACGCCCGGCGCGCAGTTCAACGACGAAGACTTCGACCTCTGGGTCGACGACGTGGTGCTGGTGAAAGCGCCGTAGGGCTCGGCGAAGCGCCGTTCGACTATTTCTGCGACATCAGGGCGGGCAGCTTTTCGACCAGCCGCGCCTCGAGCTTACTGAACTCGAACTTCTCGGGGCGGTTCCCGCCGGGCAAGCAGGTGATGTCGAAGGCGGCGGAGGCAGCCGACTTGAGCTTGGGCTCCGGTAGGTCGAGCAAAGTGCCGAGCTTGCGCAGCGTGGCCAGCTCCTCGGCGTTCACGACGCCGTCGACTTTGGCGAGCCACATCGCAAAGGCGTAGGTCAGGGCCCGCTCGGAGCCGCTGAGCGCCGTTAGGTCCAACGACTCCAGCTCCAGGCCGGTTTCCAGTGCTGCTTTCACTTCCGAAAGCTGTTCCTCACTGAGCCCCACCTCTTTGGCTGCGCCCAAGAGCCCGCGCGACTCGTCGGCCCGAAGCAGGCCATCCGCGCGCGCTACGGCAACCACAGCCAGAAAGCCCTCTTTCCTCAGCGACATGTGCGTCTCCTTCGAGTTGAACCGCACATGCTACGCCCACCAAAGCCTGCCCAGCAAGCCATGCCCAGAAGCTGGCACAATCGAGCTTTGCGCGGCCGAAAACCCGCCGCGACCGATTCAGATTGCCTCGAGCAGGACGCCTACGCCACGAGCGCCTCGACCGCGCCCGCGGGCACCGACGACGGCCCCAACACCCTCTCCTCAACAGCGAACGCAGAGGCGATCTGCCGGCGTCTGGAAGCGCGTGGTCGCATTCGGATGACAAGCGCGCTGCGGCTTCACTTGGGCACGTTGCACGAGATTCTCTGATGCGTGACCGAGCCCCACCGACTGAGATTCATGCCCAGTGCACTGTTCGCTAGGCCCGAGTGTGAAGACCGCCGCGCACGCCCGGCGTTGGACTGCGAACCGCGCCGACCTGCAATGGCAACGCTCCTACCGTCCGCTCACCGTCCCCCGAGAGAGTACGGGGACCAGTTCCAGGCCCGCCTCGCCCCCGCGCCCCGTTGCCTGTAAAATTAGCGCATCGGTTACTGGAAGCAGTTCCAGGTCTGATGCCGCCCTGGATCGCTCACCCCGGCCACCCTCGTTGAACATTTGCGATTCCCAGCGAATCGCACGGCGAATGCTTCCCCGTTCGCGCTGAATCCGCCTCGCCTCCATCGATACCAAGTGATAGCTCATGAAGACCTTGGCCCTCAAACAACTCACCCGGTTTACGGTCCTCGTTTCAGCTGGTGTCTTCTGCGCCAGTGGCCTTGCGTCGTGCACGGGCGATCCCATGGACAGCCCCGTCGGCGCGGCGGGGTCGCTCGGCAACGGCGTCTCCGGTACGCAGACGACCGGTGGTGCAGGCGTTACGGCCGGCTCGGGCAACATCAACGCCGGCGCCACGAGCGTGGGCGGGTCGGGCTCGAGTGTGTCGGGCGGAGCGAATGCGAGCGGCGGGAACGGTTCCAGCACCGCTGGCAACGGTAATGGTAATGGTGGAGCGGCGAGCACCGGCGGAACGACCTCGCAGCCGCCGTGCACCGATGTGCCGCCCGTGGCCGATCCAGGCAAGCCCCCAAACGACTGTGTCAACGCCGTTGAATACAACTGGTGCGACGCGGACTGGAACAACGGCCAGTTTTGCCGCAAGGCCTGCGGAGACTGCAGCGACGGCTCGGGCGGCGGAGGCAGCGGAGGCAGCGGAGGCGCGCCCGTGGTCACAGGTCCAGTGCTGCCCGACATCACGGGCGGCCAGGAATACCACGCGAGTCGTTATTGGGACTGCTGCAAGACTCACTGCGCCACCAACGCGGGCGCTCCATCGTGTGGAAAAGACGGCGTCTCGCAGAACGGCGGTACGAGCTCTTGCCAAAACGGCCCCGCGTACGCCTGCTACAGCGAAGCGCCGCGCGCGCTCGGCAGCCACCTCTCGTACGGCCACGTAGCGAAGAGGAGCGCCAACTGCGGCGCGTGCTACCAAATTCAGTTCACGGGCCAGGGCTTTTACAGCGCGAATGATCCTGGCTCCAAGCTCATCGCCGGCAAGCAAATGATCGTGAAGGTGAGCAACGCCGGTAACGACGTGGCCGACGCGCAGTTCGATCTGATGATCCCGGGCGGTGGCGTGGGCCAAAACACCCAAGGGTGCAAGAACCAATGGGGCCAAATCGACTTCGGTGTGACCTACGGCGGCTTCTACTCCGGCGATCCGCAAAACGCGAAGTGCAACGACGGCACGCACGCGCAGAAGAAGGCCTGCGTGAAGGCTCTGTGCGGCCAACTCCCCGCCGGGGACGCGCGTGACGGTTGCAATTGGTGGGTGGACTGGTTGGAGCTCGCCGACAACCCCAAGTTCAGGTTCAAAGAGACCCAGTGCCCGAACGACATCTGAGCGCCCTGCAGAACACTACCCGGCGTTACCTCGCTCGCCTCAACGAGTGAACGCCGTCCGCGTCTTCCTTATCAGTGCGAAAGCGCCAGCACCACGACCGCTAGCGCGATGCGGTAGTAGCCAAACGGCGCCAAGCCGCGGCGGCCCAAATAGCGGACGAACGCGGCGATCACCAGCCACGCCACGGCGAACGAAACGAGCAGGCCCACGGCCATTTGCGGCCCACCCACGCCGTGCGCCAGCTCCTGCCGAGATTTGTAGATTTCGTACAGGGTGGCCGCGCCCAGCGTAGGCACCGAAAGCAGAAACGAAAACTCCGCCGCAGTCGCGGTCGAAAGCCCTGCCAGCTGTCCTGCCACGATCGTGCTCATGGAGCGCGACATGCCGGGCCAGAGCGCAAAGCACTGACCCACGCCGATCAAGAGCCCGCGCTTGATCGTGACGTGCTCGGTGCCCGACTCGCCTTGCACGCCGCGCTTTGCGCGCAGGTGCTCGACCACGATCATGACCACACCACCGACGAGCAGCGCCGCCGCGACCGGCAGCGGACCGAAGAGCAATTTCTTGATCGTCTTGCCCAGGAGCAAGCCCACCAGCGCCGCCGGCAAGAACGCCACAGCCAGGGCGCCGAACAACCGCAGCGACGCCGGGTCGCGCGAAACCAATCCGCGCAGCCGGTCCGCGAACAACCGACGGTAGTGAACGACCACGGCCAAGATGGCCCCGAGCTGAATCACGATGTCGAACGACTTGGCCCCCTCGTCGACCGAGCCGAGCCAGTGGCTCACCAAGATGAGGTGTCCGGTGGACGACACTGGCAGAAATTCCGTCAGGCCTTCGACCAAGCCCAGCAGGGCGGCAACGAGCAAGCTCACCCCTGCGCGTGTAGCGGCAACCCAAGCTCCGCGTCAAAGCAACCGCTGAAAAATGCCTCCAATTTCGGCTCACGGCCTGGGCTAGGCTCCGGGCCAATGGCTGGCTTGCCACAAGACGCCGACGAGTGGCTGGAGGCCGACGGGCTGGGCGGCTTCGCCAGCGGTACGGCCTCGCGTCTCCGCACCCGCCGCTACCACGGGCTGCTCTTGTGCGCGCTCAAGCCACCCCAAGATCGGCGGCTGCTGGTGCAGGGCTTCGTTGCTTGGCTCGAGACGCCGAACGGACGCGCCGAGCTGTGGCCGCAAGCCTACGGCGGCGGCTACTTGGGTCCGTGCGATGCCACGGTGGAGCAATTCAGCTGTGAGCCTTGGCCGACCTGGCGCTTGCGCACGACGCTCGGGCCGGTGGTCGAGGTGGAGCTGTTCGTGCCACACGGCAGGCCCGCGGTGGCGCTACGCTTTCGGCTCGCCGAAGCTTGGGACCAGCCGGTCACGTTGCGCATACGCCCGCTCTTGTCGGGACGCGACTTTCACTCGCTCCACCGCGAAAACTCGGCCTTTCATTTCGACCCGCGGCGCCAAGGTGAGCTGGTCCGCTTCACGCCGTACCCGGGCGCGCCAGCCGTGCAGAGCCTGAGCAACGCGCGCTTCGACGCGGCGCCGGATTGGTACCGCAATTTCTATTACCGCGAAGAAGCCGAGCGCGGCCTGGACGCGACCGAAGACTTGGCGACGCCCGGCGTGCTCGAGCTGAACCTGGAGCACGACAAGCGCGAGCTGTGGTGGTTGCTGCAGGCCGAGGTGGCCGGCGCGCTGGCGGTGCCGATCGAAGGCGCCGCCGCGTTCGTGCAGCTACTCCGGCGCGGTGAGCTAGAGCGCCGTAGCCAGACCTCGGACATTTTGGAGCGCGCGGCTGCCGCCTACGTGGTCAAGCGCGGCGAGGGTAAGAGCATCATCGCGGGCTATCCGTGGTTTGGCGATTGGGGGCGAGATACGTTCATCGCTCTACGCGGGCTGTGCCTAGCGCGCGGTGATTTCGAGACTGCCCGGGCCATTTTGTGCGAGTGGGCCACGGTGGTGTCAGAGGGCATGCTGCCCAATCGGTTCTCGGACAGCGCGGACGAACCGCCTGAGTACAACTCGGTGGACGCGTCGCTGTGGTTCATCGTCACCGCGCAAGAGCTGCTGCAAGCAGGCTCGATGGGCGCCGCCGATCGCCAAAAGCTCGAGCAAGCCATGCTTGCCATCGTACGCGGCTACGCGCGCGGCACGCGCTACGGCATCGCGGCGGACGCCGACGGCTTGCTGATAGCGGGAGCCGACGGCGTGCAGCTGACATGGATGGACGCCAAGGTCGGCGACTGGGTCGTCACGCCCCGGCGCGGCAAGCCGGTCGAGATCCAGGCGTTGTGGCTGAGCGCGCTCACGCACGTCGCGCGGCTCGACGGCGCGTTCACCGAGCTGCGCGATCGAGCGAAGGCGTCGTTCGTCGAGCGTTTCTGGAATGCGAAGCGCGGCATGCTGTTCGACGTCGTCGACGTCGAGCACGTGCCGGGCCGCGTCGACACCGCGTGCCGCCCGAACCAGATCTTTGCCGCTGGCGGCTTGCCGGTCACGCTGTTGCCGCACGACCAGGCGCGAGCCGTGGTCGACGCCGTCGAACGCGAGCTGTACACCCCGCTCGGGCTGCGCTCGCTCGAGCGGCACCACCCAGACTACCGCTCACACTACGGCGGCGGCGTGCTCGAGCGCGACGGCGCGTACCATCAAGGCACCGTCTGGCCCTGGCTGATCGGCCCGTTCGTCGAGGCCTGGGTCAAAGTGCGCGGCAGCACTCCCGCGGCCAAAGCCGAAGCCCGCCAGCGCTTCATCACACCGCTGCGCCAACACCTGACCCAGGCCGGCCTCGGCCACGTCAGCGAAATCGCCGACGCCGAAGCGCCGCACACGCCGCGCGGCTGCCCCTTCCAAGCCTGGTCGGTCGGTGAGCTGCTGCGCCTTTCGCGCGTGGTCTTGGCGGAGTAGCGCGGCCTCCAGAAACCTCACAGCAACCTTTCGAAAACCCGGTCAGCTCGATCAAGAAGGCTGCCATGGGCAGCATCAAGTGGCGACTCGCGGTCGCGCTGGGGTTGGTGGAGCTGTTCACGCTGGCCATGGCGCTGGTGCTGTACGTGGGAGCGCAACGGCTCGAGGAGAGCTCGCACAGCACTGCCCGCGCCAACGACGAGGTCCGTGATCTGCTGTCGTTTGCGCTCTTGGCGCACCGCTACATGAATGCCTTCGGCCAGTCGCTCGGGCAACGCACGGTGATCGCCAACCACGAGCGGCGCACGGCCGCGGCCGCCTTCGCAGGGCGGATTCACGACCTCGGCGATCAGAACGCGCCCGCCAGGCGCCCGAGCTCGCTGGACTGGGCCGAGCTCCAGCGCATTAGCCGAGATCTGAACGCCGAGCTGGGCGAAGCCGACGGCCTGCGCGAGCGCGGTAAGTTTTACGACGCCGAACGAGCCTTCGGCAAGGCGCGGCACGATCACTTCGAGGCGCGCATGCTGCCGTGGTTCGAAGACTCGATCGCACGGCTGAAGGCGACCGTGACAGCGGAGGAAGCGCGCGCGTTGGACAACGCACGCTCGCTGCGCACGGCCGGGGCGGTGCTGGGGCTCGTGGCGGTGCTGATCGGCTCGGCGCTCGTGGTCAGCACGGCGGCGGCCATCTTGCGGCCCATTTCGGAGCTTTTGCGAGGCACCGAGGAGATCGCCAAAGGCAACTTGACTCATCGCGTCAGCTACACCGGCAAGGACGAGCTCGCGTCTTTGGCCGCGCACTTCAACGCCATGGCCCAGGGCCTCACCAGCGCTCAAGAGCGGCTAGTGCTGCACAACCGCGAGCTCGAAGAAGCACATCGCATGCAGGGTGAGTTCTTGTCCATCGTGAGTCACGAGCTACGCTCACCGCTGCACTCGGTGGTTGGCTACACCGAGCTGGTGCTGGAAGACGAACCCGCGATGGCGGCTCGCAGCAAGAGCAACATGCAAGCCATCGCCCTGTCGGCGCGGCGCTTGTTGGCGCTCATCAACGACATCCTCGACTTTTCGAAGCTACGTGCAGGGCGGATGGAAGCGCGAGTCGCGCGCTTCGATCTGGTGCCGCTGCTCGAGCAGGTGCTCGCCGACGCGCGCTTTGGCCCGCGGCCGCGACCTGTCAGTGGAGCTAGTGTCGGCGCCAACGACGCTCTGGCTCGCATCGGACGAAGGAAAAGTACGCCAAATTTTGACGAACCTGCTGAGCAACGCCATCAAGTTCACCAACCTGGGCGGGGTCAGCCTAAGCGCCGAGGCAAGCGACGGGCGCGTCGCCCTCTTGGTGTCGGACACCGGCGTCGGCATCCCGCTCGAGCAACAACAGCTGATCTTCGAGCCGTTCCGACAAGCGCAGAGCAGCGCACGCGCTGTCAGCGGCACGGGGCTGGGGCTCGCCATCGTGGCTCGCCTGAGCACGCTTTTGGGCGGCACGGTGACGCTGGACAGCGTCGTCGGCCGCGGCAGTCGCTTCCGAGTGGAGCTACCACTCGAGCAGAGCAAGGAGTCGTAGTGGCCATCATTCTGATCATCGATGACGACGCAAGCTACGCGAGCATGACGCAGCAAAGACTGGAGCGTGCCGGGCACTATGTCAGCTTGCACATCGGCCCGTTTGGCGCGACCAAGGCGGCCAGCCAGCTCGGCATCGACCTCGTGCTGCTGGACGTCTTCATGCCGGGGCTATCGGGGCCACAGCTGCTCGACGTCATGCGCCAGAACAAGGCCGTCGCGCACGCCAAGGTCATCTTTTACAGCAGCATGGACCCGGGTCCGCTCAAGGCCCTCGCCGAAGAGCACCGCGCAGACGGCTACCTGCCGAAGTCGGCCGAGCGCCACGAGCTCCTGGCCTTGGTGGACCGGACCCTGCGGGGGACGCCGTGATCCGCCGCAGCTTATTGGCAGGCCTGGCCCTCGCCGGATTGAGCGCGGCTCTAGGGGGATGCAAAGACAACAAGGGTGCCCCCGCTGCCGTTGCGACGGCCCCTGCTCTCAGCGCGAGCGCCGCTCGGCCACGACCTCCACTCAAGCTGGCCTACAGCGATTGGCCAGGCTGGGTTGCCTGGGACATTGCGGTCGAAAAGGGCTATTTCAAGGCGGCTGGCGTCGACGTTACTTTGGTCTGGCTCGAGTACGTGCCGTCGATGGAGGCGTTCTCGGAGGGCAAGGCGGACGCCGTGTGCATGACCAACGGCGACGCCCTGGTGGCTGGGTCGAGCGGTGCCAAGAGCGTCGGCATCGTGATCAACGACTACAGCAACGGAAACGACATGATCGTCGCTCAGCCAGGCATCAAGAAGCTTACCGAGCTGAGGGGCAAGAAGGTAGCGGTCGAGGTGGGTTTCGTCGATCACCTGCTGCTGATGGAGGCGCTCAAGTCGGTGGGCCTGGCCGAGAGCGACGTCGACATCGTCAACACCAAAACGCAGGACACACCCAGCCTGCTCAAGGCAGGTAGCGTGAGCGCGATAGCGGCTTGGCAGCCAAACAGCGGGCACGCCCTCGATCAGGTGCCGGGCGCCAGCGCGCTATTCACGAGCGCCAACGTGCCGGGCCTGATCTACGACGCCCTGTTCGTCAGTCCCACGAGCCTGCAGGAACGCCGAGCAGATTGGAAAAAGATCGTACAGGTGTGGTTCCAAGTGGTGGCGTTCATACAAGACCCTGCGCACCGCGCAGAGGCCGCGCGTATCATGAGCCAAAAGGCCCAAATGACCCCGGAACGCTACGAAAAGCTGATGAACGGAACCCAGTTTCTAGACCTGGCCGAGAACCAAAAGCGCTTCCAAAAGCGCGCCGGCTACCAGACCATCTACGGCTCCAGCGAAGTGGTCGATCAGTTCAACGTGGCCAACCGAGTCTATCGCGAAGCAGTCAAACCCGACCCCTACTTTGACCCCAGCTTGGTTGGCGAAGTAGCTTCCGGGAGGTGAACGCAGCAGAAGCCAAGCTCGGTGACCGCAGCCTCTATCCGGATCTGAAGGCAAAAGCCTACTTGGCGTACGCCGCGACCGGGCCCGTTTCGAGCCTGGTGAAGGCTGCTGTCAATCGCGTGCTCGACGGCTACGCCGAGCAAGGTAACGTGGCGTTCTTCGAGTGGATGGAGCAGCGCGAACGTCTGCGCGGCAAGCTGGGCGCTTTGATCGGCGCAAAGGCCGAGGACATTGCGCTGACGAGCGGCACGACGCGCGGCATCAGCGATCTGGCGCTGAGCCTCGATTGGCAAACCGGCGAGCGCATCGTGCTGTTCGAGCAGGAATTTCCGGCCAACGTGAGCCCCTGGCAACGCGCCGCGGAGCTGTTCGGCTTGCGCATTGACTTCGTGCCCATGGCTCACGCAATCGAAGACGAAGCGTCGTTCTTGCGGCCGCTGAACCAGCTGCTCGAGGACGGCGCGCGGCTCGTAGCCGTCAGCGCGGTGCAGTTCCAAACCGGACTACGCATGCCGCTCGGTCGCATCGCCGAGCTATGTGCGCGCCACGGCGCCGAGCTGTGTGTGGACGCCATTCAGGCGTGCGGGGTCGTACCGATCGACGCGGTGGCGCTGGGCATCGACTACCTCGTAACCGGCGCTCACAAATGGCTGCTCGGGCCGGAAGGGGCCGGCTTCGTATTCGCCAAGCCCGAACGAGCGCGGGCGCTCCGGCCCCGCACCGCTGGTTGGCTCAGCCTCGAAGACGGCACGCGCTTCTTGTTCGGCGGCCCCGGGCACCTGCGCTACGACCGACCGGTGAAGCAATCGCTTCAAATGCTGGAGGGCGGGTCTTCGAGCACCTTGGGCTTTGCAGCCATGGAAGCCGGCATCGACCCCATCCTGGCGCTCTCGCAGGCAGCTATCCACAGGCATGTGAATCAGTACCTCGACCTGCTGGAGCCCGAGATCGCCGCCCGGGGCTTCAAGAGCCGGCGTGCCCGCGAAGCCGAGCGGCGGTCCGGCATCCTTTCGTTCGAGCCCCCCGCGGGCGTCAGCGCCACCGACCTCGTAATGCAGCTGCGTTCGCGCGGTGTCTTTGCCAGCATGCCGGACGGCCTATTGCGCTTCGCCCCGCATTTCCCGAACTCCATGTCCGAAATCGAGACGGTCACGGCCGCGCTGGACGCAGGGCTCGCGGCACTCTAGCGGCGGCGACGTACTCTAGGGTGCGGCGAGGCCCAGCAGTGCGCTCTTGTTTCGGCTGTATGGCGTGACGGCCGGCTCGGAGCGCGCTAAGCCACGCTCGCCCACATGGAAGCCGAGCTCGCACAAGGCACCGAGCGCGTCATCAACGGTCAACGCCGTATCTTCTACGACGGCTATTGGATCCGCGCCTATGACGTGCCCGGCGATCGCTGGGTGGCCAAGCGCCAGCTCATCGACGCCATGACGCGGCGGCTGTTTCAGCACACCGAGCCGGGCATCAACATTCCGGGCGCGCGCGCCGACGACGCCCGCGCGGCCTACGACTCCGAGACCGACCCGGCAAAAAAGCGCGTCAAGGGTGCCATGCTGGCGGGCGCGCTGTTCAACCGCGCCACGGACATCTTCACCAAGCTGGTCGAGCTCGAAGCAGCCGGTATTCGCATTCAGTCAGACAACGCGCTGATGCGTCAATGTGGTCAACACCTACAAGAGGCGCTCGAGCTGGGCAAGACCGTCCTGCATCGCAGCGGCGAAGAAGGCATCGACGAGCTGTGGGGCGAGCCGTTCAAGGCCTTTGCTTACCCGATCGAGAAATTCTACGAGAGCCGCTACATCAAGATCGCGCTCACCATGCGCGGCATCGACGAGATCGCCGAAGCCATTTACAACACCTTCAATAGCCAGCCGCTCTTCCCAGGCATCGAAGCCGTGATCTGGAATTTTGCCAAGGCCGCCAAGATCAACTGCGAGACCTTGCGCGACGATCCCAACATCTTCGAAGTGTGGGCAGACTTCGTGGTCGCTGGTGAAAAGCTCAGCAGCTACGGACCCGACCGCGCCACCACGGAAGCCGAGCGGCTGCTGCTCGAGCGCGGGCAGCGCCTGCTCGCCAACGCGCGCGAAATCGTGCTCGCCATCACGCGCGCTCGCGTACCCATGCCCAAGAGCTCGCGCAGCTTCATCGACCGCTGCAAGGCCTACCAGCTCGCGCTCAGCTCCGGGGAGCTCGAAGCCCCGCCCGAATCCCTGCGCGTGGGCCGCCTCGGTTTCACGCTGAACCCGTAGTGGGCTCCAACGCGGGCATACGCTCGCGCGGGAAGCCGCCCAGGGCCGCGCGGCCTTTCCAACCCCGGCGGTGATTCGTGGAATGGTTCGGACCTTTCGAGCCACCTACCTGACCAGGTCGCGCTTTGACCAAGCTCACCACCACTGCTCTGCTGCTGGCTCTCCTCGTGGGTTGCTCCGACCGGCAACCGGCGAGCGCAGAGCCGCAAGCAGGCGCGAGTTTTGGAGGCAACGCGAGCAGCGAAGCTGGTTCGGGCTCGGCGCCGGGCGGTGGCACGAGCAGCGCAGGCAGCGCCGGGGCAGCAGGAAAGCCGAACACCGTGGGCGGCGCCGCCAACTGCGCGCCCGCTACGGAGCCTGCGGCGGCCTTCGTTCACCCTGGAGGTTTACACAAGCGCTCGGATCTCGAGCGCATGCGCCTGCAGGTCGCGGCTGGGCAAGAGCCGTGGAAGTCCTCGTTCGACCGCTTGAAGGCCGATACCCGAGCCAGCGCCGAATACGTCGTACGCGGCGATGCGAGCTGGACCACCGTCGAGCGCGGAGGCTTGCACGGCTCCGAATTCGAGAGCGACGCAAACGCCGCGTACCTGAACGCCTTGATGTGGGCCATCACGGGAGAAGCCGCGCACGCCCGAAAGAGCGTGGAGATCTTCAACACCTGGAAGAACTTGACCGCCTTCGTCGCGCCCGGCACCCCGCCGTTGGACGCGGGCTTATTCGGCTACAAGCTGCTCGAAGCCGCAGAAATCATCCGCTCGACGTTCAACGGCTGGGCCAAGGCAGACGTCGACGCATTTTCGGAGATGTTGGTCTATCCCGGCTATTCCAGCACTGAAGTGCCCAGCGGCCTGAGCGCCACGAACGGCAGCTTCTACTGGCGCATCTACAACGGCGACTCGGGTCGCCACGGCAACCAGGATTTGGTGGCCTGGCGCGCCATGCTGATCATGGGTGTGTTCCTCGACAACCGCGTGATGTACGAGCGCGCGCTGCGCTACTTCAAGGGCCTGCCGCATCGCGACGACGACTTGCCGTACGCTGCCGGACCTTCCACGTCCGGGGCCCAGACCGCCGACAACGAGTATTTCACGACCTACCAAATCCAGGTCGCCAGCGGCACGCCCGACTACGGCTACAACGGGGTACTTCAGCACTACATCTGGGAGAACGGGCAGTCTCAAGAGTCGTCCCGCGATCAACAGCACGCCTTCTTTGGCCTCGGGCTCACCGCCGGCATGGCCGAGGTCGCGTGGAACCAGGGTGACGGCGTGTGGAACGCGCTCGACCAACGCTTGCTCAAAGGCTTCGAGTTCTCGGCGCGCTACAACGCCTCGTACTTGGCATCGTTTCCCGACCAAGTGCAGCCTTGGGAGCCAACGGGCGACGAGCTGATCGTGCGCACCGATCGCACGGGGCGCTGGCGCTCCAAGGCGGTAAACCCGCATTTCGAGAGCGATTTCGTGACGGTGAGCCGCGGGGACTTTCCCGGAAAAAGGCCGGTCTTCGAGCAGGCGCTGGCGCACTTTCAGACGCGCATGGGCGTGCCGGCCGAGGCAACGCTGTGGACGACGCGCGCGCGTGACCTGGCCGTCGAGAAATACGGTCAAGAACCGAACGGCTTCGGCCTGGATCACCCTGGCTGGGGCGGCTTGACGTTCCGACGCCCGCCCGGCTGCGCAGGAGATCCGATCAGCGGCTTCAAGGATGGCTTGCCCCAGTTCGAGCTCCACGCCGTACCGGGCGAGATCCCCGCTGCCGACTACGACTACTTCCCCGTCTCCGGCGAAGGTCACACCTTCCAAGATCTGTCGCCCGGCAACTCGGGCGAGCACTACCGCAAAGACGACGTCGACTTGACCTGCGGTGATGCAGGGCCGGTCGTCACTGGCGTCGAAGCAGGCGAATGGCTGACGTACACACTCGCGGTGCCGCAAGCTCGCGAGTACGTGGCGGAGCTGCGTTACCGCGCGAGCGGCGCGGGTGCCGCCGTGCGCTTTGCCGTCGACGGCGGCGAACCCAACGAAGCCACAGCCCTACCCTCCACTGCAGGCGCGTGGGACACGTCACCCAGCGTGACGCTGCAGCTCCGCGCGGGCGCTCAGGCGCTGCGCCTTCTGGTCGACACCAGCGCCGCCGGCCTGGAAATCGCCTCGATCACGCTCCGCTGAGCTCGCCCGCCAGCTCATCGACCCACAAGTCGAGGTACTCGGCGTTGACGGCCGAGGCGTGCGGCGTGAGCGCCAGGTTCGGCGCGCTCCACAGCGGAGAATCGTTCGGTAAGGGTTCGCGTTCGAAGACGTCGAGGAAGGCGTGGGCGATGCTGCCGGTATTCAAGGCGCGCAAGAGCGCTGTTTCGTCGACGGCGTTGCCACGCCCCAAGTTGTAGAAGCCGGCGCTGGGGCGCATGGCCGCGAAGGCCGCGTCGTCGAACAGGTGATCGGTGCCGGTGTCGGCGGGCAAGGTAGCAATGACGTGATCGGCCTCCGGCAAGAGGCGGGGCAAGTCTTGCAGGGCAAACACCGCGTCGGCCGGCGCCGGGTCGACGGCTGCTTGGCGTTTGACGCCGACGACGTGGAGGCCCACGGCTTTGAGCAAGCGCGCACATTCGCGACCGAGCGCGCCGTAGCCGACAATCAACGCGCGCTGTCCGGCCAAGCGCCGCGTCGGCGAATACTGGTCGCGCTCGTAGCGCCGAACGCGCTGATCGGCGCTGGCAAAGTCGAAGCGCCGCGCAAAGAAGAGCAGCATGCCGAGCAGTGACTCGGCCATGATTTTGCCGTGAAAACTGCCGTGGACGGCGCGCACCCGCCCGCTCGGATCCGGCTGCACCTTCTCGCGGCCCGCGGCCGGCGTGGCCACGAAGCGGAGGCGCGGCGCGAGCTCGTACCAAGCCGCGGCGAAGCGCCAGACCAGCGCTCCGTCGGCGTCGGCCAGTTGCCGCAGAAACTCCGCTTCTGCGCGAGCGACGACCAGCTGGTGCTGGGGATAGCGAGCGCGCCAACGCGCCAACTGCTCGGCCTGCGGCTCGAACGCGCGGATCGAATGCGGCAGTGACAGCACGAGCTTCATACGAATGCCGCCAGGACCGACATCAGAAATTCAGCTTGCGGAAGATGAACGACGGCAAGCTTTTCACGATGGTCGCCACCAGCCACCAGCGCGCTGGCACGAACGCCGAGCAGCTCTTGCCTTTGCGAGCCAACGCGAGCGAGGTCTTGGCGGCTTGCTCGGCCGAGATCAGCCAAAACAGCCCCTTCATGCCGCGGGTCATGGCGGTGTCGACGAAGCCGGGCTTGATGGTGACGACGTTCACGCCGTAGCGCGAGCAGCGATTGCGCAGCGACTCGAGGTACGTGGTGAGCGCGGCCTTGGTGGTGCAGTAAGCGGGGTTGCCGCGCCGCCCGCGTTCACCCGCGATGCTGGAAATACCCAAGATGGTGCCGTGCCGCGCGGCCTCGAAGCGCGCCGCGGCTTGGTTCATCCAAGCTATGGCGCCCAGCAGGTTCACGCTCACCATGGCGCGATCCTTCTCGAACGAGTACTCGCTCTCTTCGATCTTGGGCATTACACCGGCCGCGTAGATCAAGCCGTCGACCGGACCCATGTCGCGCTCGATGCGCTCGAACAGCGCCGGCACTTCGTCGACGTTGCCGACGTCGTGCACGTACGGCCGGAGCTTGGGCTGCTCGGCCGCCAGCCGGGTCAGCTCGCTCTCGCGTCGCGCCACGATCGCGACGTCGGCCCCGGCTTGCGCGAGCTGGCGCGCCATGGCTTCACCCATGCCCGACGACGCTCCCACCACCACGACTTTGGACAGCTTGGGCTTGGAAATCACGGCCGCGCATACCACACGACAAGAGCCGCCGCCACAGCAGCACGTGGCCCAACACAGCCGCGCTGACCAGGCCTGCCGGCAGCCAAACGAAGGGGAAATACGCCACCCACGTGTTCACTTGGCCAGGCTCGCTCCCGAACGCCGCAAACGCCGGCAGCGACGCGACCGCGATGACCAAGATGGCCACGAGCAGCAGCGTGCCCAGCGCATTCCAGACCCACAGCAGCCAACGCGGCGCCAAACCGCGCGCCGCCAGCAGCGCCACCACGAGCGCCGTCGCGCCGGTCACGATATCGAAGTTCATGCCCGTGTAAGTCATCTGCTCGGGCATCGTGCCCTCGATGGCGGCTTGGTGCATGACCAGCTCGAGCGGCAACCGAAAGGCTTGAAAGCCGATCAGCAGCGCAAGCGGCGCGTCGGCGAGCCGCTTTCCGACGCCGGACAAGCCGAGCAGCAGCGGCAAGGTGAACATCGGCACCATCACGATCACGAAGCGCGGAGGCAGCCCTTCGCCTCGCGCCAAGTAGCCAGTCTGACCCAGCACGCCGGTCGCGAGCAGCCAAGCGCTAGCACCAAACGCATACCAAGCCGCGCTTCGGCGCTCGGCAAAACGAAAGATGGCCAGGCCGACCAGCGCGACGACGAGCAGCGCAAGCCCAGGGATTCCCAACGTGACCAGCGTGGAGGCCGTAGGTGTCGTCATGGCGCGCCCTACAGCACGGGGCATGCCAGCTGCAGTAAGCCTTCCGCATGGCCCAGCAGCCGCGATTCTTCGCAGCTTTTCGACAGTCACGCCGCCGGCCTTCCGACAGTTGTCGGTTTTCCGACAGCCGCCCTAACGTAGGTCTCATGTCGAGCAGCCTGGAGGTCTTGCAAAGCCGAGAGCGCTTGCGCGTCGGGCAGCGCTTCCTGCGACTGCGTCCGCGCATTGCTGGAATTGCGGCGCTCGGCAACGCGGTCTTGCTGTCGACGTCCGCGGCGCCCGCTCCACAGAAGCTAGCCTTGGGTTTGGCGCTCGCGACCACGATTGCTGCGTTCTTTGCCGAGGCTTGGTGGCTGAGCAGACGCGCCTTGACCGAAGCTTGGCTGCTCTGCTCCCTTTCGTTGACGCTGCTGGCGCTCGGGCTGGGAGCGGGGCTGAGCGGTGGGCTCACCAGTCCCATCCTGCCGCTGCTCTTCGCGCCGGCGGTCGTGGGCTTTGCGGCGTTCGCGCGAGCGCGCCAAAGCTGGCTGCTATTGGGCGAGACGCTCGCTCTGCTCGCCCTGCTTGGAGCGCTGCCGCAGCTCGCCGCATTTCCGGCGCTGCCGAGCGGAGCGTTGCGCGGCATGCTCGGCATCAGTAGCGCGGCGTCGTTGTCGCTGTTGGCCGTCGGGGTGATCGGCCTGGTCGACGCGCACTCTGGTATCGCGTCCGAGCTGGACCGGCTGCGCTCCGACCTGCTGCTGGAGGCCGAGCGGCGTGCGCAAAGCGTCGAGCATTTGGGCGCCCAAGTAGCGCACGAAGTGAAGAACCCGCTGACCGCGGCGCGAGGCTTGGTGCAGTTGGTGGAGCGACACGTCACGGGCGAGAAAGACAAGCAGCGCCTGGTCGTGGTCGTCACCGAGGTGGACCGCGCGCTAGCGGTGTTGCAAGACTACCTGAGCTTTGCGCGACCGCTCAGCGACTTGAAGCTCGCCCCGGTGAAGCTGCTGCCGCTCTTGGAGGACGCAGCGGGCGTCGCGGAAGCTCGTCTCCGCGACCAAGGCCTCTCGCTACGGATCTCGGGTGAAGAGCTGGAAATCCTGGCCGATCGGCAACGCCTACGCGACGCCGTGCTCAACCTGCTGCTCAACGCCATCGCGGCGCTGCCGCGCGGCGGCCACATCCAGCTGCACGTGGCCAAGAGCGGCGCGCGCGTCCAGCTGAGCGTTACCGACGACGGGCCCGGTATGAGCCCGGAGCTGCGCGGAAAGCTGGGCCAGCCGTTCGCTTCGGAGAGCGCTGGCGGTACGGGTTTGGGCATCTTGTTGGCTGAAAGCGTGACGCGTCAGCACGGTGGCGAGCTGCGCTTCGAAAGCCAACCTGGCAAGGGCGTGCGCGCCCTGCTCGAGCTACCCTTGGGCGTGGTTCACCGCTCCGCGGAGCCGAGCTGACATGGCTCAAGTGCTGATCGTCGACGACGAAAGCTCGGTGCTGTTCCTGCTGCGCGAGGTGCTCGAAGAGCGCGGGCACGAAGTGCTGTCCGCCACCAGCGGCGTCGAGGCCGCGGCGCTCTCGGACCTCGGAAAGCTGGACGACGTCGAGCTCTTGCTCACCGACTTTGCCATGCCCGAGCTGGACGGCTTGGGCCTGATGGCGCGCTTGAAGCGCCAAAATCCGGAGCTGCCGGTGGTGCTGCTCACCGCCCGCGGCTCGGAACGGCTGGCAGCGCGCGCCATCAAAGAAGGCGCGTTCGACTACTTACCCAAGCCGTTCGAGCTCGACGAGCTCGAAGCGGTGGTGGCGCGGGCGCTCGAAGCCGGCAGCCTGCGGCGTGAGGCCCGTCACGCTGCGGCCTCGGCGCTGCTCGGCAAGCCGTTCATCGGCAAGGCTCCCGCCTTTCGGCGTGTCGTCGAGCGCGCCCTGAAGCTCGCGACCCGCAACGTACCGGTGCTGGTGCGAGGCGAGACTGGCTCCGGCAAAGAGCTGCTGGCCACGCTGCTCCACACCAGCAGCGAGCGTCGCAGCGCGCCGCTGGTGCGCTTCAACTGCGCGGCCATCGCGGCCGAGCTGGCAGAGAGCGAGCTCTTCGGCCACGCGCGCGGTGCTTTCACGGGTGCCCAGGCGCCACACCGCGGCTACTTCGCCCAAGCGCACGGCGGCACGCTGGTGCTCGACGAAGTGGGCGAGCTGCCAGCCAAGCTGCAGCCCAAGCTGCTCCGCGCGCTGCAGTCCGGCGAGATTCAGCCCGTTGGCGGCGCGGTCACCAACGTGGACGTGCGGGTCGTCGCCTGCACGCATCGCGACCTGCGCGAGGAGGTCAAAGCCGGACGTTTCCGCGAAGACTTGCTGTACCGCTTGGCCGTGGTGGAGCTCACGATGCCGCCACTCAGCGAGCGTCGCGAAGACATCGCGCTCTTGGCCGAAGTGTTCGCGCGCGCTGCCGCCGAACGCTTTGGCCTCGAAGGCGTGACCCTCGCACCCGACCTACTCGCGGCGCTGAAATCGCGAAGTTACCCGGGCAACGTGCGCGAGCTGGAGAACACCGTCACACGACTGGTCGCGCTCAGCGACGGCGGTCCGCTCCGTAAAGCCCTACTGGACGAGCCGGCCTCGCCGAACGACCCGGGCCCGGTGGGTCCAGCGGAGGGGGGCGGCTCGTTTCGAGAACGAGTCGAACGGCTCGAACGCTCGATGCTGACGCAGGCGTTGACGGCCGCGGCGGGCAACCAATCGGAAGCCGCCCGCCAGCTGGGCCTGTCGCGGGCGACCTTCTTGGACAAGCTCAAACGCTACGGGTTAGGCTAGCGGCCCTTTCGCGCCATGACCCTCTTCGCCATCCTCGCGCTCGGCTTCTTCCTCGGCATGCGGCACGCGACTGATTCGGATCACGTGATCGCGGTGACGACGATCGTGAGCCGCGCTCGCAGCGCGCGCGCAGCCCTGTGGGTCGGCGCGCTGTGGGGTCTCGGGCACAGCGCGACCATCCTGACCGTGGGTGGCGCCATCGTGCTGTTCGGCTGGGTCATCCCGCCGCGCATCGGACTTTCGATGGAAATGTCCGTAGCCGTGATGTTGATCGTGCTGGGCGCCATGAACCTGAGCGGCGCCCTCAACCGCATCAACCAGGTCGCGCATGGTCACACGCATGAAAGCGAGCTGGACGAGAGCCGCGGCGCGCACCTGCACGTCAGAAGCTCCCTGCGCCCGCTGGTGATCGGCGTGGTGCATGGGTTGGCCGGCTCGGCAGCCGTCGCGCTGCTGGTCCTGACCACCATCAAGAGCGCCGGCATGGCGCTTTTCTATCTGGCCATTTTTGGCGCCGGCACCGTGGCGGGCATGATGCTCTTGACGCTGGCCATGGCCTTGCCGATCTCGGCGTTTTCGCGACGCTTCGAAAATGCCGGTCAGCTCATGGCCCGCGTGACCGGCCTGGTCAGCATCGCCTTCGGCTTGTTCCTGGCCTACCGCATCGGCGTGTCCGATGGCTTGTTGCTCGGCGTGCCGCATTGGGATCCGCACTGACGCCCCCCGTGGGTTAAGGTCCGAGGCCTTATGCAGCGTCCCCGTTGTTCGGTCTTCATCGCCACCAGCCTCGACGGCTACATCGCCCGCCCCGACGGCACCTTCGACTTCCTATCGATCGTCGAGCGCCCCGGCGAGGACTATGGATTCGCCGAGTTCTTCGCCAACATCGACGCGTTGGTGATTGGTCGAAATACCTACGAGACCGCCCTAGCCTTCCCGGAATGGCCATACGCGGGCAAGCGCTGCATCGTGCTCACCCACCGCGAAACGCCGTCCGTCCACGGCGAGCAGTTTTTCGCCGGAGCGCCCAGCGCGCTCGTCGACCAGCTGGGGCTAACTGGCGCTCAGCGCTTGTACGTCGACGGCGGGGCCGTGATCCGCGAGTTCCTGGCGGGTGACTTAATCGACGACTTGACGCTGTCGATCGTGCCCATGTTGCTCGGAAGAGGTATCCCGCTGTTCGGCGCGGAAGTGCCGGAACAACGGCTCGTTCTCGAATCGAGCAAGTCGTACGAGTCGGGGTTGGTACAAAATCGCTACGCACGCCGCCGGGCGTGACGCGGTCGCGCATCGACGCGCGCGGCTTCGATTTTCACCCTATCGAGGGTGGGCGAGGGGCTGTAGGCACGCGTTATCTTCGCGCGACTGATCTATGCCGGGACCCCCGCCTGACTTCAGGGAGCTGTTCGAACAGTCGCCAGCGCCGTACTTGGTGTTGAGCCCTGAGCTTGCGATCGTCGCGGTGAGCGATGCGTACTTGCGCGCCACCATGACCAAGCGCGACGAGATCCTCGGCCGCGGCATCTTCGACGTCTTTCCCGACAACCCTGACGAGGTCGCGGCCAACGGCGTCAGCAACCTGCGCGCGTCGCTCGAGCGCGTGCTCTTGCATCGCCAGCCAGACACCATGGCGGTGCAGAAATACGACATTCGCCGGCCCGAAAGCGCGGGCGGCGGCTTCGAGGAGCGCCACTGGAGCCCAGTGAATTCGCCGGTGCTGCGCAAGGGGCACGTCGCCTACATCATCCACCGAGTCGAAGACGTGACCGACTTTGCGCGCCTGCAATCCAAGGGAAATCAGGCCATCCTGGAGTCCGACAAGCTGCGCTCGCAGGTCACCGAAATGGGGCGTGAGCTGTTCGCGCGCGCGCAAGAGCTGCAGCGCGCCAACGAACAGCTTCGCCGCCAGCACTTCGAGCTGCAAGGCCGTGTCGCCCTCACCCACGAAGAGCTGGCCCAAGAGGTCAACGCCCGGCAAGCCACCGAAGAAGCCCTCAAGCGCAGCGAAGAGCAGCTGCGCCAAGCGCAAAAGCTCGAAGCAGTCGGGCGCCTCGCCGCCGGCATCGCCCACGACTTCAACAACCTGCTCAGCGTCGTCCTAGGCTACGCCGAAGAGCTACTGCTCGAGCTACCCAAAGACGGCCCCCGCCACGACGAAGTGAACGAGATCAAGCTGGCCGGCGAGCGCGCCGCCGATCTGGTACGACAGCTCCTGATCTTCAGCCGACAGCAGCTGCTCGCGCCCAAGATCGTGGACTTGAACGCGCTCGTCGAAAGTGCCTGTCGTATGCTCGGGCGCCTGGTGGGCGAGCAGATCGAGCTGGCGTTCGTGCCCGGCGCCAATTTGGGGCCCGTCAAGGTCGATCCGGGACAGCTCGAGCAAGTGGTCGTGAACCTGGTGGTCAACGCGCGTGACGCCATGCCCAACGGCGGCAAGCTCACCATCGCGACCAGCAACGTGGATTTGGACGAGATCTACGCCGCCGAGCACCTGGCCGTCGTGCCCGGGCCGTACGTGATGCTCAGCGTGAGCGACACCGGCGTCGGCATGGATCGCAAGACGCAAGATCGGCTGTTCGAGCCGTTCTTCACCACCAAGGCGCCGGGTCAGGGCTCGGGCCTCGGGCTGTCGACGGTGTTCGGTATCGTCAAGCAGAGCCACGGCAGCGTGTGGGTCTATAGCGAGCCCGGTCACGGCACGACGTTCAAGATTTACCTGCCCCGCACCGATCGCGACAGCGTGCGTCCGGTACAACCTGCTCCGACCCAGCGAGGCACCGAGACCATCTTGCTCGTGGAAGACGAAGCTCAGGTGCGCGCGATCGTGAAGCGAACGCTCGAGCGTGGTGGCTACGCCGTACTCAGCGCCAGCAACCCCGAAGAGGCGCTCCGACTGTGCGAGACGTCCCTGCTCCAAATCGACCTCTTGCTGACCGACGTCGTCATGCCGCAAATGAACGGACGCGAGCTAGCTGAGCGTATCCGCGTGCTGCGCCCCACCATCAAGACCCTGTTCATGTCCGGCTACACCGACGACGCCATCCTGCGCCACGGCGTCCTCGACGAAGGCGTACCCTTCCTGCAAAAGCCGGTAACGCCAGGCAATTTGACGAGGAAGGTGCGGGAGACGTTGGACGCGCGACGTTAGCTCGCGACGCTGGTCACCGCACGCTGGCACAGAGCCCTCATTTGCTCTCACCGCGTCCTACGCGGCGGCGGGCCAGTCTTTGGTCGGGCTCCGTCCGCACGATGGCGCGCGTGCGCGGATCTCGAAAGCGAACCTGCTTCAGCACGTAGCTGGCGCTCGGGTGGCCGTCAGGAAGCAGTAGCCGCTCTTCGCGGAGCAAGCCTAGCGTGGCGTCCGTCCCCGTTTCCTTCCACGCGCCAAGGTCGGGAGGCAGCTCGTAGCGCCCCAAGAAGAAGTCGGTGGGCGTTGTGCCGGTGGACGTGAAGTAGATCATGAACACGGCCACCCAGAAGATGAGGGCGGCCGCAACTACCGAGAGCGTCATGAATCGGCCGAAGCGCCCGGCTCACAGCTCGGGGACGTCAACACCATGGCACGCAAGATACTCCAGCGGAGTGGGCCGGGGCCAGGGCGACGGGGCTTTGGTGGCGCGCCGGAAACGGACGCCTAACCCGCGGCCTTCGCGAGGCGGCTGACGACCTCAGCCGCGTCCAGTCCGGCGATTTCGACGACCTTTTGTTTGGAGGTTTGTCCGAGCGTGAGCTCTAGGCAGCTCTTGGGCAGGGAAAGCGAACGCGCGAGCAGCTCCAGCAGCTCGGCGTTGGCCGCTCCATCGACCGGCTGCGCGGCGAGCGAAGCTTCGATGCTGAGCCCTTCCGCGCGCAGAATTCGGGTGTGGCGTGCTTTGGGCTTGACCCGCACGGTGACTCGCACGAGCGACCGTTCTCGCTGGGGCGAGCGCGCCACCCTAAAGCTCGCCCAGCTCGGCTTCCAAGCTGGCCACGCTGCCGGACTGCACCAACACGCCTTGTAGATCACGCGCGAAGTCGGGCCAGGCGACGCCAAGCTGCTGCTGGCTGCGCAGGTGGGCGAGTGACTGCTCGAGCAGAGACAGCTTGAGGTCGGCTTGGCGCTGCACGTCGACGAGGCGTCCTTGCTGGTCGATCTTCTTTTGCGCCAGTTTGATTGATTGGTGCAGGGTGAAGCGCAGCCCCAGGTCCTTTTCGGCGGCGTAGGCCTGTGACAAGCGCGCCACTTCGTGCTCGGGCGGATCCTGACGAAGCTCCGTGAGGCGCGCGTCGACACGCTCGCTCAGCTGGCACAAGCGCAAGAACACCGGGCGCAATCCCTCGACCTCGACGAGCAGCGCGCGCTCACCGGCATCGACGCCCTTGTTTTCGGCGTTCAGCACGATCCATGAAATGGCTTGGCTCACCGCCAGCAGACGCGCGGTGTGCTCGGGCCCCAGCGTGCGCATGCCGGACATGACCTCGTCGTCAAGCTGCGCGCGACGCTCGGTATCGGCCTGCTCTTGCACTCGCTTGCGAAAGACCGGCAAGCGCTGGCCCACGCCGAGCCAGAGCAGCTCCGCCGCAGCGCCAACGGCGAGCGGCACGGGCGACGCCGAGGCGAGAGAAAACAGCGCCGAGCCGCCGAGCAGGATCAGGTTGTACTGCGAGTAAAAGGCCGTCGCGAGGTAGTCAGGTGCTGTTTGGGTGTTCATGGCTCAAACCTTGCGGCGAATGAACAGCACGTCGGTGCGGCGATTCAGCGCCCGCCCCTCGGCGGTTTTGTTGGTGGCGATTGGCGCCGCCGAACCGTTGCCGCGCGCCACCAAGCGCGAGGCCGGAATGCCGCGGCTGACCAGGTAGGAGACGATAGCGGCGGCGCGCTGCTCGCTGAGCGCCTGATTTTGGGCAAAATCGCCCACGCTGTCGGTGTTGCCTTCGACGCGCGCGAACATGCCGCCCGCAATCTGCAGCTGCGGCAGCACCTGCTGGTTGATGAGCGCGATGGATTCGGCAGAAAGGCGATCCGAGCCGCTGTCGAAGGTGATGGAGACGGGCTTGGTGAACAAGGCCGCGCCGGTGCGCGCGACGTCTTGCAACTCGGGAGCTTCCTGCTTGGCCACGGGTTTGCCTGCGGCTTCCCAGATGGCCTTGACGGCGCGGTCGTCGCGCAAAACCGAGGGCGCAAAGCGGTCTTTGATCTCCGCTTCGGGGTAGTTGATCCAGATGCTGTCGGCCTGGTTGTAAACGCGATCGAAGCCGGGCGCGCTGCCGTCCAAGCCGAACAGGCGCACGTTGTCTTCCAGCGTGGTCCACTTGGCCCAGCTGAGCGCGGCCAAAGTCTTTTCGTAGCCGAGCTCGTCGCGAAAGCGCGAGGCCGCGGTCGAAATCAGCTTGGCCGCAGCCGGCTTGTCGCGCTCGCCGGCGGCTGCGGCCGCGAAGAACGTGCGCGCCAGCTTTTGCGCGACGTCCGGGTGTTGGTCCAAGAAGTCTTTGCGCGTGAACAGCACGTCGGCCACCAGCTCGGTCGCGTCGGCCGTGGAGAACAAGCGGTGCGCGCCGGGGCGACTAGCCAGAGCCAACGTGACGTCCGGCTCCCACAAGCACGCCACGTCGATCTCCTTCTTTTCGAACAGCACGCGCGCGTACGTGAAGTCATCCATCGAGAACTTGGTGGCCTTACGGACGTCCGACACTTGGTCGCGCGTGAGCCGCGAGTTGGTGATCATGAACTCGAACACCGTGTGATCGGGCGAGAACATCAGCACTGCCGACTTCTTGCCGAGAATATCCTCGACCTTTTGCACTTCCTTGGTAGCCACGCAAGCGTCACCGCCGCGCGACCAGTCAATCTGCAAGAAGGCCTTGGCCTCGATATTTGCCGCGCGATATCCAGAGAGCGCGATGGGCAGCTCGTCGACCGTTTGCCACACGAAGTCGACCTCACCCGTCTGCAGCGCGCGGTTCTTGCTGGGCGCGTCCTCGATGAACACAATCTCGAGGTCGAGCCCTTCTTTGGCGGCAATCGACCCTGGCTGCGTACGCAGGCCGCCGGCCCCGACCACGAGTGCCATGTGTCCGGGCCATTGCGAGAGCGCGACCCGGACGGGCCGGTTCTTCAGCTCCGTTGGCTTGGCCGCTACGCTCGCGACCGCCGCTGTGGCAGGGCGGGCCGTCGCCGCCTCGGCTTTCGGCTTCAGCGCAGGCGCTTCGGCGCTGGCTTGCAGCATGCCACCGTAGGTTCGGTACGCTGTCACGCCCGAGCCCAGCAAGATGCCCGTGATCAACAACTTCGACAGAACGGTCAGCTTTTGCATCGACGCGTGTTTGAAGCTTCAACCTCTTCGACGCTTTCGAGCAAGAGTTTGATGCCATTTCACCAACACGAAACGCTCGCGACAACTTGGGGCGCGCATCGCTTGTAAAATCGAAACAGCCGCGACATCATACCGACATGAAGCAGCGAGCGTCAGTAGTGGGGCCGTCGATGCCCCGCCGCCTCTGCCGCCTCCGTCACGTCTGCCTCTCGGCCGTGCTCGTGCTGGCTTGCAGCTCCGGCAAGGCGACCAGCGACGAGCTGCACGACTTCAACGACGGCAAGGGTCGCGCTTGCCTCGCCAAGCTCGCCAAGATCAGCCCTACGTCTGCGCCCGTGCGCGAAACGGTCAGTTGTGACGGCGACGCCAAGCAATGCTCGGCTGAGTCCAAGCCCTGCTTCGAGCTGAACGTCGCGCCCGACACCTTCGAGATTTTGAACTGTCCAGCCTGCTGTCGGGGCAGCGCCAGCAGCTTCGTTTCGGCCGACTGTAGCGCCGTGCTGTGCGCGAGCGACGCCGACTGTATCTACCGCCAAGCCAAGTGCATCGAAGGGGCGTGCAGCTGCCCGGACGGCAACTGCGACTGAGGGCGAAGTGACGTACTCCATCGTCGGCGCCGACACGCAGAGCCACGAGGTGGGCGGCGCCGGCACCTCGTGCCTAACTGGGGACGACGTGTACGTCATCTATCGCGGCGTGCCGGGGCACGGCGCCGTGCACGCGCAGGCCTACTACAGCCTGAGGGCGCGCGACGTGGCGGCCGAGCTACTCGGCTCCGGCGCAACACCGATCGACGTGCTCGACGCGCTGACGTTGCCGTCGTTCGACCCGAACGCAGCCATTCGCCAGTACGGGGTGATCGACGCTTCGGGCAAGAGCGCTGGCTTTACTGGGAGCGGCACCATGCCCTATGCGGCAGATCGCCAGGGCCAGAGCAGTCACTTTGCCTACTCGGTGCAAGGCAACATCCTCACGTCTGCCAAGGTACTCGAGCAGGCGGCGGCGGCCTTCGAACAGAGCGGCTGCGATCTCGCAGAGCGCTTGATGCTCGCGCTAGAGGCCGGCGCACGCGGCGGCGAAGGAGACAGCCGCTGCACGGGCCAAGGCATCCCGTCGGACTCGGCCTTCCTCCAGATCGAGAGCCCCGGGCTTGCCGAGGGCGACTATTTGTCCCTTCACGTCGAAAGCTCGGGCGATGAAGATCCGCTGCCACAGCTGCGCGCCAAGCTCGAAGCCTGGCGGGTTCAACACCCCTGCCCGGTCATTGCACAGCCCGAAAAGCCCCGCGGGGACGAGCCCAGCTGCGGCTGCCGCTTCGCCGGCGACCCCGCGCCAGGCGCCGGCTTCCTAGTCGGCGGCTTGCTCGTCGTCGCGTGGTGGCGACACCGGACGACCCGTCAGCTCCGCCCAATCCAAGCGGCGTGACAGCAGCCGCGCGCGGCGGTTCCAAGCACCCACCAAGCTGAGCTGACCACACACGAAGTACATCGCCGTGAGCAGCAGCGGCATCAGCAAGACCGGAGGCCTGCCGTGCCCGCCAGGCGGCAGCAAGAGCCCCAGCGTCACGTTGCCGAGCATGCCGAAGAAGCCACCGAGCAGCGTCGCGACGACCATCGCGCGCGTGACGGAGATTGGCTGGTGTCGCTCGGGGCGCAGGAACAAGAGCGGGCCCCACATCTCGTCGCGATCGTTCAACTGGTTGAGCCGGTCGTCGGCTCGGAAGGTGCGATTGTCCATGACGCCGCCGAACGGCAAGACGGCCGCGCCCCGGGTAGGCTTAAGAGCGACGCGCGCGCAGGCGCTGAATGGCCGAACGCGCGCCGTCGACATGCTGACTGGCCGAAATCGCGCTATCGAAAACGGCGGCGATCTTGCCCGAGCGGTCGATGACGTAGGTGATTCGCGCAGAAACGCCCAGCACGTCGCGTAGGAGAGAGGTCGCGCCGTAGCGCCGCGCCAGCTCTCGCCGCGGATCAGGCACCAGCGGAAAGCCGAGGTTGTGCTCGCGCGCAAAGCGGTCGTGAGTCGCCGCGTCGTCCACCGACACGCCCACGACCTCGGTGTCGCCCGAGGTCAGCTCCGCGTAGCTGTCGCGGAAGCCGCAGGCTTCGCGAGTACACACGGCCGTGAAGTCGCGTGGGTAGAAGTACAGGACCAGGTACTTCTCGGCCAGAATGCCGCGCAGCGACAGCGGGCGGTCTTGACCCGCAGCGCGCGCGACGACTTCGAATTCGGGGGCCTGGTCGCCAACCTTCAAGCTCATGGGGTGACGGGTGTATTGCGCCTTTACCTCCGGATCGAAAGTGGGAGTTTGTAGGTTGTGTGGTGCCGCCAGGATTCCACACCCCAATCCGCTTGAACCAGGCGGGCCGGTCGGGCATCTCAAAGGGGTCATGCGCGCTCCCAGACCTGCGTCGTGGCTCGCGATCAGCCTGCTGCTCGGCCTGGCAGCTGCCTGCGGAGCGAGCGAATCGACGACCGAGCCGACGCCGACGCCCACCTGTCCGCAGCTCGAGCTCGATACCCAAGTGCCGGCCGCCGTGCCGCCCGACGGTCCGGCGGCGTGTGCAGTCGGCGACTGCAACTACCAAACTCAAGACGGTTGCCCGGACGACCAAGCGTGCCGGCCTCAGTTCAACGCCACGGCTCCGGACGTCGCGCCCGGTTGCGAGCCGGCGGGCGACGCCGCGTCGGGTGAAGCTTGCGAAGCGCAGGGCGACTGCGCGCGCGGCCTGTACTGCGTGCTCGGCACCTGCCACAAGCTTTGCTGCGGTGCCGATTGGACGGCGTGCGGCGAGGGCGAGAGCTGCATCCGTCACTTGGACGTGCGAGCCGGGGGCAAAGTCATCTCGGCGGAGGTCGACCTGTGCTTCCCCGTCGGTGCCTGCGACGCCCTGACTGGCGCAGGCTGTGAAGACGACCCCAGCCGCGAGTGCAAGATCGTCGATCCCACGGGCGCCGTCGCGTGCGCGCCGCGCTCCGACGCCGACCTCGGCGACAGCTGCGCGCCGCCCACGGTCTGCAAGCAAGGCTTGAGCTGCGTCGGCGGCTACTGCACCCGCCTTTGCCGCTTCGAAGAGTGCGGTGAGCCCAGCTGCGGCGAAGGCGAAGGCAGCTGCGTCCACTTCCTGCGCAACCCCGAAGGCGTCGGCGAGTGCACGCTAGGCCGCTGAACCGCCGAACCGCTGCACCGGCCCGCGCCGCCTCCCGTCACGTCCCGCGCCCCCGCACCGGCCCACCGCTCAAAAACGCCGAAAAACCCAGCCGCCAAGGACCGTCACGGAAGCGTCGAAACCCCGTTGACCGCTCCGGCTTTTCGTGGGAGATACCCGCTCCCTTCGGTACCCCCGAAGGGCCGGATTCTCCGGGCCATTAGCTCAATTGGTAGAGCAGCGGACTCTTAATCCGTTGGCTCGCAGTTCAAGTCTGCGATGGCCCACAGCAGAAAAAGACGGCGCCCTGGCGAGAGTTAGGGCGCCGTCTCCGTTTTTGTCGTTCGCGACGAACGGCAGGGGTTTAGGCAGGGCTGCTGCCCGAACCAGGTTGGGCAGTGCGGCGGCCGGCGTCTCGAGCGTCTCGGCGATCAGCACGTAGCGCATGTGCGTGCTCGCGTTCTTGTGCCCGGCTAGCCGCATGGCGGTCTGAACGTTGACGCCCGCGTTGGCCAGGCCCGTGTTGTAGCTCCGCCGAAAGGAGTGAAAGTCGAGCGGCTTCAGGTCGACCGACCCCGCCTGGATTAGGCACAGCATTCGGGCACGGGCCTCAGCGGCCGCAAGGGTCGCTTCCGAACGGTGGCTAGCCCGAGCCTCGGTCCAGTCCCGAACAGCTTCCTCGAAGCCTGGCAGGGGCCGCACGATGCCAGCGCGCCAGAGGGCATCGCGGAGGGCCGCCGCGTAGGAAATCTTTCCGCGCTTTCGCTCGCCAGCCCGCGCGCCCCGCCTCACCGGGAAGACTGGTCCCGACACGGGTCGGCCGTGGGAATCTCTCCAGGCCTGAAGAACAGGAACCAGCTGCACAGGAAGGGCAATCCGATCGCTGCTTTTGGTCTTGGGCCTCGGGATGTGGGCGTCTGCCCAGCTGAGCGTGTCTATGTGCGACCAATCCCAAGCATGCAGGTCTGACGTGCGCATGCCGCCGAGCGTTCGGCTCGTTAGCGCCATGACATGCAGCTCGGCGCTGACGTCCCGGCAGGCCATGAACTGGCCAAACTCGACGTCGGTCAGAATCACGCGCTCCCGCCGGTCGACGCGCGCGTTCTTCGGAACCCTTACCTTGCGTGCCACGTTCTCCGGAATCAGCTCCTGGCGCCAGAGCTGGTCAAGAACCGTGGATATGTCCACGAGCAAGTGCATCACGGTCCGCCGGCTCTTCCCCGCGCGGCAACACGCATCGAGCGCGTCTTGAACGTGCGGAGGGCGAACCGCGTTCACTGCAAGCTGACCGAACGCCGGAAAGGCCCACGCGGTGAGACGCCGCACCCGATCCTTCCAAGACTTGAGGCCTTCATCGGCCTGCGTTTGAACGATAGCGCGCGCGGCCACCTCGAAGGTTTCGATCCTGGCGGCCGCCTCGGCGTCGGTCGGGCCCTCCGCTTCCAAAAGCCGAGCGAGCTTGCGGCGAGCTACGGTCTTGTTGTCGGTGCCCAATGGCACGCAAACCCGGATGTATTCGCCATCCTTGAGGGTCCAGTAGCGAGCGCTCCATCCGGCCTTTCGCCAAACCAATGACCCCGTGCGGGGCCGTCCCCCGCCGTGCCGCTTGGCTTTAGGACGCGTGTTATCGTCGACCATGTTGAATCATCCTTACCGATGGTTCGGCCACGTCCCCGGCTGTTTGCGCAGCGCGGGGACAACTTGTTTTGGAGACTAGCAGGGCTGACGCGTCGCGACCATCCATCAGCGACGCTATGCTTCTCTGAAAATCCCGTCCCGCGCGCGTAGCGGACCTACTAGTAACCACACCTCGGAGGTCATGATGAACGTTCGAGGCTTTGCAGCGGCGGCGGTGTTCTTGGCGGGTTGTGCGGTGGGTGGCGTGTCGAGCCAGCTGGTGGTGCCCAAGGCGAGCGCCCAGCAGGCGGCGACGCTGACCAAGTGGGAGAACCGATGTGTTGTCCAGCCGTGGGACGATATGAACGCAGTCGGCGCGCGTTTTGGAGCCGAAGGATGGGAGATCCTCGCGGCGAATGGCCTCGGCGACGGAACCATCCTTCTCTGCTTCAAGCGCCCGAAGCTCTGATCGCTGGCACCTCGGGAGACACACGCGTGATTTCAAACACTTACGCGTGTGTGCCTGAACCAACGTGCCCAAACCTCCCGTTGGCGGCGACAAAAGTGGCATATTTCCTGCCGATTCGTGATCGCAGGCAACGGCTTGCGGCGCCGACGTTTACCGCTGGCGTCTCGGTCCGGCCGGACCGCAAGCGTAGGCGTAGCCGACGGCAGCTCATCCGGCGGAAGGACTTCGACGTGCACCGGACCCCTGCCATGTGTGCTCGAGTGGCGTCGCGCCATCACCCGCCCCCCTTCTGGCCATTGTCGGTGCCTAAACCAGCTTGCGGCCAGCCATGCGCGTGCCCAACCACGGCCCGATCGCGCGCCCGCGCAGCGGCTTCAAACGCCGAAGGCCTCCCGCTCGCCAGACCGTCACTCACGCGCGCGCGAGTCACTACGTAGGGACTGTGGGTCGACGCGTTGCGATGGCCGGCCAAGCGCATGCGGTTTGAGTCTTGACGGCGGCATCCGCGGCCGCCGCACTGGAGACGCGACGGAAGCTGTGAAAGTCGAGCGGGCGCTGTTTGGCTAAGCCCCGCTTGAAGGCCCAACGCCAAACCACGACACCGGCGGCCGCCCTGTCCTCACAAGGCAGCCGGATCGCCGAGCAAAACGATTTTGCCTAGACCTCAATTGAGAAACCGAGCGTTGACGGCAACAAACCTTTGCAGTAGTGCTGACGGCATGAAAAACGGGGCAGTGGTGGGAGTGGGTTGTGCTTTGATGATGGCCTGCTCGATGGAGACCGGCGCGCCTGAAGACGAAAAGGATTCAGTCGAGGTCGCGGGTGCCGAGCACGTTGGCAGCGTCCAGAGCGCGCTGTTGCCCTGGTTTTCAGGGCCGTTCGCGCTATCCGCGTCGGTGTCGGGCTTGCCGACAGAACGGCGCCTGCTACCGACCAGTACTCACGTGTGCGCGCTCACCCGAGTCTCGGGCAAGTTCTTGAGCGACGCGGAACACGTCAGGCTGATCAGGGGCAACGGCGAGTGGGTGTTGCAGGCCTTCTCGGGCGGCTCCGGGGTCAGCGGCGAGGCGCATTGCTATCGGAGAGATGCCTTTACCTCGAACGACTCGACGACCCTGCTCTCGACGCAACAATCAGTGGACCTGTGGACGCCCAACTTACAGACCTCGTGCGGCGAGCAACGCGCGAATGCGCTGGGAGGCAGCGCGTTCACCTTCATCAACGGTATGGGTGGCGAGTGGGCGGGTTCCGGTGAGTGGGTGCAGGTCGAGCAGTCGACGGTCGATACGCTACCTTCGATCTTGACGGGCCACCTCTGTGCGCGGCAATCGGACCTCGTCGGCTCTTCACACTCGTTCCGCGCTGGCCCCGCCTCCAACCGCATCGCGACCTTCTATACCAACGACGACCACTGGGGCGACGCGACCACGCCCACGACCCTCTTCTCCGCCTCTGGCAACCAGACGGTGGTGATGGCCAAGTCTCAATTTACGATGTGCGCGCTCACTCAGATCCAGGGCGGCTTCTTCGGTGGCGACGAATCGGTGCAGATTCGCAACGAAGTCGTCAACGGCGCGGAACGCTGGGTACTGCGAACCAAACGGGGGGCAGCCTCCGATCACGTGAGCGCCAAGGCCCGCTGCTTCGCCAAGGTGCAAACGACGTGACGGGAGCGCCGCGCATACTCTCAATGCGTTGGCTCGCAGTTCAAGTCTGCGACGGTCCACAAAGTGAAACGGCTCCCCGACGCAAGCTGGGGGGCCGTTGCCGGTTTGGGGTCCGCGTCACGATGAGGTTGGCGGGATCAACCGCTCCCCTGGTCGTCGAGCGATAGGCTCCCGAGTAAGAGCGGATGGCCCAGCTACCGAGCGCTTGTGGCCTTGGCTCCAGCGCTGGTGGCTTTGCTCGTTGCCTTGGTGGCCTTGATGCCGAAGGTCTCGGCCAAGAATATTTCTACGTTGTCCATCTTGAGCGCCACTTGCTGGAAGGTTTGCCAGAGGAAGTTCGTGTTCGTCATCACCGCCACCCCCGCGAAGCCGTTCTCCGAGGCGAGCTGTGAGCGTTCGGCGAAGTTCTTCATGACCTCGTCCAACTTGTTGTAGTGCCAGGTATCGAAGCTGGTCAAAGGCGCTTTTCCGCCGGGCGGAGCCTTCTGCGGGTGGAAGCTCGCCATTTGCTCGCCCTCCGCCGTCTCGAGCCTGTCGATGAACGACATCTTCGACTCACCGATCCACCAACTGCCGTCCGGGTGCTCGATCACGCCGTCCAGCTTGTAGACCTTTCCGTCGATCTTCACCCATAGCTCGAAGGAGGAGCCCATGGTGCTCCGCTGGTACTTGTAGGGCAGTGACTTCGCCTGCTTCTTCCCAATCTCGACGAGGCGCGCCCAGCCATTCCTGGACTTGAGCGCGCGATTGATCAGCTTCCGCACGGGCCCAGACCGCGCGAGCACGCTGCGCCATTCCGGCGGGATCATCGAGTCGGGCTTCAACGCCTGCTTGAAGGCTCTCTTGATGCTGCTCGGGCTAAGCCCAATCGACACGTTCAGCCGCTTTTGCCCAGTCTGGTAGGCCACGTCCCAGACCTCCAGGGGCTCGACGAATGCCTTCAGCTCGGCGTCACTCAGCTCGTCCGCGGCGCGATTAGCTAGAGAACCTTCCTCCTGAACTGCTCGATTGGGCTTGAAGTTGAGCACTTGGCCGAGCCCGGTTTCGTCGCGAGCCAGCGCATCGACGGTAGAACGGTTCTGGGGCGTGATCGGTGGCTCGGTCAGCGCACGGTTCGACGTGAGCTGCGCCGCGTCCTCGGCGTCGACCTTGAGCTTGGGTGAAAAGCGGGGCCGAGGCGCGAACAAGTTGAGCGCCAGACCGAGGATCATGGCGATGCGAGGGTCGACGACTTTCGCGAGCTGCTCCTCGAGCTTGCCAGTCAAGTACGTCGCGGCAATCTCGTACATGAGCCCTGCGAAACCCGCGTGAATGAGCACGGGCATGAACCCCATGGCCATGAACATCAGCTGGGTCAGGTGCACCATGCCGATGGTGGCCTCGTGAATTTCGCTGAGCTTTTGGCCGTACTGCTTGTTCGCCACCCAGTGGTGGGGCGCATGGAACAGGTGCGGCTTGAGCGCGTCGAACTCGACGAAGACCTTCCCCTCGCGCAGGTTGATGAACACCACTTTCACGGCGCCGAGCGCGCCGAAGCTGCCAAGGTCACTGCCCGGCTTGAGCACCCGGTAACCGAGGTCCTGGCCGCTCGTGAGCTCGATTCTCTGCTTCGAGAGCTCGCTCAGGAACTCTACCGCCAGCGCGTTGGCCGGCGTCGTCATGACGGCCTCCAGCATCTTCTGGTCGTCCTTCTCCAGCGCGACCTCGATTTGCTTCGTCAGCGCGTCGATGAGCGACCACCGCAACTGGATGTCGATCTCCTGGTCGAGCGGGGCCAACGTCAGATCGGGCATGCGACCCTTCGCCAGCAGATACGTCGACAACATGCCGGACAGGGCGCCGAGCGACGGGTTCGGGTCATACAGAGGACCGCTGAGCGCCCGTACGATGTTCGAGCGGTACAGGAACCTGCTGCGACGAATCGATCCGGCAAAGTACTCGGTCTCCTCGTCGGTGAAGCCGCGCAGATTCCTCTGGTAGTTGGTCGACACGAGGGCGGCGCCGTGCAGCCGAATGCACGCGATGGCGTAGAGCCCATGAAAGAGCACGTGACGGTCGCCGGAGAGGCTCTCGCCAGGCGGCAACTGCAGCCACTTTGCTGCTTGAAACAGCGCCAGCACGTCCTTCTTGCCCAGCTGCACCAGGTAGTCGCTGAACGCCTCCAGGGCTTCGGAAAACGTGCTGAGCCGCTCGTCTTTGGGTCCCTCGATGAACTCGCTCCAGCGACGGCTGACCGTCATGTACCGATTTTCGAAGCTCCCTTTGCCGAGTGGACGCGGATCGAACGCTTGGAGCTCCGCCAGCGTCGGGGCCTTCTTGTTCACGCGCCGGTATTCATCGCGCAGAATGTCGAGCAGAGAGCGCTGCACCTCCCGCTGGTTTCTCTCGGCTTTGAAGAGCGCATCGAGCTCGTGTTTCGGCGCTGGGGCAAGGGCCTCGTACCGCTTCCAAAAGCTGTTGAGCTCGCGCTCCCCTTTGCCAAGCACGAGCTTCGACAAGGTCTCGAACAAGCTCGGATCGTCGACCTTGGTGCTCTGCTTGACGAGCGCGACGTACAGCTGATCCGACCTGCGACAACGAATGAGATTCGGATGGGCCGTGCTGCGCCCATAAGCCTCCAAGTAAGCCTTGACGAGCTGCCAGAGCACAGCCCCTGTTTTCGTCGATGTCACGCTCTTCGTGAGCAAGGCGTACTCTCGCTCGAAGAGAGACGGATGCTTGCGCTCGAACGCCAATTGGTCGTTCGAGCGTTCCACCTTCTTCGAGAAGACCAACTCGATCTGCTGCCTGAAGAGCTCGAGCTGTTGCTTGGGGATCATGAGTCCGCCCTCTCTCTCACGGGTCCGTCGGCACCACGAATGAGCCGTTGGCACCGGCGACGACGATCTGACGCTCGACGTCGGGGTCGTCGTAGCGCTTGTCCAGCACGCGTGCGGCGTAGCGGAGCGCTTCGAGCTTCAGCTTGCGCGCTTCCTCACGGGTCTTCTCCAGGTCCATCAGGCGGTGGTCACGCTTGTACTGCTCGAGGAGCGCGTGTTCACCCGGCAGCGCTTCGATGAAGAGCGAGCTGGTGGGCACGACGATCTCGTCGCTGACCCGCCTGGGCGACGTCAGGATCTCTTCGTACTGCGCGACGAGTCGATCCTGGAGCTGCTGGTATCCGACCTCGTCGAGATCGCCTGCGGCGCGGTGCTTTTCGAGCAAGCAGCGCGCGTAGCAGGCAAAATCCTCCGGCGACCAGGCGCCCAGCGCATCCGGATCGTGTAGCCCGAGCTCCGTGTCGACGTACGGCACCATCATCAAGTCGACGAGAGGGTTCGACTTTCGTAGCGGAAAGATCATGTAGTTTCCCTTGAATCCGAGCGGCTGATCCAAGTCTGCGATCTCGGCAAGCGTGACCGCATCGTTCTCCACCGAGATGTCGCTCTCGAGCGTGTAGTCGGCCGTCACCTTCAGCACGATGCGTCCGGGCTGCAGCGCTATCGAGGGCGGCGGCACGTCGACCGCCGACAGGTCGTAACGCTTTTGCGTCTCGGTGATGCGCGGCGCCTTGATCTTGTAGAGCGAGAAGAAGAGCTGATCCTTGAAGGTGTGTGCCCAGATCGCCTGCATGTAGTACAGGACGTTTTCCTTGAAGTGTGCGCGGAGCGAAGCAACCTCCGTAACCCGGTTCATGTGTTCGGCGTAGGCCTGCGCATATTCCCGATGCGCGCCGTTCAGGTTGGCGGTCTCCGCATCGAGGCGCATGCGCACGTCCTTCTCGCGGCGCGCAGAACGCTCCAGCTCCTCTCGACGCATATCCTCGACGATGCGAGCTGACTCGATGTCCTCCTCGTCGCCCTTTCCGAACGCCCACTCGAACGTGTTCTCGACGACCCCGCCACCGTTGGCCTCGGCAGCGCGCACGGCCCGTTGTCGAATCGCCAAGTCGAGGACCGCTTCGCGCGCCTTCACCTCCGCCTCCACGTCGCGCTGCATCTTCTTGAGCACCTCGACCGCAGCGCGGATCTCAGCCAGATTCCGGACCATCTCCTGCAAGCCAAGCTCGTCGCCGACGATACGATTGGTGAGGTACTCGAGCGGCGCGCGGTAGCGATCGTCCAACAGGACGCGGTTGATGATCCAGCTGTGCTTGAGCAGTACCTTGTCGATGGATTTGCGGTTTGGGTTCGGCACTTCCATGGCCACCAGCACGACGGGGGTCAATCGGTGCAGGTGCTCAGTGACCAGATAGCGGCGCTCGAGCTCGTAGTAGAGATAGGTGACGGTCAGCTCGTCGTTGGGGTTCGTGATCTCCGAGGTGTCCGTCGTCTCCACCTCTTCGCTGTCTTTGGACTCGAACGACCAATTCTTCTCGGAGCGCAGCTGCATGGCTGCGTTCATCACGTCCTCGTGGAAGCTCTTCTTCGTCTCTTGCGACGACGCCTCGGCGCCGCGGTCGAGCGTCGTCGAGGCGTCGCCCTTGGCAATGCCGATGTTGTATGTGCCCTTGGCGTTGAGGTTGAAGCTCGACTTCGTGGAGGCACGATCGACAACTTCGGCATCGGCGCGCGACGTGCTCTTGCTCTCGTCGCTGCGATTTCGAAGATTGGCTTCCGTCTCCTTTTGGGAGCGCTCGCGTTTGACCGTCCTTTTAGCGGAAACCTTGCGGCTCTCTCGGGGCGCCAGGGTCACTGTGTGCACCAAGTCTCCCGCCTGGTACGTCACCGGCTTCCACCGCTGGCGATAGCCGACGAGCAAGCCAAAATTGGTGCTGCCGGGAGCGAACACGTCGAAGGAGTATTTCTCGTTTAGGATCTCCTCGAGCGTGCCCAAGATCTCGTGGGGAGGGCGCGACTGATCGACGGACATGTCCGTGGCGCGCGGCCCGGCTTCGCCAAGGTTGCGCTTGCCACCGCCGCCACCGCCACTACCGCCACCGCCACTACCGCCACCGCCACCACCCCAGCCACCGGGGTCCGTGGGATCCCAGAGGCCGCCGTCGTCGATCCCGTTGACCCATTCGGGCAAGGGGCCGCCAAAATCGGGGTCGTTCTTGAGGCGAGCAATGATCCGCGTTTCGCCACGCAACGCCTCAACGGGGTCCTGACCGGCTGCGATCGCGGTGGTCGCATCGCCACCCGCCTCGCTGATGCGCCGGGAAAGCGCGCTCGCGGCCTCGAGCGCGTCTTCATCGACGATTTGCGCCCAAACGTAATCGAAAGCGATCTGCAGGTTCGAGTAATCGTGGAACGCTGTCACGTCCGCTGGCCCACCAGCGATCTTCAGCTCTTCCAGACTTTTCCCGATGTCCGCCGCGCTGGGCTGGAACGGATCGGTAAGCTTGGGATGCTCGGGCGAAACCATGTCGTTGATCACGCGCCCGACGAATCGCGGAATGTCCAACAAGGTAGCTTCAACCTCGGGCAGCGGCGTAGCGCTCGCGACGCCGCCTCCGCTGCCATTGCCGTCCGTCGAGCCAACTTCCGGGGTTAGGATCGGGTTTGCTTTGCCCGCAGGGCGGCACAACGCATCGAGTGGATCGGCGCGCGTGATGGTGGTCGGGCGCGCGTCGGCTTCGTTCGCGCGAAACAAGTACGGCTCGATCTCGCTGCTCGGAACGTCGGAGCGCCAACCAGCGCCCTCGCGGAAGGGTGCGGCTTCTTCCTCCGTGAGTACGAGATAGCCGACCATGCCCCCGTTCGCATTGACCTTCGCGAGACGCTTCTTCGCGACGTTCCAGACGGTCCGCGCTGAGTCTTGACCGGGACGCACGACGTTTGCCTTGGCGGCTTCGGCCGCGGTCATGCCCGTGAGCCTGTCGAGCATTTTCTCCCGAACCACCGAGTCGGCCTTCTTCGCCTCCGCGCGGGCTGCCGTCACTTTTTCCGTCGCCATGCGCCGCACCTCTTTGGCGACCTCCTTGCGCCACGCGCTCACCTTTTGGAGCTTCTTCGACACGTCAGCCGCGTGCGCACCACTGAAGTCCTCGCTCGAGGGAACCTCGATGCCAGCCTTGAGCAGCAGGTCACGCGGCAGACGGATCAGGTATTCCTCGACGCGCCCGGCGTCGAAGCGTACGTCCTTGCTCGTGAACAGCAGCCGCTTGGCGGGGTCCAAGCCCGGCTCCTCGGGCGCCAGCACCGATAGCTGCAAATCCGGCCGGCGCTCCTTGGGGTTTCGAAGCTGAAATTCCCCATCTTCGAAGCTGAAATTGAAGAGCCCGTTCGCGTCGGTGAGCCGGGAGCCGAGCCGATCGCCGAGCCCGCCGACGTCCGCGGCGGGAGAAACGCGGTCGCGCGGCGGCGCAGCGTCCTCCGATAGAGTTCCGGGATCGAGATCGTGGATCACGACGATGAGGTCGCGAATGCCCACCCCGGTTTCCTTGACGATGATTTTTCCATTGATCACGTTGGTGGCCATGTTCTCCAACTCCCTCACGATGGGACTAGCGACGCACGAATCAACGGCAAGCTAGCCGAAGCACAGCGCGGCTGTCATTCGTCCAGCGCGAAGGGATGCGCCTGAACTGATCACTACTGAGTGCGTCAGTCGCCTACGACGCTGAGCAAGCCGAGTATCAGCGGATGCTTGGGCAGAATCAGCGTTAGCTGCAGGGCACGCTGGCCGGGGCGAACGCGACTCCGCCGGAGCGCTGGCGGGCGCGTCGAGGGTGATGCCAGCCACGGGATTGCGATAGACGTCCGCGACGACCAGCGCGCAGCCAACTGCTGGCAGGTCAGCCTGAAGCTGGCAGGCTAGAACGAAACGCCCATCGCCAGGCAGGTGCTGCCGGTGGAGGCGCTGAGGGCGTACGGCTGCGGGACGATGGTCTTTGCCACGACGAGCTTGCCGGCGGCGAGCGGGACGCCTTCGATGTCGCAGCTGCCTTTGAGGACGAGCAGGTAGTTGCCTTCGTAAGCGTAGGCTTCGGCGGAGCTGGTTTCGATCAGCTCCGCTTCGAGGCCGCCGAGCGCTGCGAGCGGGACGGCGTAGCTCTGGATGCCTGCGCCCTTGTCCGTAAAGTCGTAGGTCGTCGTGAGGTCAGACGCGGTCGTGTCGATGCGGACGGGCGTGTACTCCTCGATCAGGCTGGTGTTGGCAAAGTCCGGCGGGGCTGCGTAAGCGAGGATGAAGAAGCCGCTACTATTGGTGATCTGGTGTCCGCTGCCCGGCGGATTGAAGTACACGGTGCCGTCGGTGTAGACGCCCTTGGCGTCGGTCTGCGTGCCATCGATCACGTAAACCGACTCGGTCTTCGAGTGGTAGTGGAGTCCAACGCCGCCGTCGGTGACGGTGTACCAGAGGATGGCAATGTGCTCGGTCTCGGCCTCACCCGCTAAAATCAGCTTCTTGACGTTGGGCCTGAAGTCGAACCAAGCGTAAGGCTCCGGTGTCGTCTTCACGTCGTTGACGTCCAGCACGGTTGAGGTGGCCAGCGGATCGAGAGCACCCCCTTCGCCGCCAGCGCCTCCTGCGTCAGCGCCGCCCCAGCCACCTTCTCCTGCACCTGCGCCACCCACGCTGGCGCCACCTGTTTGGGCGCCACCCGCGCCACCGGCAACGTCACCAGCAGCACCGGTGGCCGTACCGCCAGCGCCGCCAGGTGCACCGTCAGCGCCCCCCGGCGCGCCGCCAGCGCCGTCGGGCGCACCGCCAGTAGTGGCTTCGCCTGCAGCGCCACTCGGAGCCGAAGGCGTGTCATCGTCGCTGCAGCCCGCCGCCATACCCAAGATCAAACCAGACAACATTCCAACGCGATGGAGGACGCTCATGTGTGTGCGCGCAACGTCGCGCGCGTCGCGTGTCGTCGGTGTGACCACCCCATGTCTGCAAAGACCGGTTTGACTCAAACGTCGACCAGCAACGCGACCGTGTCACGGCGACACAGGCTAATCGGCGCAGAGCGTGATGCCGAGCGTGTGCTCACAGTGCTCGTCGGCATCGCCCATGATGGCCGAAGAGGCGTGAAACAGCCGACATTCGAGCGAATTGCCAGCAGACACCGCCCCGTACTGGTAGCGGGTCATCGGCAGCTCCTCGCAGTCGAGCAGGCAGGCGTCGAATGACTCGTAGTAGTACGGATCGCTGAGCTCCGCGCTGCAAGCTGCCATCGCGATCGAGCAGAAGCCCTCGCAGTTGCTGCCGCAGCGACCATCGCCGCCCGGTCCGGCGTAGGCGCAGCCCGTGGCCAGCTCCGGCCCTGCCAGGTAGCGCGTCTTGCCGGCGTAGCGACGTCGGCAAGACGCAGTGTTGACACGATCGTCGTCGATCGCGCCGACGGGAAGCGCGCGACAGATCCGCAGGCACTGGGCTTCGTCGCGGTATTGCAGCGCTTCGCCCACGCAATGCTCGCCCATCAGCCCGCAGTATTGTCCGCAGACCTCGTCCGAATCGGTTCCGATCGCACCGGCTGCGCCGCCTGACCCTGGCTGTTCGGCGCCGCCGGGGACGCCGCCACTGGCGGCCGGCGCGCCGCCGCCTACGCTCGGCAGTTGAGCACCGCGCTCGCCGCCTTCGCCTCGTCCGTCGCCTTCCAACGCCGGATCCACGAATGATTCATCGATGCCGAGCAGTTGATTGCAGCCGACGAGCGCGCCAACGAGCACCGCGCCGAAGCGGAGGAGCCAGCTCAAAATGCCCCCACCACGCCTGCGAGCGCTCCGCCAGCCGTCGCGCGCGTGGAAAGCGCCAACGAGGGCCTTTCCTCCTTGGAAGGACGCAGCACCACCAACGTGACGCCGCCCGCAAACAAAGCGCCGCCAGCGATGGCAAACGTGGTGGAGACGACACCCGCGCTTCTGGCATCATCGCGCAAGGAATCGCCGTGCGCGGTGCAAGCGTTGGCGTTGGCCGTGCTGCACTCGTCCAGCGATTGCTGGTTCAGATCGTACGCTCGATAACCCATCACACCGGCAACGCCCGCGCTGGCGAGCCCGAGGCCGGCGACCGCGTAGCCCAGCCAGGCGGGGTAGGTTCCGGATTGAGCCGCTTGCTCGGGGGCGCGCGGCGGAGGCGCCAGGACAGGCTTGGGCGCGGACTCCACGGCAGCCGGGGCGAGCGGGGCGAGCGTGAAGTGCCGCGTGCTCGGGCCTTTCTCCACCATCACCGTCCCCACCCAGGCGCGGCGGCCCGGAGCACTCAAACGCAGCCGCTGCGGTCCAGGATCAACCGGCATTTCTAGACCCCACGTCGCGCGCGGTACCACCGCGTCGTTCATGCGCAGCTCGAGCCCGGGCAAATCGATGTTCGAGCCGACGCTCAAGCTCAGCTTCGACAGTCTGATTTCGAGGTTGGCGACGCGCTCGGCGGCGATCCGCTCGCGTGGTCCTTGCTCGGCCGCTCTGGCGCGCGCTTGGGCTTCTGAAAACAGCGCCCAGGCGCTAGCCGTACGCCCGATGCGATCGTAGCAGTCGGCCAAGCGAAACAACGTGCCGAGCGCTGGGTCAATCTGCAGGCTTGCGTCGAACTGGGTGCAGGCGTCAGCGACGCGCCCGGAATCAGCCAGCTCGACGCCGCGTTGAAATAGCGTTTCTGCGGTGGCCTTTTGGGTGGCGGTCGGCTCCGCGCGCGAAGAGCCCGCCAGCGTGAGGAGGAACGCCGAGAGAGCGATGCTTCCGGTAAAACGTCGTCGGTTCATTTGAGCACGATGGTGAAGCCTTGATCCGCGGTTCCGTTCACGGCGCCGGGGCGGTCGTCCCGCAAGGAGTAGTAGAGTGGAGCGCCTTTGTAGGCCACTTGCGGCCTGCCATCGCCTCGGATGAACGACGTCAGGTCTCGAGGCTCTAGCGTCGAGATTGCCCCCACGTAGCGCGGCGAGAAGGCTGGATGCGCTTCAAGGCAATCGCTCACGCAGCCGCTCTGCGGCAAGCTCGTGGGAGTGCCCAACGTGTCTTCGGTGAAAGCGTAGAGCGTGCGGCCAGCGCCGTCGGCCAGCAAGCGATCCGTACCGACGCGTCGAACGATCACGTTTGGAAGGATCAGCTCGGCCAGACCCCACACGCCAGAGCCGTGCCCCGTGATGTCTCCTGGCTTGGCGTCGTTGGCGTAATAATAGAGCGGCCAGCCATAGTACGTGGTTTGCGGGAGGCCATCGGCCCGCGTGAAAGAGCCGAACGCCGCTTCGTCGATGCCGGGCGCCAGGAGGCGCGGCTCGGCATGGAAAATCGGCCAAGACAGGAGGCAATCGCCAACGCAATCGCTCACCGGCGGAGCCTCGCAATCGCCCGCTAGGTCGGCGCCGAACACGTACAACGCGCGACCCGAGGCGTCGGCGAGGTACTCACCGAGCAAGCGGCTCGTGGCTTTCGCGATCGTCGGCGACGAGGACTCGCCACCTTGGCCGGCTTCGCCTCCCGGGCCGTCTCGATCGCCCGCGCCACCTACGCCGCCGACGCCGTCCGCGCCACCTGCGCCGGCCGTGCCACGCGCGTCGCTCTCCACGTCGAGCTGGTAGATACAGGTGCGGGGCAAAGGCGCAGCGCCTCCGTTGCCGATAGGGTCACTCGCGCCGCCCACGCCTGCCGAGGACGGCAGGTCGGGGTTGCTCATCGCGCCGCCTCCGCCTTCGCCGCCTGGTTCCGGGCCGCCCGGCGCCCCGCCAGCGCTCGCGCCCGAGGCGCCTGCGGGCATCAGCTTGCCCTCGTGCTCGCCGCAAGAGGCCGCGCTCGAGGTCACCGCGAGCGCCATAGCCAGCACGCCGAACAAAGGGCCGCGTCCTAGTCGAAGCCGTTCAGGGCTAATAGCGGCCTCCAAAGGCGGACGGATCCCAGGCGTTCGTAGCGCTAGCCAAGGGCTTGGCTGGCGCTTGCACCGGTTCGGCCGTGGCGGCCTGCGTGACTGGCACTCTCGGCAGCCGAGGCGCTTTGCGGGCGCCCAGTGTGGCCTGCGGAGCGGGCAGCGGCGCGACAGCCACGCTCGCGAAACTAGCGGGCTGAGCGGTCACGGGCTCGCGCTGGACAACAACAGCAGGCGGTGGTGGGCGCGGCGGCTCCGTCGCTGCTGCGACCGGCGGCTCAGGCAGCGTGGATGAAGGTTGCGTGAGCCACCAAGCTGCGGCCGCCAACACCACCGCCGCAGCCAGCCACGCCGGCGCGTAACGTCGCAACGGACGGGCGCTCAGCGTCGTGGCCTCCACGCCGCGTTGGCTCGTCGGCGTCAGCGAATCAGCAGAGGGCAAGGACGGCGGCGGCACCACGCTGCTCCGACGCGGCACGCGCGGCGTTTCGGGCGGGCTAGCCGTCGCGACGGCGCTTTGCAGCGCTAGAATTCTCGCGCTGCGTTCAGGCGAGCTGGCCTGCTGGGGCGCGAAGGGTGAGAGCTCGAGCGCGAGCTGAGCAACGGTGGCGTAGCGTTTGTCGCGATCCTTTTCGAGGCAGCGCTGCACGACGGTTTCTAGCCCCGCGGGTAGGTCAGCCACCAGCTCGCGAAGCGGCTTGGGCTCGTCGCTGACTACCGCCAAGCACAGCTCGGGGATGGACTCGGCGACGAACGGCAGCTGCCCGGCCAGCATCTCGTAAAAGATCGCTCCCAGTGACCAAATGTCCGAGCGCGCGTCCACGTTACGCGACGAGCGCATTTGCTCGGGCGACATGTAGAGGGGCGAGCCCATGAAGGTTGCCGTGCGCGTGAGCGCCAAGTCCGTGAGCGAATTGCCCATCATCGACTTCGAGATGCCGAAATCGAGCAGCTTGACGATGCGCCCGCCATCGGAGCGTTCGGCGAGGAACAAGTTCTCTGGCTTGAGGTCGCGGTGCACTACGCCGGCTGCGTGCGCTTCTGCCAGGGCTTCGCACGCCTCCAGCATGTAACCTACGACTTCGGCCGCGGGTAAGCGGCCGCGGTCGGCTAGCTCGCGACCCAGATCCTTACCCTTGAGGTGCTCCATCACGATGTACGGGCAACCGTCGGCGAGCGTGCCGACGTCGAGCACACGGACCACGTGCTCGCTGTGAATTCGCGCTCCCGCGCGCGCTTCACGCTTGAAGCGCTGCGCGGTTTGTTCTTGGTCGAAGCCTTGCGCGTGCAAGAACTTGATGGCGACTTGCTGCTCCAGCTCGAGATGGAACGCGAGCGCGACCACGCTCATCGCTCCCGAGCCCAAGAACGCGTCGATGCGATACTTCTCGTCGACCACCGCTCCAACCTGCACCGGAAGCTGCATGTCCAGGCAACGGTAGCGCGAGCGATCCTCCTTTCAACCATCAACTTTGCATGGCTGCCACCTGATCGTGAGATGAACGCGCGCCGCTGCACGCCTGCGGACCACGCCCGCTCGTTTCAATCGACGTCCACGCGAGCTGACGTCAGCAATGAAACACACCGGCCATCATGTGAATACAATCCCTGTGAGTTAACGCGCGTCGGCAGCGCGGCGGGTTGCTAGGGTCAGCGCCTGGCGAGCTTGGCGTCGAGGAGTGGCGCGAAATGAGCCAGTCGGCGTTGACTGGCGCTTCACTACGCCCACGGATCGCGGATCGTCGGTCTACCCACTGACCTGCTGCAGTCATAGAATGTCGCCGGGCTTCGGCGAAGTCGTTGCGAAAGGCGGTCCAATGAAATTCTTGAACTTGGTGCTCGTGCTTGCGGGCTCGTCGGTGTTGGGCGCAGTTGGCTGTGGCAGCGACGATGCACCGGGAACTGGAACGGGCGGCAGCGGTTCGGCGGGTTCTGCGGGGACGACGGGAACGGCTGGTACTACCGCTGGTAGTGGCGCGGGCGTCGCCGGTGCGATGGGCTCCGCAGGCGCGGCTGGCACTACGAGCACGGCTGGCGCTGCAGGCTCGGCTGCGGGCGGCGCAGGTGCTGCAGGCGCCGCGGGAGCTGGCGGTGGCGGTGGAAGCGGTGGCGCTGCGGGTGCGGCCGGTAGCGCAGGCAGCGCGGGCACCGGCGGCGGCTCCACCACGATGTCGTTCTTCGTGACGAGCAAGGGACCAGGCAAAGGCGGTGACTTCGGCGGGCTCGACGGCGCGGACGCGTTTTGCAAGACGTTGGCCACGGCCGTTTCGGCCGAGTTGGGCGCCAAGACGTGGCGCGCCTACCTCAGCACCAGCACGGTGAACGCGCGCGACCGGATTGGACCCGGTCCTTGGCGCAATGCCAAGGGCGTCATCATCGCCAACACGCTGGCCGATCTGCACAGCCAAGACATGGCAACCGGCGCGCTCAACGCGACGTGGCCGATCGGTAGCAACGCGATCGCGCTCGACGAAACGGGCGCCGAAGTACCGTCGAGCCCCACGACCCACGACATTCTCACCGGCTCGACCGAGGCCGGCATGGCTGTCGCCAACTCGACGTGCATGGATTGGACCTCCAGCGCGACGACCGTCAAGGGCACCGTGGGTCATTCCAATCGCAACGGCGGCGGGCGCCCCCCTTCCTGGAACTCTGCCCACGAAAGCGGCGGCTGCGGCGACATCACCGGCACGCGCAACGTCTCGGTCGGTTCCGGCGGTGGCCGCGGATCCATCTATTGCTTCGCGTTGCCGTGATCGCACGGGCACGATGCGCAGCACGACGCCGCTGAGGGCCCGCGCCAATTTTGGATGAATTGCGCAAGCGCCTGCAAAGAAGGCGCACAAATCGTGGCCGATGCGGCCATGGTGTTTGTAAAAAATCGTTGCCATTCTGGAATCGGTTCCCTAAACCGCTGGAGACGCCCTTCTGGCCGTGATAAATGCGTGATCGGATGGCAAAGCGAAGGGTAGTGCAACGGTGGACGTGGCTTGGCCTTTGCGCGGCGGGGCTCGCGGGTTCCGCGTGCAGCATCGATCCGCACGAGTTCTCGAACGCCAAAGGCGGCTCGTCTGGCAATGCCGCGAGCTCGAGCGGTGGCTCGATTGCGGGAGAGGGCGCCACGTCGAGCGGAGGCTCAGGCGCGGTCTCCGGTAGTGACTCCCCGTTGGGTGGCACTGGCGCCGTGAGCGGCACCGCGGGCGCCCCGACCGAGCCGGAGAAGGGCGTCGTGGGCGCGGCGTGCGCGGCCGACAACGACTGCGAATCCGGCGCGTGCCGCGACGAGGTGTGCTGCGCCAGTGAGTGTAGCGGCGCCTGCGAAGCGTGCGCGGAGGCACTGACGGGTGAACCGAACGGTACCTGCGCCAGCGTCACTTCAGGCATGGACCCGCACGACGACTGTGAGGCCGAAAGCCCGGCGTCCTGCGGCAGCGATGGAACGTGTGATGGCGCTGGGGCTTGCCGCAAATACGGCGAGAACCAGGTCTGCCAGGACGCCTCGTGCTCGGGGTCCGACTACCTGGCGGCCGCCACCTGCGACGGGAACGGCACTTGCGCGAAGCAGCCGGCGGTGTCGTGCGGGCAGTACCCGTGCAGCGCCGAGGGCTGCGAGACGCCCTGCTCGAAAGACGCCGATTGTCCGGCGCAAGCCTACTGCGCGACCAACGTTTGCCAGAACAAGAAGACTGACGGCTCGGCGTGCTCCAGCAACGGCTCGTGCCGTTCCGGAGCGTGCGTCGACGGCGTGTGTTGCGAGAATAGCTGCCCGGGCACCTGCCAAGCTTGTTCACAAGCCAAGACCGGACAAGATTCGGGGCGCTGCGTGCCCGTGCCGGCCGCGCAGGATCCCGACAGCGAGTGCGCCGTGGACTCGGGCAATAGCTGCGGAAAGGACGGCTCCTGCAACGGCGGGGGGCAGTGCCGCGTGCGCGCCGTGGGGACGACCTGCGGGACCGCCACGTGCAGCGGACGGACGCTGACGCCTGCGGGTTCCTGCGACGGGGCGTCAGAGTGTGACGCCGGCACGCCAAAGAACTGCACCGGCAACCTGACCTGCGCGTCCGGCACCGCGTGCCGCACCACGTGCAGCGATGATACGCACTGCGTGACTGGCTACTACTGCGGTAGCGGGAGCTGCAAGCCGCTCAAGGATCAGGGCGCGACCTGCTCCGCTGACGCAGAGTGCACGAGCAAATCATGCCGCGACGGCGTGTGCTGCCAGAGCGCGTGCAGCCTCTCTTGCCAAGCGTGCTCGAACGCCACCACAGGTCAGGCCGACGGCATCTGCGCGGCCCGCACCAGCTCGGCGACCAAGCCGTGTACTTCGGGCGGGTCCACGACGTGCATCAACCTCACGAACAACGCGAACAACTGCGGGAGTTGCGGCAACGTCTGCAGTGGCTCCTCGGTGCCGGGGACCTCGCCCGTCTGCAGCAGCTCGACGTGCAGCGTCGCCTGCCCGGCGGGCACCTTGGGCGACGGCACGAACGTGTGCATCCCGGTCAACACCATCGCCGCCGGCGCGGGCTTCGCTTGCGGCTTGCAAACCGACGGGCACGTGAAGTGCTGGGGCGACTCGACGCTCGGGTTGAGCCCCGCCGGTCTCAGCAACGTCCTCTTCAAGTCCATTACCGCGGCCCCCGACTTCATGTGCGGCATCCGCGACAACGGCTTGGCATACTGCTGGGGGGCGAACGCTCCGCTGAGCGTCAAGGGAGGCGTGTTCTATGCTCTCGCTGCAGGCGAAGAGCACGTCTGCGGCATCAAGGCGAACCGAACGCTCGATTGCTGGACGACCTACAACGGCGACGGAACCGATAGTCCCCCGACGGGCACCTACAGCGCCGTGGGCTCGGGCTCGGCGTTCAGCTGCGCCATCGTCCAAGGCGGCAGCAACAACGGTCGAGGCACCTGCTGGGGCACCCAGGTCGACGGGGGTGTCTTCACCTTCCCGAAGACGTCCGACACGCAGACGTACACGCAAATGCACGGAGCCGGCATCGGCTTTTTGACCCTGCTCCCCGACGGGACGGCCCGCACATGGGGAAAGAGTCTCTTCTCGCCGCCCAGCGGCACCGTATTCAAGACGGTCGGGGACGGTCCCAGCCAGAATCGCTGCGGCATCTTGACGGACAGCAGCCTGCTTTGCTGGGGCTTCCCCAACGACGCTGCGACCATCGCGCCCTCAGGCGCGTTCAAAGCGGTCGCTATGGGCGGTGGCTTCGGCTGCGCCGTCAAAACGAATGGCTCGATCGTGTGTTGGGGCACGAACGACGTCGGCCAAGCGCCGGCCACCGTGTCCGGAACCTTCCAGGGTTACTGGTGACCTGAGCCACGGCGTGCTCGCCCTGAACGAGCGCTCGAAATCATCCGGGCGCTCGTAGGCAGACGAACACATCTCAAATCCGACGACCGTAGCGTCAGCGGATGATCAGCTCAGCGTGATATCGAGGCGAGACGCATCAATCGATGTCGCACGACACGATTGGTGCCTGTCGCCGCCTGGCAGCGGAGACAACCACTGCACATCATGAAAGCCGCGTTGCTTGCGCTGTTGTCCGCTGGCGTCGTCATTGGCTGCGGTAGCAGTAAAAATGAAGCGTTGGTATCCAGCGGAGGCAGCCCCTCCGGTGCCACCTCCGGCGGCGCGGCGTCGTCCCCGGGCCCCGCCACCTCGCAAGCTGGCTCGCTCACGCTGCAACCCGATCTGGGCAGCGCGTCGACTGCCGGCAGCGGCTCGCTCGATCCGAACATGGCCTGCGCCACGGGCACGGCCTCCGCGAAGCTGGCCAATGTGCGCATGCTCGTGATGTTCGACCGCTCGACTTCGATGAACGACGAGGCGGACGCGCTGACGAACGCCTCTCGCTGGGCTCTGGCGTCATCCGCGCTCACGGGTTTCTTCGCCGATCCGGCCGCGGGTGGCTTGCAGGTGGCCTTGCGCTTCTTTCCGCACGACTCGCCCATGGCCGGCTGCAATGACGACGACTGCAGCACGGCGGCCTGCGCCGAGCCCATCGTGCCACTCGGAACGTTGGCGGCGGAGCCAATGGACGTCCACGAGCAGGCGCTGGTCGCCGCGGCTGTCGCCGCTGTGCCCGCGGCGCGCATGATGGGCGGCAACAACGCCGGCGGCCAAGGGACGCCCATCTCGGCAGCGCTCAGCGGCGCTTTGACCTGGGCCGCAGCACAGCGCCAGGCTGCCCCAGAAGAAAACGCAGTCGTCGTGCTCGTCACCGACGGAAAGCCCAATGGCTGCGACAACGACATCACGAACATCGCGGCCTTGGCCAGCAACGCTCTGGCGACTTCGGGCGTCCGAACCTACGCCATCGGCCTGACGGGCTCGCAAGAATCCGACATGGACGCCATCGCCGCAGCTGGTGGAACGACCGAGGGCATCTTTATCAGCGACGGCGCCACCGCCAAGCAAGACTTGCTCGACGCGCTCGCGGCCATCCGCGGCTCGGTGCTCGACTGCGACTTCGACATGCCCAAGGCCATGGATGGCCAGCAGGTCGATCCAACCAAGATCAACGTCAACTACACGCCCGCGGGCGGCACGCGCATGACCCTCGGCCGCGTCGCCGACGCCGCGAGCTGTGGCGCCGTTCCTGGCTGGTACTACGACGACGCCGTGAACCCCACGCGCATTCTGCTCTGCCCCGCTAGCTGCAGCTCCGCCTCCGTGGAAGTCGACGCTACCCTCGAGGTTCAGATCGGCTGCGTCACCGAGACGCGCGAGCCGGCTTGATTTAGTCAGGCGGCGCTGCCGCGCGTGAGGAACCCGGCAAAACGAGGAACTCGCGGCACGTAGTACTGATCGACCGCTTGCAGCTGGAAGCCGGCGCCGCTGACCAGGCTGCGCACGTCGCGGTTGAGGTTGCAGCCCCCAAACAGCAGGTTTTGCAGCCGGTTCAGCCGATGCTGCCAACGCTGCACACCAGCGTCCGGCGCCAGGCCGTGCTCGGCGAACAGCAGCTTACCGCCCGGCTTCAGCACGCGGCGGATCTGGCGCAGCGCAGCCTGTGGGTCGGGAATGGAGCACAGCGTGAAGGTCGACACCACACAGTCGAAGCTGTGATCGGGCGCCGCGATGCGCTCGCCCTCGAGCGGCACGTAGTCGACCGGAAACGGCGCCGCCGCGATGCGACGCTCCGCCAGCTTGGCGCTCTCACGCGACGGGTCCACCGCGACGACTCGCTCCACGCCGGCCGGATAGAAAGGCAGGTTGCGCCCGGTACCGAAGCCAACCTCCAGCACCTTGCCGTGCGCACCGCTCAAACAAGTGCGCCGCTCTTGGTCGAGGAGCGGCACGCCCATACAGAAATCGAGCAAGCGCGGCAGTACGAGGCGGTCGTAGAAGCCCATGTCCGAAGCGTAAACCGCAACCGCGTACGGCTGCTACTCGAGCCCGCTGCGCGCTGGCCCCCCGGTTGGCCCAGGAACTGCAGTCGACTGGGGCATGCAACGAGCTCCCGAACAGTACGTCGCCGCCGGTCCAGCAGGCAGAAGTACTGCGCGCCACGCGCCGTCAGCCGCGCCCGCCGAGCAGGGCTTCTTGCGCTCACCAGGCGGCCTAGCGCTCTTCGCCTTGCTTTCTCTCGGCGCAGCGGCGCTGGGCGGTCTCATCACCTCGCGCCGCAAGAACCAAGCTTGGTACCGGCTGCTGTCGAAGCCGGCATTCACACCGCCCAATCGAGCCTTTTCGATCGTTTGGCCCGTGCTGTATTCGCTCGGTGCGCTGTCGGCGTGGCGCGTGGCAAAAGCACCCGCAGCACCAGCGCGCAGCGTGGCGCTTGGGCTGTGGGGCGCGCAGCTGGCCTTCAACGCCGCTTGGTCGCCCTTGTTCTTCGGACAGCACTGGCCCCGCTTGGCGCTGGCTGATCTCGTTCTCAACCACGCTGCGCTTTCCGCGTACGCGGCTTACGCGCGCAAGGTCGACCCCACTGCAGCCTTCATGGTGGCCGTATCTCGGCTGGTTGACGTTCGCCGACGCGCTCAACGGCAGCATCGTCGCGCGCAACCGCAGCGGTTTCACGGGCCTCGTGGCGCGCTTGGCTACCTAGCAAAGACCGACACCGGCTAGGTCGCCTCACCTTTCCAGCTACGAATAGTGCTCGAGCCGACGCCGTGCCGTTTCTACTAACGTCCGTAGGGGCCGATCCGACGCCTTTTCGCTGAGGCTCGTGAAGCCATCTAGAAGGGCATTGAAGCTAGTGGGGACCACTTGGCCGACGCCGGGCGTGTCCCAGATGGTCAGGATTGCAGTGAGAAGTCGGAAGGCTGCGTGCAGCCGGGTGAGGTGCAGGCCGGCGTCGACCAACCTTTGGATGTCGCCGTTTTCAGGACGTCGTTGAACGGCCTCAGCCAAACCGGCGATGAGGCCCGCGTGCTTGGAGCTCACCAGGATGTCTCGTGATACCTGGCGTACCAAGATGAGCTTGCCCAGCTCGGCCACGAGCCTGTCCTTCTCCTTGACGCGCTCCACGTACGATTCAATCCTCACGGCCAGGTATCGATCGGCAAGCTCTAGTATTTCAGGATCGATCGTAAGCTTACGTCCTTGCCTCAACGCAGTGGCTGCGTCCGCAGTAAACAGCTGGGACAAGACTTCTCCCAACGGAGCAGCGCGCGCATTGAGGCGCACGGCTTTCATGGCTTCGAGTGCGCCATCGAGGCCAGTTCCACTGGAGCCGTCCAGGTCGAGCAGGACGAGCTTTCGTTCGGCGTCCGCCTGCGACGCCTCGAAGAACTGTTCTGCCTCGGAGCGCTGCCAACGCGACAGCTGACCGTGCCCCAGCAAAAGCAAATGCTGACTTGAGACGACCGCGTCGTAGAGTGACTGCCGGATGTCGGCCCCGACCTTCACGTCACCTTCTGTAAATACGCGGGCGCCGACGGAGCGCAGCAACGACACCACTTCATTCGCCACCGCGTCATCGCTCTTGGCGTAGCTGACGTAGAAGTCATGGGCGAATCGGTTGGAGCTCTGCTCCTCTTGCGTTGGCTTCGCTTTGCCGGCTGATTTGGCCGCCTCGACGTAGCCATCGCGGTTTCTGACCAGCTCATCCGAGCTCGCTAGGCGCCGGGCGATTAGCGCTGCGATGGTGGCGAAATGATAGGAAATCCGCTCCGGATCGGTTTCGCGCTCTTCGAGGACAGCAAGGCGCTCTCCGAAGGTCCAGCTAGAGAAGTACGGTATCTTGGTAAAATCAAGGATCTGGCGCGCCGGTACATCCAGGTCGAGCCAGTTCTCGTATACGGGCTCGAGTCGCTGAGCGAACTTGTTCAACCAAATCTTGGCAAGCTCATCCTGGCCGCGCGCATCGAAGCGTGAGGGTACGGGCAGTATCAAGAGCGCCGCGCGATTGAGGGGAAGCTTGCTGCGCTGGTCCCTAGCCTGCCGCAACACGCGGCTAACGCCTTCCAAACTTTGCTGGTTGGCCGTGAATACGGGCACGACGAGATCGGGCAGATGGACCGTG
>DATAKF010000109.1:0-2161 GCA_036261775.1 Polyangiaceae bacterium | reverse complement strand
AGCTGGTCGCAAGCTTTGATGATGAACGGCTTGGGCTCGGCAGGTTCTGCGCCTGCCGCGTAGATGGGCGCGAACGAGAACTTCACGAGCGGTTCGGGGCTCTGCTCGACGGGGGTGCACGCGAGCGGATCGATCTCGGAGGGCCCGCCTCCTTCGCCGGCGTCGCCGTCGCTCGTTCTCACGCACACGTTCTGTTGGCAGACCGAGCCTTTGAAGGCGCCGCCGAGCGCGGCGCAGTCGTTGTCGGTCGTGCACTGCCCCTTGTCGACATCGATGAGCGCTGAGCAGCTCGAGACGACGAGGGCGAGGACTGAAAGGATAAAAGCGCGCGTTACCATGTCGCCGAAATCGGCTCGCGGATTCTAACCCTCGTCACTTCGCCGACCAGACTTTTCGTACGATTTCGAACCGGCCAGTCGGATGTGTAGGTGTTTCGCTGCCTCGACCCGAGACGAGCCCGGATTCAAGCACCCGCAACACTTCGGCAGGCGGCTGCGCGTCCGAGCAGGACGTCGCGCTCACGAGCGTTTCTGGTCAAAGACGCGGCGCGATCGAATTCGGCAGCGGCCTCGCTGTTTCGGCCCAGCTTTTCCAGCAAGTCGCCGCGAACGCTGGGCAGCAGGTGGTAGCTCGCCAAGACCGGTTCCGACACCAGCGCATCGGCGATGCTGAGCCCAGCAGCCGGACCTTCGGCCATCGACACTGCAACGGCGCGGTTCAGCTCCACGATGGGCGATTGCGTCAGTTCGACCAATAGCCGATATAGCTGGGCGATTCTGGCCCAATCGGTCGCCTCCGGCGTGCGGGCGCGGGCGTGGCAAGCGGCGATGGCGGCCTGCAGCGTGTAAGAGCCTTGACCACCTGGCAGCGACTGCGCGCGTTCCAGCGCGGCGAGACCGCGACGAATCAACAGCTGATCCCAGCGCCCGCGGTTCTGCTCCAGCAGCAAGATCGCTTCACCCGACGGGCCCACGCGGGCAGCCGCTCGCGAGGCTTGCAGCTCCATCAACGCGAGCAAGCCGTGGACCTCGGGCTCGCTCGGCGCAAGCTCGGCCAAGATGCGGCCCAAGCGCAGCGCGTCTTCGCACAGGCCCGGTCGCATCAAGTCGTCGCCGGCGGTAGCGGCGTAACCCTCGTTGAAGATCAGGTAAATCACGCTGAGCACGGCAGCCAAGCGCGCGCCCAGCTCGTCTCCACGCGGCACCTCGAAGGGCACGTTTTGCTCGGCCAAGGTCCGCTTGGCGCGCACGATGCGCTGGGCAATCGTCGGCTCTGGTACCAGGAATGCTCGCGCAATCTCGTCGGTGGTCAAGCCGCCCAGCAGCCGCAGCGTGAGCGCCGCGCGCGCCTCCATCGACAGCACCGGGTGACACGAGATGAACAAGAGCCGCAGCAGGTCGTCACCGACCTGATCGTCCAGCTTGTCTTCCAAGCTGTCCGCGAGCCGTTCGCGGTCCGACACGGCGTCGGCGTCGAGCTCGTGCCCCAGCTCCTCGTGCTTGCGCTGCAGCCGCTTCTGACGCCTCAGCTCGTCGATGGCGCGGCGCTTGGCCGTGGCCATCAGCCAGGCGCCGGGGTTGTCCGGCACGCCCGTGGTCGGCCAGTGCTCGAGCGCGGTGACGAGCGCGTCTTGTGCCAGCTCTTCGGCGATGCCCACGTCACGGGTCAGCCGGGTCAGCCCCGCGATCAAGCGCGCCGATTCCATGCGGAACACCGTATGAATCGCACGCTCGACGTCGGTGGTCGTCACTCCGCCTGGCTACGGCGTTTCCGGCGCCCCGGCAAGCCCAAGCCAAGCGCTCGGGCCCTGGCGCTAGAAGTCCATAATCGCAGCGCGGGCGGCCTTGGGCGTGTGCGCGTCGTTGTAGAGCAGCGGGTGGTCGCTGCGGCCGGGCACCGTGGTGTCGAGCCAGGTCATGTCGTCCGAGACGCCCCAGAAGGTGACGCTGGTCATGATGTCTTTGTTCTTGCGGTAAAGCGCGAACAAATCCCCGAAGCGCTTGGCCTGCTTGGCCTCCAGCTCCGCCGTCAGCTCCACGCCGGGCGACGCCACGAAGCTGCCGGTTGCGTAGTCGTCGTACACGCTGACGTCGAGCTCGCTGACCTTGATCTTGTAGCCAGCCGCCCTGAACTTGTCGAACGCGACTTGCAGCTCGCCCAC
>DATAKF010000105.1:0-10181 GCA_036261775.1 Polyangiaceae bacterium | reverse complement strand
AAATGGCTAGGCCGAGGCCGGCCGCAGCGTCACGGTGCGCGTGTGGACCGTTGCCCCACCCGATCTGGGGCGTAAAGAACGGCTCGAAGACGTAAGGCAAGTCTTCTTGAGCAATTCCAACTCCGTCGTCCTCGATGCAGACCGACACCTGGCTACCTTTGCTGGTAGTGGAAATTCGGAGCACACCTTGCCGGCCGTCCGGAATGGCCTGACTCGCGTTCAGGATCAAATTCAAGAACACCTGAGCGAGCCGCCCCTCGTCGCCCAGTAGCTCGGGCACACCCGCGAAGTCTTTGACCACACGCACGCGGTGACGCAGCTCGTTCCACGCCAAGTTGAGCGTCGACTCGAGCACGGCTTCGACCTCGACGGGGCGTCGTGAATCCGGAACGGCGCGCGAGAACGTGGTGAGGTCTTTGACGATGCTACGAATGCGCTCGACGCCGTCTTTGGCGTTGCACAACGCGGCTTGGGCGTCGTTGATGATTTCGCCCGTGCGCGCGGCTTCGGGGTGTAGCGAGCCGATCTCCGCGAGCCCGCGCTCGATCAGCTCGATGCTGCCGAGCACGTAAGCGAGCGGATTGTTGATCTCGTGCGCGACACCGGCGGCCAGGCGCCCGAGCGAAGCCATACGCTCCGCGGAGGACCAGCGCTTCGACGAGCGCGGATCACTCTCCGGCGGCACCTCGGATTCGAGGGACGCCTGGGGGTCCGGTTTACGCGACATGGCAGGCAGAGGCTCACATACCGAATCTGGAGCTTCGGCGAAAGCGTCGATAGGACGGTGTCCGCTTCGGCGCCTAGGCATGAGAGATGGCCAGCAAGAGGCCGATTGAGCGGAGCTCGACGGCTTGGTTCGAGGCTTCTTGGAAAACGTGGGGTCAGCAGGCCCCCCCCGCCCTTCCAGATACAGTTGCCGAACTGACGCTACGCGGCTCAACGAGCGGCTCACGCGGGCCCCATGCGGCGAGCGCTTGACGTCCCCGCGGACGGAGCCCAGGCTGCCTTTCGCTCCCGAGGGCCCTGTCTCGCGAGCTTCGAGCCTGCCCCGTGACTGCCACCAAGAACCCGAAGCCGGCCGCCGCCAAGGCCCCGAAGAGAGTGAAGAAATCACTAGCCAGCGAGGGCTCTGCGGAAGGCTCCGCAGAGGCCGCTGGCGACGAGGAGCAGAGCGAGGACGACGCCGAGGGCGAGAGCGATGGCTTCGTCCCCGACGGTGACGGCTTCGAGGCCGAGGTGGTGGATTCGTCCCCTGGCCTCGCCGCAGACGACGACGCCGAGTTGGAAGCGTCTGGCGAGAATGAGGAAGATTCGCGCAGCGATGAGGACGAGTCGACCACCGCCATCGAGCGCAGCGGCGGCTCGCTCAGCCGTTTTGATCCGCTGTCGGCGTACATGCGCGAGGTGCAGCGGCACCCCCTGCTGAGCCCCGACGAAGAGCATCGCCTCGCCGTCGACTACCAGAAAAATCCAGAAGATTTGGCCGCGGCGGCCCGACTAGTGACCGCCAACCTGCGGCTGGTGGTCAAAATCGCGTACGAGTACCGGCGCGCCTACCGCAACATGATGGACCTCATCCAAGAGGGCAACATCGGCCTGATGCAGGCGGTGAAGAAGTACGACCCTTACCGCGGGGTCAAGCTGTCGAGCTACGCCGCGTGGTGGATCCGCGCGTACATGCTGCGCTTCATCTTGAACAACTGGCGCTTGGTGAAGCTTGGAACGACCCAAGCTCAGCGCAAACTGTTCTTCAACCTCAGCAAAGAGAAGGCGCGCCTCAGCGCGCTCGGCATCGAGCCGAGCGACGCCGAGATCGCCAAGCGCCTGAACGTGGCCGAAGCCGAAGTGGCCGAGATGGACAAGCGTTTGTCTCGCTCCGACGCTTCGCTCGACGCCAGCGTCGGCGAGAACGACGGGCGCACGGTGTCGCGGGTCGAGCTGATGCCGTCGCCGGGCAGCACGCCGGACCAGATCGCCGAGGGCGCCGAGCTGTCCGAGATGCTGCAGGGGCGCCTGAGCGAGTTTCGCGAGACGCTCTCGGGGAAGGACATCATCATCTTCGACAAGCGCGTGGTGGCCGACGAGCCGCTCACGCTGCAAGAGCTGGGTGACGAGTTCGGCGTGTCGCGCGAGCGCGTGCGGCAGCTCGAAGCGCGCCTGACCGGCAAGCTGCGTGACTATTTGAAAGAGACGTTGGGCGACGCCGTCGAGCTGAGCTGAGCCCCAGCATGGCTGAAAGCGCGCCTTACGGCACCCTGTACCTGGTGGCGACGCCCATTGGTAATCTGGGCGACATGACCGAGCGCGCGCTCGCCACGCTGCGCAGCGTGGCGCACATCGCCGCCGAGGATACACGGCGCACGCGCGGCTTGCTCTCGCATTTCGGCATCACCGGCAAGGAGCTGCACACGCTGGATGCCAACGCTTCGGAGCGCCAGGTAGCGCGCGTGGTGGAGCTGCTGAAGGCAGGACAAGACGTGGCATTTGCGACCGACGCCGGCACGCCGGGCGTGAGCGATCCGGGGCGCGCCTTGGTGCAAGCCGCCGTGGCAGCTGGGGTTCCGACAATTTCGCTGCCGGGCGCGAGCGCCGTCACCACGGCCGTAGCGCTATCGGGGCTAGTGGCGGGTCCGTTCGTGTTCTTGGGATTCTTGCCGCGCCAGGGCAGCGGTCGCAAAGAGTTGCTACAGCGCATTTTGCACGAGACGTGGCCGGTGGTGCTGTTCGAGGCGCCGCACCGCATCCAAGAAACGCTGAGCGACCTGTCAGCTCACTGCCCGTCGCGCCAAGCCGCCGTGTGCCGTGAGCTGACCAAGCTGCACGAGGAAGTGCTGCGCGGCAGCCTCAGCGAGCTTGCGCAAATTCAGCGCGAATGGCTGGGAGAGATCGTGGTCGTGCTGGGAGAAACTGCGCCCCTGCCGGCCCGCGGCTCGAGCGACGACGAGCTGCGCCAGCAAGCGCGGGGACTGGTGGAGGGCGGCGCTAGCGCCAAAGCGACGGCCCAGCACCTCGCCGAGATCAGCGGGCGCTCACGTCGGGAAGTTTACGCGCTAGTGCTCGAAGTGAAGGGCTCGAGCGAGTCTAGCGGCGAAGCCGAGTAGTCGGCGCGACCGTAGACGGGTTGCTGGGGCAACGAAATTTGCGAGTTGGCGACGACGAGGGCCGCCGCGTGGGCGGGGCTCCGCCGAATTCACTGCGCCTTCGGCGCTGCCTCGCTTTGCTCGGGCCGTGGTCCTCCGTGGACTTCGTCCACTCCGGGTCACTTTGGTGCAGAGGGGCGGCGCGCGCCGCCGGCACCGGGAAGCGGGCGCTTGGTGGGGCCAACGAAGCGGACGCGGCCAAAACGCGAGGCTTTGTGGAAGTTGCCCTGGCCCAAGATGGGCGACCAGGCCACGCCGCCGTTGTTCTGCATGGCGTAGAAGTTCATGCGCCACATGTCGTCGGGTAGGGGCGGTACGCGCTTGGCTTTGTCGAAGGAGGCCCAGGGGATGGCCATCTCGACCACGTAGCCTTCGTCTTCCTTGTCGTCGTCGAGCGTGCCGTTCAGCACGACAGCGCTCTGCACCTTGGAAGACCACTCTTGATGACCGAACGGCCCATCCGGCTCGACCTTGGGCGAATTGTAGCTGTCGAACGCGGAGTCGAAGACCAGGTTCTGCGGACCGACCTGCAGCTCGTAATAGTCGCGGTTGTCACCTTCGCCGTCGGGGTCAATCATGATCTCGACGGTGTCTCTGGTCCACAAGTGCGGATCCGTCTGCGCCGGGTCGAAGCCGCCGCGCAGATCGTAGTCGAACACTTCGAACCCCACGTAAAGCGCTTGCTCGTCGTACAACAGCTTGACCGACCCGCCCAGCTCGCTCGGGTGCGGAGCTTCGCCGGTGGTCACGTTGACGAGCGAGCCGATGCTGGCCGCGCGCGTCCAGCTCGCGTCGTCGAGCTTGCCGTCGATCGCGAGCGGAGCTTCCGGCAAGCGGCGCGGGATCCAAATTGTCGGAATGGCGCCGGACGACGCCGCGAACGGGCGCTGCACCTGCAGCTTGATGACGCGCGCGCGCTCCCCTGTCTGTGAGCCTGCCGTCAGAGCTAGCCGCTCATCGCCCGCAAAAAGCCCGCAAACCACGCTGATCGAGTCAGTGCGCAGACTGGCAGGCACCCAGAACGCCACCTGATCGGCGTACACCTTGCCCACTTGCCAAGAGCTTGGCGGATACAGCGTGTCGCCACCGCGCGTCTTACGCAGGGGCCCCGTGGTGTCGAGGTTCAGGATGCGCTCGCCCGCTTCGTCCAAGATGTGCGTGAACAGCGTGAAGCCGCGCGGCACCGAGGCCTTGGGCCGCCAGTACAGCGTCATGTCGACGCGGCTACCGGGCTTCAAACCTTGCGTCGGCGACACCTTGGCGCCGAGTAGCTCGACCACCCCGCCAAACTCGAGCCCGAGCTGGAGCGACATGTCGGCAGGCGGCGCCGGCAGCTCGAGCCCGGCCGGCAGCGCCGGCGGCGCCTTCTTCGCACAGCCGCCCAAAGCGAGCGACGCCCACAAGGGCACGGCAAAGCGTGCCCTGGCGAGCGCAACCAGCGGCGACGAGCGCAACCAGCGCACGGCTATTGGGGCTGAGCGGGCTGCGGCTTGGGGGCGGGCGCCGGCTTAGCCGGCGCAGGCGCGCCCGGGGCGCGCTTGATGGCGCTGGTAGGCGGCTTCTTGGCACCCTTGCCCGCGACGGGGCGCGTGTAGCCAGTCTCGAGGGTCGCGATCACCCCGCCGTGCTTGCTGTCCGCCGGACCGCTGAGAACGCTGAGGTACACGCTGCCAAAGGTTGCCGGCGCCGCCTCTTCCGCCTTCTTGTCGCCCTTTTCCGGCTTCTTTTCGGCCTCGGCCGCGTCAGCCGCGGGCTCTTCGGGGATGGGCGCGGTCTTCAGGCCCACGATGATCGAGAAGCGAGCCGCCTCGAGATCCTTCGGCACCGTGGCGCTGAGCTCCTCGACGTAGATCTTGCCGCGCTCCCAGTTGGCGGGGGACAGCTCACCCTGGCGAACCGGGCTCGAGGCCTCGAGCTCGATGCGCTTGCCGTCGGGCAACAGCAGCTCGGTGTACGGCACGTAGCCGCCTTCCAGCTTGCCACCAGCACGCCAGTACAGCTTGAGCGACAGCTGGCTGCCGGGCGCAGCCTTGGCTTCGGGCTCGAGCGCGTAGCCGAGCAGCTCGGCGCGGCCGTTGAAGTCGATGTAGAGCGGGTGCGGGATGTCGGTCGGGGTCTGGTCCAGCACCAGCGCCTTGAGCTGGGGAGACAACTCGGCCTTCTCGGCGCCTTCACCCTCGACGGCCGGTGCCTGCGCACAGCCGCCGGCAACGCAAAGGGCCACTAGCCCAAGAGCAAGAGCTCGCATTCGCATCACTTCTTCTTTCCCTTCTTGCGCGCGTCACGCTCGCGCTTGCGCTGATTCTTCTTGGCGTTGCGCTCGCTCGCGGTGAGCGCTTTCATCGTCGGCGTGCGCGGGCCGCCCATGCCAGGCATACCCATCCCGGGCATACCCATACCTGTCATGCCCATGCCCGGCATACCCATACCGGGGAAACCAGGCATGCCGCCCGGCATTTGCGGGAAACCTTCGGGCATTTTGCCGCCCTTCATGGCGCGGCGCACGTTGCGCGCGAGGCCGCCCATACCAGGCAAGCCGCCGAACATGCCGCCGCCACCGCCGCCCATTCCCCCCATGCTGCCCATCATCTGGCGCATGTAGAGGAACTTCTGCACCAGCTCGCCCACCGATTGCTCGGTGCGGCCCGAGCCGCCGGCGATGCGCTTCACGCGCGAAGGCTCGCGGATCAAGCTCTGCGGATCTTGCCGCTCGAACTTGGTCATCGAAAGGATGATGGTCTCGGCGTCGGTCAACTCACTGTCGTTGACCTGCGCAGCTGCGCCGGGCGGGAGCATGCTCGATAGGCCGGGGATCTTCTCAATCAGATCGCGCACCGAGCCCATCTTCTGAATCATGCGGATTTGATTCAGGAAGTCTTCGAGCGTGAACTCGCCCTGCATCATCCGCATGGCGTCCTTCTCCGCCTGCTTCTGATCGACGACTTCCTCGAAGTCTTGAATCAAGCCGACGACGTCGCCCATGCCGAGCACGCGCGAGGCCATGCCTTCGGCGCGGAACGGCTCGAGCTTGTCCGTCGTTTCGCCCATGCCGACGAACACGATCGGCGCGCCGGTCACTTCTTTGACCGACAAGGCGGCGCCGCCGCGGGCGTCACCGTCGAGCTTGGTCAGCACGCTGCCGCTGATGCCCAGGCGCTCGTTGAACGATTTTGCGGTTTTTACGGCGTCCTGACCGATCATCGAGTCGATGACGAGCAGGATGTTGTCGGGCGAGACCGACGCCTTGATGGCGCCGAGCTCTTCCATCAAGACCTCGTCGATCGCGAGGCGACCAGCGGTGTCGTAGATGATGACGTCGGCCTTGAGCTTCTTGGCTTCGGCGGCGGCGGCCTCACAGATGGCGAGCGGCGCGGCGCCCGCGATGTTGAAGACCGGCACCTCGATCTGCTTGCCGAGCACCATCAGCTGATCGACGGCGGCGGGGCGCTGCATGTCGGCGGCGACCAAGAGCGGAGACTTGCCCTGCTTCTTGAGCCAGCGCGCCAGCTTGGCGGCGGTCGTGGTCTTACCGGAGCCTTGCAGACCGACCATCATGATGCCGGTCACGCCGTTGTCGGCGAACGTCACCGGCTCGCCGTCGTGATGCATCATGCTCACGAGCTCGTCGTGGCAGATCTTGACGAACTGCTCACCGGCGCCGACCTTGTGCGTCTCGCCAGCGTGCTTGACGCGAGTCTGCACGGTGGTGCCGAGCGACTTGTCTTTGACCGCCTCGAGGAAGCGCTTGACGACGCCTAGCTCGACGTCTGCTTCGAGCAACGACACGCGCACTTCTTTGAGCGCGACGTCGATGTTCTTCTCGTTCAGCTCGGTCAGCCCAGCGAGGCGATTTTGAGCCTCGCGAAATCCTTTTGCTAATGCCTCGAACACGGCGGCCGGGTCTTAGCACAGGCTCCCGCCGCGCGGACACAAACGCCCCGGCGCGACGCCTTTGTCGCCGGCAGTCGCGCGAAAGGCCGCCTTTTGGCCGGGCCTGGCCGGCACGCTGAATGCAGTGGAGGTGGGCCGGAAGGAGTCAACGATGAGTACGTTCAATAAACTGGGTCTGTGCTTGGCCGCTACGGCGGCGTTCGCGATCGTGGGCTGCAACAAGACCGGGGAGCGCGAACCGAACGCCGATACCTCCAATATGACTCCAGCCGCGCGTACGCGGTCGGCTGCGGAGCAGATTGCGCAAGCGCGTTGCGAGCGCGAGCAGCAGTGCGGCAACGTTGGCTCGGACAAAACTTTCTCGTCGTCGCAGGATTGCCTCGCGCGCGTGCGCAGCGACTGGAAGGACGATCTGAACAGCCGTGAGTGCCCCGGCGGCATCAACCAAAAAGAGTTGGACGAGTGTGTGGGGCAGGTTCGCGCCGAAGCCTGCGGGAACCCCTTCGACACCCTGGCTCGCATCACGGAGTGCACCTCGGGGCAGATCTGCATCGAGCAGCGCTGAGCTTCTGTGTCAGGAGCCTAAGTGCGAGGTCGCTCGCTCCGAGGGTGGCAACACCTCCGCGGAGCGAGCGCGGGCAACTTGGGCGTCGCCGTGACTGCGCACGGGCTCGCGGAGCTATACGTCTGCGCTCCGAGGGCCATTGCAGCCATACCAACCTGCGCGACCACGCTTTCCAAGCCTTCGAGCGGTAACCCCGACGGCAGCGCGTATCCGGCCGCGGGCAAACGTCGACCTCCGCGAAAGTCGCTCGAGATGCCTTGCCAGTAAGCGGACAAAGACTTCGAGCAAACCGGGGAAGAAACCGGTTTCAGCCGTGGTAGATTGACCGGTCGGAGGACGCGTTGGCAAAGCGGCTAGCTGGGTTGGAAATGGGCTTGGGTTTGGCGCTCGCGCTGCTGGGCTGCGGCGAGAGCGAAGCGGAGCCTCAATCGAACGTGACGAATGGCAGGGCAGGCTCGGGCGGGTCGGCGGGCGTCGCTGGTTCGTTCTCGTTGGGGCTGGGCGGGGTTGCGACGGGCGGGGTTGCGACGGGCGGCGCGAGCAACGCTGCCGGCACCGACAGCGGCGGCGCGAGCGCCAGCCCGCACGTCTGCGGTGGCGCGCCGGAGCCAGCTTGCCCGGCCAAAGTATTGAATGGCACGGTGGTCGCCGACAACGCCGCGGAATGGGCTGCGCTCGAAGGCGTGACGGAGGTCAACGGCAACTTGATGCTCATGTCACCGCTGGGGTTGGACACGCTGTCGTGCTTGGAGAAAGTCTCTGGCACGCTCACGCTCGATTTTTTCGCCGAGGAAGCCGAGGCCAAGCTTTGGGGTCTGCGAAACTTGAAGTCCGTCGGCGGCTCCCTCTACATCAAGCCAGACGAGGGGTTGGAGGTCGACTGCGGCTTCTCTCGGCTCACCAGCGTTGGCGGCGAGACGTACGCCACGGGCGGGTCCGTCGACGTGAAAGGCTGGCTGCGCGGACACCTGGATCTTTCGGCGCTCAAAGTCGTCCAGAACTTGCGGATGGAAGAGAGCTCGCTCGAGAAGGTCACGTTGCCGAGCAACACCACCCTCACTCGCGGGCAGCTCGCGCTCATCCGGAACGCGGAGCTGAGCGAGGTCGCCGGCTTCAGCGGCATCACCTTCAAGAATGACGGCATCTTGGTCGAGGGCGCCTACAGCGTGAAGATCACCGACAACCCGCTGCTGTCGGAATGCCGGGCGCGCGAGCTGGCCCAGCTGCTAATCGCAGCCGGTGCCCCTGAGAGCGGGGTAACGGTCGTGAACAACCTGGCCTGCGCGCAGTAGGCGCTCTACGTCGCAGCGAGCCAGGCCAAGGCTTTCGCTTCATCGCTGAACACGCGGGCGCCGCCGCCGTCTTCGCGAGTGATGCGCGCGATCTGCAGCTCGCCGACCGGGGTCTGCACCAGAATGGCGACGGCGGGGAAGCCGCGCACGAGCTCGCGGCGCCGCGTCGCCATGGCCTGCTCGAACTCGGGATCGTTGCGACCTGGTGCCGCGCGCAGATCAATCAGCAGCCGCACCGTCGCTCGGTCGAGGCTGTCGAGCGCTCGCGCGGCTTCGTCGAACGCCTGCGTGACGTGTTCGATGCTGGGCGATCGCTCCGCGCTGCGCGTCACTCGCACGACACCCCGAATGCGGTCCAGCGTCACCGACACGAACGCATTGTCACTCAGTCGCTCCACGACGTTTGCTCAGCAGCCTACCATGTATGCGCACGCTGGCGCCGCTGCTTGCGCTGCCACTACTACTTGCCTGCGCAGCGTGTGAATTGTCCGGTCAGTGCGACCAAGCTCAGCGCCTTGAGCATGCGCGGGAAGTAGTTGGCATCGCGGCTGCCTTCAGTCGTGGGAATCGCCAAAAGCTCGCCCGCGAGCTGGTCGACGGCGGCTTGCTCCAGGCTCATCGCCCCAACGGCGAACGGCCCGACCGTGATGGCGGTGTGCATGTCCCAATTGCTGGCCTGGGTATCGGGCGAGCCGTCTAGATTGTACCAAACGCCCAGGGTTTTGACGTCCTGGCTCTTCACCCACGTCGTGACCTTGTCGGTCCAGGCTTTGGCTTGCCGGGTCTGGTACCACAAGAAGTCGGTCGCGATGCGCCACGGGGTACGGGCTGCGTCGGTGCCATACGAATCGGCCCGCTTGTAGGCGTTGAAGCAATCGGGAGTTGCCGAGCCACCGCTTGCCGAGCCCCAGTTTCTCACGAGCCCGGTGGACGCGCTCGAAGCCTTGGCGAGCAGCTCGTACGTGTCGCTCGCAGCCTTGTTCCAGAAGGCCGCAGCGGCCGGCACGTGCTCTCCGAAAGCCCGGTAGTAGGCCGGCGCAAAGTACGAGTAGTTCACGCAACCGCCGCCCATGTCGCTGAACCACTGGGAGTCGCCCGGCTTCAAGACCCGAAGCCCGTCGACGTCCACGAAAAAGTGCTGCTCCATGGCGTTGATGATCTGCGTGGCCTGCTCGCCGTACCGGGTATCACCCCACTTGCAGTAGGCCATGAGCAGCGCCATGGCCGCGTCCAGATCCGCGTCGGACGCGGCGTTGTCTGGGTAGGCGCTGTACTTGGTGTCGTAGTGCGCGT
>DATAKF010000077.1:0-11644 GCA_036261775.1 Polyangiaceae bacterium | reverse complement strand
GCCGGGGGTCATGCTGCCACCATCGTAGGTGCACGACTTCTTGGGATCACCGAGCGTCGACGACGTGACCACCAGCACCGCGTCGGGATTTTCACCGATCACCTTGACGCACGGCTCGATGGTGAGCGTCTTGCCCGGCATGACGCGTACGCCACCCTTGAGGGTGTAGAAATGTCCGGTCTCGAGTGTGCGATCGGCGGAGACATCGCCTTTTAGCTCGCCGCCGTCTTCGAGCTGGTCCAGATCGCAAGCGGTCTGGACCTTGGGCTCGGCGCCGCTCAGAAACGTGCCGCAGTGGGCAAACAGGCCACTGGTGCTGGGGTCCGAGCCGCTCCCCGCGTTGCTGCTCGAACCGCCCGTGCTGCTGTCGCCCCCCGACGGAGTCGGGTTGTTCGTTTCGTTGCCGGTGCCGTTGCCCGTGCCGCTCGGGCCCGCGCTCCCGGAGCCACCACCATAAATGATGACGATCGGAGGATAGATCGGAGCGTCATCTCCGCAGGCTACGCAGGCCAACAGCGAAGGCAGACAAAGGAACGCAGAGCGCGAGGCGCGGAAACGCATGGGGTGCAGACCCTGCCTCACGCGCGCTCCGATTCGGCGAACTCACGGTGAAGCTTCAGTCAAGATTGGGTGACGATTGGCACTCGCCTTCGCCATTCGGAAGTCGCGCGTTCGATACGAAGTGCGGGAGATTGCCGTGCTACACCGGCCTCGCGCAAACGCGACTTCGCCGCTCATCACAGCTGCGTCGGCACGCCGATCGTCATGAAACAGCTCCACGTTACGACCAGGTCGATGCTTGCCGTGCTCCTCGCGGTGTGCGGTTTCAGCGCGTGCTTCGCCGAACCAAGCCTGCGTGGCGCACCGCAAGCAAGTGGCGGTGCCGCTAGCAGCGACGGCGGTGCCGGCACCACGACAATCGCAGGGATGGGCGGCGAAATAACGGCGCCCGTGTGCGTGGCGCGCGAAGCCGTCAAAGGCGCGAAGTGTCGTCCGGTAACCTCGTCGGAGCCGTTGCGACAGCGGGTGATCGAGAACGTCGCGCAAGACACGGTGTACTTCACCGAAACTCTATTCGGTGAGTTCAACTCGCTGTGCGGCTCGTGTCACGTGGCCAGCAACCTGGGGGGCTTCGGCGTCAATCGCAGCAATTTTGCGAGCGTAATCGACGAAAAGGTCATCTCGGCCATTCGCTCGAGCACCGCGCATTGCGAGCTTGGGACGGATGGCACGAAGCAGGACAAGACCTGCTTCAGCTTCATGCCGCCGGACGGTAGTCCCAACGGCAAACCTTGGTCGGCGCGCGAGGACAAGCCCAGTGATCCCGTAACGCGCCTCGCGGGGCTGCTCGAGCTGTGGCTCGAGGCCGAGCGCCCTGCCGACGCCTTTACCATTCCAGCAGCGCTGGGCGGCACGACGCCGTACGCCATCGACGCCGACTTTGCCGAGACCTTCACCAACATTGGCAACTGTGTGCCCGACGCGGGCATGGTCGCCACCGAGCTCGAGCAAAGCTGCGCGCTGGACGCCAAGTTCGCCGAGCTGCAAAAGGACCCCTACAGCTTGCTGGGTGAGGTGCAGCTCGGCCTGCCCACCACGCTGGATCAGACTGACCTGAACACGCTGGACTCGGCCGAGTTGGCGCGCCACGGCGTCGTCTCGTATGCGCCCACGTATCCGTTGTGGACGGACGACGCGGGCAAGATGCGTCACGTGCGCGTCCCCCAAGGTCAGTCCATCAAGTTCAACGAGCGGACCAAGCAGTTCGAGATCCCGAAGAACACGCGTTTTTACAAGACCTTCATGAAGAAGATCTTGGACCGCGATGGTAGCGAACGCTTCCGCAAGATCGAGACGCGCGTCATCGTTTCACGACCGGGGGAAGATTCGCTGTTCGGCACTTACCTGTGGAACGAAGAGGAGACACAGGCCACGTTGGTGACCGACCCGCTCAACGACGGTCGGCCCTTCAAGGACAAATTGCTCACGCTCGTGACGGACGTTCCCAAGGCGGACGCCCTGAAGGCCGACTGGGAAGCGGGCAAGATTCGCAACTACTCCAAGGAGCTGGACTACGCGGGCGCCGTGCGACGCTACGCGGTGCCGAGCAGCGAGCGCTGCATCCAGTGCCATATGGGCGGGCCAGGCGGCAGCTTCGTGCTGGGCTTCATGCCGCTCGATATCTACGCTCGGCCGTGCGACAGGGCCACGCTCGACGCGCAAGGTCACTGCGAAGGTGGCGTGCTCGAGCCAGCCTCGGGGGACCAGCTCACGCAGCTGGAACGCCTCATTTCCTACGGTGTCATCAGCGACTACGACATCGCGACGCAGCTGGTCAGCTTGGAAGACCCGCAGGGGCCTAGCAGCGCGCCGCGCAGATACCGCACACCCGAAGAGCTGACCGCCCAGGGCTACGTGCTCGGCAACTGCGCGCACTGCCACACGCCCGAGGGCTACCCGTCCGTGCTCAATCCGGAGTTGGCGCCGCTGCTGGACTTCCGTCCTGGGGAGGCCGGCGGCATCTTTGGGTTCCCGCTCGACCGCTTTAGCCCGCGCATCACCCGTCAACTGGGCGCGGTGCCGTTGCCGTACATCACGCCATCGCTGCGAGATCTGGTCTCCACCACCGACAACTGGACACCGAAGCGCTACAAGCCTCAGGGCACCGTCGGCGACATGCGCTTCATCGACGCCCCCTGGCGCAGCCTCATCTATCGCAACGTCGACACACCGTTCACCTACGGAGACGACTTGGCGATCTTCCCCCACATGCCGCTCAACTCACCCGGCTTCGACTGCCGCGCGCCGCGGATTTTGGGCGAATGGATGGTCAGCATCCCCGCCGTGCGCAAGCACCCCGAGCTGGTAGAAGACGTCGTAGCGCTCACCGACGCCCAGCTCGACAATGAACCGCAGCCATACGTCGAGGTCCAGGAAGGTCACCCTCAGTATTTGAATGCCGTGGTCAAGGCGCAGACGCGCCTGGAGACCTTCCGCAACGGACTGCGCGGCAACAACTACTGCCCGGAGACCAAGGACATCGTCGACGTCTTCGGCATCGTCTACGGCTCGAATCAGGTACCCGCCGACGGCGCGGTCAAGGGCATGCCGCCCGAGGGCGTACCCGATCGCACGCACTGGGTCGTGACGGACGTGACCGATCCGCCGGGCGAGTGGAACCCGCGCCGCACCGACTGGAAGACGGTGCTCGTCGACCAGAATTTCGCGGACTCCGAGGCGGCGCTCAAGGACCTCTCCGGCGTGCTCTTGCAGCTCGAGCAGGCCCGCATCGAGCGCGAGAAGGTCACGGTAGCGCTCTTGCACGACCTCAAACCGTCAGCGGCATTCGAAGCGTTCGCGCGCAAAAAGCTGCCGTTCGGAGCCTGGCTCGAGAAAGAAACGTGCGACTTTTCTGGCGTGCCCAAGGTCTCTGACTACGGCAGCGCGGAGCGCCCGCGAGCTCGCTGGATGGACCTGGGCGCCCTCCCCGCCGAAACACCCGTGTACGAGAGCGTGCCGGGAGCCGCCGTGTACAACATGATTTGCGTGAACTGCCATGGTCCCGACGCTGACTCACGCGGCCGTCAGGCCATCACGCTACAGGAGCTGACCGGCGGAACGGGTCGCGTCGCCAACTTCCGCGACGGCCTTTTTGGCCCCTTCGCCGAGGATGGCGCCAACCGTCAGCGCGTCTTCGGCTCGGACGATGTCGCGATGCGCTATCTGCCGTGGATGGCGCTCGGCGGCACGCGCACGAAGATCCCGTCGATCATCCTGAATCTCGTGTCGGCGACGCCGGTGCTGGGCATCACGCGCCCGGAAGCACCACCCGTCGTCAACGCCAACATGCTGGAGACAGCGCGAGCCTTGTGCCGAGCCGTCGTCAAGCGCGGCAACGGCAAGAGCTTCCATCCCGAAGACCTCAACAGCAGCGGGGGTAGCCAGGAGCTCCACAAGGGCTCCGGGCTAATCTTGGCCAACGGCGACGCCGAGCTTTGGGGGACGCTATGCTCGTACGACAACCCAGCCCCGATACACGCCATCACCGTGACATCGACAGGCACTCCGCCCGAGCCCGCGCTGTTCCTCTACTCGGACTACTTCGACGCGACGGCGTACCCGGCGGGCACGGCCGTCGGCAACGTGCGCGGCGGCGTCGACTCGGGGTTACTGCCTAGCAACGACTTCCCCTGGTGCATCCAACAACCGACCGACCCTGCGCAGCTCGCCTTCGTCCAGGCGGCGCGCAGCTCCGACAACAAGCCGCTCCCGATTTGCCCGCCCGCGCTGCTCACCGACGAGCACCGTTGGCTCTCCGACGAGACCAGCACACCGAAGCTCGAAGCGTTCGCGACTCGCGGCGCTATCAACGCGGGTTGGGCGGTGTTCTACTATTTGGACGAGATCATCAGTCAGGGGCGGAGTCGCACGCCATCGTTCAACGAATGCGAGCTGCTGGCGGAGGCGGTCAAGCCATGACCTCGGACGCGCTCCCGTTGCGCGCCGCGCGCGGTCCGGCGCTCGTCGCGGCTGGGCTGCGGGTGACCTGGTTCGTGCTCGTGCCCGGTCTGCTCACCGTCGCTCTACTTCGTTACCTGTTGCCCAGCGTGGTCCAAGCTCCGCCGGGAGCGCTACGGGCCCTGTCCGAGTGGGCCGAGACGCGGCAACCATCGCTAGCCGTGGGCTTCTTTTTGTTGTTCTCGGCCATCCTCCGCTACTGGCGTCGTCGCCTGCCAGGCGCCGAGCTGTGGGCCGAGGCTCCGCCGACGTCGGCGCGGGCCGCTGGCCTCGGCGGTACGCTGCTTTGGGGTGGGCTGTTCGTGCTCGCCGCGCTCCTGGCCCTGACCATCCGCGGTTCGGTCTTTCAAGGTTACCGAGTGCTGAGCGGCTCCATGCTGCCTACCTTGCAACCGGGCGAGGTCATGCTGTCCAAGCAGTTCGCCTACGCTGCTCGCCTGCCCTGGGGCCACCCCAGCTCGCCCAAGCCGCCCAAGCGCGGCGACATCGTGGTCTTCGAGCGACGGCCCCTGCGCCCCGACGTCCCCGAAGAGTTGGTCAAGCGCGTGATCGGCCTGCCGGGTGACACCGTCACCACCTACGCTGGCTTCGCGTCCATCAACGGTTGGCGCGTACCAGCCTGCAACGTCGGCCCCTACGTGTTCGTTTCTGGCGACGGCATGCTCGAGGCCCAGCTGTTCCTGGAGTTCTTGGACGACCAGATCTACTTGACGGCGCACGCCCCCGCGCTCCCCGAGCCCAGCGATCCGTACACGGTCAAGCCCGGCGAGGTCTTCGTGCTCGGCGACAACCGCAACAACAGCAGCGACTCGCGAGCCTGGAACGACGGTCACGGCGGCGGTCTGCGCTTCGAAGAGATACGCGGCAAGGTCGAGCGCTTCTTGCTCGGAGCGCATCGCAACGGCGACGCCGACACCGCGCTGTTCTTGAAGCCGCTGGGACTCGACGTGCGCGGCGACGGCATCGACAACGCCGACCTGCAGCAAGGCGTCGCGCGCTGCCTGAAGAATCGGCCCAAGTTCACGGCTCCACCGCGACCAGGAGCGAAGCCATGAGCCCGCAAAAACCGCCTTCGCTACTGCGCGCCGTGCTGCTGGCAACGGCGTGTTTGGCTGTGCTCGGTGCGGCCGCGTTTTGGCCTTCGCCACGCTGGGTCACGCCCGCCCGCCCGGCACTGAAGGCGCCGATCGTTTTCGACGAGCTCGAGAACTTTCGCAACCCCGCCGCCGAAACGAGCACGAGCGCGAAGGCCCAGTGACTCACTTTCGCCAGCCGCGCCGCGCAGCGCTACTCTGGCTGCTGACGGCGTGTGGCGGGCAGACAGGTCGGCCTCCGAGCGCGGATGAGCTCGGTCTTGGCGGGGGTGCAGCAGGGGCGACTTCGGCGCCGACCGACGGCGCCGAAGCTGGCCGCTCGCACACCTTCGAAGGAGGTACAGGGTCCACTGCGGGTCAAGCGGGCAGAACCGCCGTTGGTGGCGCGGCCGATGGAGGCGCAGCCGCGGACGAAGCAACGCCGCGAATAGCTTCCGGTACTCGCTATTGCCAGAACGAACTGTACTGCTTCGGTCTGGCTTGCTACGCGCCCGCAGGCCTCACGGCAAACGTGTGCGTCGCCCGTTGTTCGAGCGACGCAGACTGCAGCAGCGCTGAACTCTGCTTGGAATCAGACGATTTGGAGGCTGGTTGTTACCGGCGTTGCGACACACCGTTCGACTGCGACTACGGCTTCGACTGCTTCGACTTCAGCAACCAGCAGCAGACGCTCGTGTGCTTTCCGACGCCTTGGGCTCGCTTCTGGCAGCACGAGCGCCGCTAGGCTGAGCGGTGCAAACCCAGCTCTAAACGAGCGTTGCGCGCGCCAGGCTGTTTCCGAACTGTCACTCTTCGGAGTGCGGCTCGAACGCGCCTCACTTCGAGGCCGTACCGAAAATCGTAGGGCAGTCTCTGATAATCGGAGAGCGGTCGCCGTGAGCTCGGCCGGACCGCTCCTCGCTGTTCGTCCGTTTCCGCCTGAATTTCCAGGCAAACCGGGTTGTGCCGACGGCCGGCAGGGGTCGCCGAAAGTTGGCTCGACACTTGCGATAGGAGCGTGCGGCGCCTCACTTCCCGGATTGAGGGTTGGCGGCCCACGTGACCAAAAACGGAGGATTCGAAGATGAGAAAGAGTATTGCGTTGGGTACCTTCGCCGCGCTCGCGGCAGGTTCGGTCGGCGCCGGCGCCTTGGACAGCGTGCCCAGCATGCGGGGTTCTGACACCCTCAAGGACATCACGACGAACATCGTCAGCCAGTGCACCGCGCTCGGCACCTACCCGGCAGACAACGACCCCGCGAAGGCTGGCAACCAGCCGATCGTTTACGACGGCACCGGCTCCAGCAACGGCGAAAGCGGCATGAAGTCGCTCACGGCCCTGCAGTGGGTCGCCCCCATGTCGCGTGCCCTGGGCACCGGCATCTGCGACGCGGCCGCTCCCAAGGCGGGCGCCGAAGGCCTCGTGTTCGCGCTCGACGGCCTGAGCATTGCGTTCGGCCCCGTTGCCGGCAACCCGACGGCTGGCCCCACGGGCGTCGAAGGCGCGCCCCTGCTCACCAGCGCCACACAAGGTATCGACTACACCGGCACAGCCGGCGTCTCCTCCAACGTCTGGCGCACGGTGCTGCGCGAGGTGTACACGGGCATGGGTGCGTCCGGTAACAACATCTACGCCCGCGACTGCAACAGCGCCGCGCGGCGCGCCATCGTCAACAGCTGGGACGCCCTGTTCGCCGGCGCGAACCCCGGCAACGTCTGCACCGACTCGAACCCGGACGCGGCCACCACCGAGCCTGGCCTGCGCCACGCCTTCCGCCGCGACGAAGAGTCGGGCACAACGGACGTGTTCCTGGCTCAGCTCTCGCTGCCCGCCGTGAACTTCCAGCAGACCGGCCTCGGCAACTCCTCGGTCGTTCCGACCGGCAGCACGGCCACGCAACAGGTCGTGTACCGCGCCCTGGCCAACAGCCCGTTCTGCAACGTACGCCGCCCGGAAGACGACTACGCGCCGGTCAGCAAGAGCGGCTCGCAGATTCCCCCGATGTACAACGTCGGCGTACCGGCGGCTGCCGGCCCCGGTCTCGGGCTGGTGCCGTACGACGCCGCGCTCGGCGACAACGCCCGCTTCCTCTCGCCGTACATGCCCGAGCAGATGGACCAGGATCCGATCCGTCGCCGCTGCTTCGGCCCGAAGGTGACCATCGCGGACTCGCCCAGCGCGCCCCGCGAAGAAGTGTGCAGCGCCGACGGCAGCCTCGGTCTGGTGCTCCCCATCAACCCGCCGCCCGCGATCAGCAACGCTGCGCGCTATCCCAGCATCGCCTGCGAAGACACGCGTGACTTCGAGTTCGGCCCCGCTGCCACGCGTCCCACGGGCGACGCGGTTCGCTGCCCGAACGGCGACGCTCCGCAAGACGGCAAGTGTCTGCTGCCGACCCGCACGGATCCGACGCAGCCCGGGGGCTTCGCGTTCGATTGCTTGAACAACGGCCTCAACACCCCGGCCGCCATCTACGACTCGGACACCAACGGCTCGGAGTACCCGGACGCGCCGGGCACCGACGGCATCTTGGACGCCGACGGTCGCGCCTACAACTTGATCTTGCGTCAGGCGAACGGCACGATTCGCACGCAGAACCGCCCGAATCCGATCGCGCTCGGGACCATGTCAATCCCGTTGGTCGGCACGTTCTACCGCATCCACAGCTCGCGCTCGGGCCGCCCGGCGCCGAACAACACGGTCGTTTGCGCCAGTCAAGACGACGCGACGGATCACATCGGTTGCTTGGTGCAGGCCAACCCCTGCAGCATGGGCTATGCGGGCGGCGGCGCCATCAGCAACAACCCGGGCACCGTCGCGGCCCTCGTGAACGGCGTAGCGCCCACGACTGGCACCGTCCAGGCGCTCGTGGTCGGCGGTACCACCTACCCCATCGCGCGTAAGCTCTACGTCAACAGCTTGCGCGGCTTCGACAGCTTGCTCACCAGCAGCGACCCCGCTGCTCCCACGGGCAAGGATGCCGAGCTCGACCTCGTCAAGTGCTTCGCGAACCTGCCGTTCTCGACGGCCGCTAGCTTCGGCACTCCGGTCAACGTGGCTTCGCCCTACGGCTTCGTCCCGCTCCCCGCGCCTGCGGGCGGCGGCACCCCGACGGCGCTCTGCGAAGACTTCACCGACAGCGCGTGCGCTGGCGTGACCGGCAACACGGACGCTTGCAAAGCCAACCCGGCGGGCCTCCCCTCCTCGGCTTGCAACAACGGTTACCGCGATGGTGACGAGACCGGCGTAGACGTGTGCCCGGCGGCGCGTCCAACCTGCGTGGCTGGCGCCTGCCAGTGAGTTAGCCCCAATGCCTGAGCTTTCGGGCTCAGGCATTGCTTGCTGACGACAAAAACGAACGGCGCGTTCTCCGGAGCGCGCCGTTTTTCCGTGTGTCGCCACGGGCGGCCTTCGCCGAAAAGTCACGTTCCCGCCGTTGTCCCGTTTGCCGACGCGGCCAAGGTTCTCGCGGTGTTTTCAGCACGCGTTCGTTTCGGATGGTTGGTGAGCTTGGCGTGTTTCGCGCCCTCCGGCACCGCGTTGGCCAACCCCGCGTGGCATCCGCTCGACTACGACGAGCTTTCGCGGGTGCGCGAAGCGACGCCTCGCGCGGCCGAGCTCTTCGACGGCGCGGAAACCAGCTTGCGCAACGGTGATTTGCGCGGTGCCGAGAGCGCGTTGAAAGAGGCGCGAAGCGAGGCACCGAACAGTTGGCTCTTGGCGCGGCGCCATTGCCAGGTCCTTACGGAGCTGGGTCAGCAAGCCGAGGCGCTGGAGGCCTGCCGGGTTGCGCTGACCCAATCGACGGCTATGGACTCACGCGCGTTCGTGGGAGCCATGATGGCCACCGCCAGCGCGCCCAAGCCGCGTGAGCTGGTGCAGGCAGTGCGCGAAGCCGCGGCCGCCCGTCGGCTTCAGAAGCAGCCATTCAGCGAGGCGGCGTTCTGCGACATCGCCTACCACATTGGAGATGATGCGATGCTCGACTTGTGCGTCACGGAGCTGCAGGCGGTAGCGCCAAACAACTTCGAGACCTTACGCTGGACTGCCGCGCGTCACCAGACACCTGCATGGCCCTACTGGGCTGGATGGGGTGCGCTGACAGCCGTCGTCATGGCGACTGGGCTGCACGCGGCGTGGCGGTGGCTGCGTCGGCCAGCAAAGTCTCGCGGCGCAGCGGTCATCGCAACCAGCGTGTTCTTGGCGCTAGGCAGCGTCGGCGGCGTGGCCCGCGCCGAGGAGGGCGCACCGAAGGACGCGGCCGAGGTGGAGCCCGCGCAGCGTTGGCAACTGAGCAGCTTTCCGATCAACTTCGAAGACCCCGAGAGTCGGATCCCGTCGCAAGCCGATCGTGACAAGAACCCGCTCCAGTTCGGCTACTTCTTGCAGGATCTGAACACCGAGGCCATGAAGGCCGAGCGCAAGGGTGACTGGCGCAGCGCGGTGAAGTTCTGGCGAGCCGCGGCCAAGGCAGTGCCCGACATGGCGGTTGGGTTCGGCAAGGCCTGCCGCGCCTACCAGGTGCTGGGTGAGGTCGACAATGCGCTGCCGTTTTGTGCGCGCGCATTGAATCGTGAAGGTTCCACGGTCGAAGACTACTTGCGCTATGCCGAGCTGGTGACGGCCAGGCCGACGGCACTTGCATCGACCGAGATCGAAGATCTGGGCGCCATCATCGAGCATTTGCGCGAAAAGGGCGAGCAAGCGGGCCCTGCTGCCGTGATCGAATGCCGCGTGGGTGTGAAGCTCGAAGATCGCGCGCGGCTCGAGCGCTGCACGCTAGTGCTGGGCAAGCTGAGCCCGCAAGATCCGCACACCATGACCTTTCAGTGGTCGTACGCGATGTTGCGCAAGGACTACCGCGAAGCCAAACGCCTGCTCGTGACCATGGAAAGATCGAGCATGAACCGGCGAGCGCTCGCGCAAGCGCGCGAGGCGACGGACAAGGCCAGCGCTTGGTGGCGGCTGCCGCTGACGGATTGGCGCTACGCGATCGCGCTCGGGGTTGCGCTGGTTTCCGCGGTCCTCGGGCTAGTGCTCTTGCGTCGTCGGCTGTCGCGACTCGAGACCAGCACCGGCCCTGGCACCGCCCCGGCCACCTGAGGTCCAGCTGGCCCTGCCGGGAGCGGCGCGGCACGGGTTCGCTCGCAACTGGGAGCAAGCCTACGAGAAGCTCTCGCGTGCCGCTTCACCGCAGCCAGTCAGTTCGAGCGCACGATCCGATTGAGGGTCGGCGGCGCGATGGGCTGGGGCTGAGCTTTCAGGTAGGCCACCACTTCTCGCTCCGGGTCCTTGTCGGTGGCTACGACCTCCGTTGCGCCGACGACGGACGAGGTCATCTGGTTGTTCACCGTGACCGAGTACGTCGCGTCCTTGTCGAGCAAGGTGCCGCCCTTCTTCACCTCGGTAACGTGCGAGGTGGCTGCGTCCCACGTGAAGGTGAGCCCAGAGACGTGAAGCTTGCCGCGGTTGGCTTCGACAAAATCATGGACCTTTTGGCCGGTGAGCTTCAACGTTACGAGCTTCTGCCCGAGCGCCTGATAGTTGGCGACAGGGCTTTGATCCATGCCAAAAACCGCGTGCCACAGCTCGCTCTCCAAGACTCGACCGTCGGCATCTGCAGGCCTACCGGGAGTGGCGTCGAAGCGCAAGCCCGCGCCACCAAAGAAGCTCTCGTAGAAAAACTCCGTCTCATCGAAGCTGAGCAGCGCAAAGTCGGTCGCGGTCGCGGCTCTTTCTGCGTCGGCAATGAGGTTCCCCAGGGGCGACTCACCCGCGGCGTTCCTCTCCCACAGGATGTCAGCGGAGATCGTCGCCACGACCCCAACCGTCGCTTGGGGAACACATTCCTCGGCGCACAGCTTGCGGTCACAGCCTTGCATGAGCACCAGGGCCATGTTGGACGGGTTCGCGACCGACGTTGGAATACCGTTGAACACGCCTGCCACGTCGTCACGTTCGGACGCCTCTTGGAATTCACGCCGGCATTTGCCGGGCACGAACTTCTCGGGGTCCGCACAATTGGTGACGTAGTTCATTTCCGTAACGTCCC
>DATAKF010000057.1:0-14004 GCA_036261775.1 Polyangiaceae bacterium | reverse complement strand
CACTCTGATTTTCTGGGCTTCATCGCGCCGCTCTGCGTGTTCGCCCTGACCACCGCGATTCTGCTCGCTTTCGACAAGGTAGGCGGGTCCGTCAGTCAGAGCGGCGAGGCGAGCGACACAGCCAGCGCGATTACCAGCTACTACCCGCTTCACCATCAAAGCCAGGTCGATATCGATATCGACGCGGGGAGCCTCTTCGCGCACCTGGACGACCACCGCCGGCTGATCGGCCACATGGAAAAGCCCTCGCTGATGATGGCGGGCGCGGTCATGCACGTGGAGACGGACGCGCTTCAAGGACAAGCCGTCGGCTCGGTGATCCGCATGACGGGACGCGTGCTCGGCCTCGGCCTCGCGGTGGAGGAGGCGGTCACCGAACGAGTGCCACCTTCGCACAAGACGTGGGAAACTCGCGGCGTGCCACGCCTGCTGGTGATCGGGGTCTATCGCATGGGCTTCAAAATCTCTCCGGCCGCGGGGCGCACGCGACTGGTGGTATTCATCGACTACCAGCTTCCACCACGCGGCTTGCCCAACGTGCTCGGTCGATTATTGGGACGAGCCTACGCTACTTGGTGCACCAAGCGTATGACCAGCGATGCTCAAGCGGCTGCACTGCCGAAGACAGCGGCCCAGTCTTAGGCTCACTCCTGCACTTCCAGCTCGCCCATCATGCCGCGTTCGGCATGTTCGAGGATGTGGCAGTGGAACATCCACGTGCCGGCGTGGTCCTCGAGCTGGACGCGAAAGCGAGTGGTCGTCTCGGCGCGGACGTTGACCGTGTCTTGCCAGGCGAGGAAGCCCGGCGCGTCACCGTCGTCAGCGGTTACTTGGAAGCGAAAGCCGTGAAGATGGAACGGGTGATCCATCGTCGTGGTATTGACGATTGACCACTCTTCAACGGCGCCGAGCGCACCGCTCAGTCCCTCGATGTCGGGATAGACATTGCCGTTGATCGAGAACACGAAGCCCATGCCGGCGCTGCCCGTGTGACCGGAATGACCGCCCATCGACTCCTCGAGCTTGAGCTCGCGGCGCACCGTGGGCTCGGGCAGGGGCTCGATGGTTGCCAACTCCGATGGAACGACGGGCGTGGTGATGGCTTCTGCCGCCGTCGAGCGCATCTGAAACACCGCCGCTTCGGGCAGCGCTCCGGTTCCATGGCCACGGTCGTAGGGCAGCGTCTGCCATTCGAGCGCCGTGTCCGCCGCATTATCAACAGCCACCAGGACGTCGGCGCGCTGCCCTGGGACCAGAAGGAGCTCGCGGAGCTTGCGCGGGGCCTCTAACAGTCCGCCGTCAGTCCCAACCAGGGTGAACGACTTGCCGGGTAGTGCGAGCCGAAAATAGCGCGCGTTCGCTGCGTTGACGAAGCGGAAGCGGTGCAGCCCACCGGGACGGACGTCGACAATGGGGTGGGCGCGGCCATTCGCGAGGAGCACGTTACCCTGACGCCCGACCATTCCCTGCATCATCTGATCGAAACCGGCTAGTTGCCAGGTCGAGCGATCGATCAAGAGATCGTCAAGGACGACGATCTGATCGCTCGTCGTCTCTGGCTCGCTCGGACCTCGAACGACGATCGAGCCGTAGAGGCCCCGTTCGACCTGCTCGTCCGAACGAACGTGCGGGTGGTACCAGAACGTGCCGGCATCGGGCACCACGAACTCGTAGGTGAATTCTTCGCCCGGAGCGATGGGCGACTGAACGCGCGGGACGCCGTCCATCGCGCTCGGAACGCGCAGGCCGTGCCAATGAATGGTCGTTTCCTCAGGGAGCGAATTACGGAAGCGGATCCTCACCGTGTCGCCAACGTTGGCTTCGATGCGCGGCCCCGGCAGCGAACCGTTGTAGGTCCACATTCGCACTCTATGTCCCGGGGCGATCTCGACCTCAGAGGCTTTCGCCTCCAGCTCTACTTCGACCACGTCGTCGGCCGGGTCCAAATCAGGCGCAGCTTCGGTCTCGAATTGCCCTTCGTTCGGCGGAAGGTCGATGACGTCGGGCGGCCCACCCATGTCTCCCATGTCATCCATGTGGCTCATGCAACCGGTGACGACCGTGAGCACGACGGCCGTCACGCCCCAATAGGGGCTTCCCAAACCAAGGGCATGGTTCGATAGCTTCGACATCGAGACTCTCCTAGCAGTGAGCGTGCCAACCATTCGTAGCGAACTTAGTCGCGTACGAGTCGTCATCCGGCGCAGGACTTGCGCCACCGCGCTGGCTTTGCCGAACTACTCGGCCGATACCGCAGTTCCATCGCTTGCCGGTTTAGCTCCGCGGGCGGACGCCTCTGCCATGCGGCCGGCCAGCAGCTGTTCGACGTTGCTGCGGGCCGTCCAATAAGCCCCGTTGCCCCGTTGGCAGCGGTCGCGTGTGGCCTTCGGCGGGATGTGTCCTGCCCGGTTACAACCTCGCGTCGCGTGTTAGCTGGTCAGAGTCGCTGACGCGGGCGCGTCGGAGATCTTACACTCCCGACACGCTCGACGGTCGTTGCACCGAAATGACCTGTAATGCGCTGAGGGGGCTTGCGTCTGCCTGGTTGGAGAGCGCCCCATGGCAACCGAGCACCAGCATGCACATTCCGAAACTCTTCACGTTCCAAGCCGCAAGTCCTGCTGCGGAGCCGTCACCTGCGGACCACCACCCATGACTGACCCAGCGGCCACCGCCAAGGACCCCGTTTGCGGTATGACCGTACGGCCCGGCTCCGCCAAGGGTGGCAGCGCTGAGCATGGCGGGCAGACTTACTATTTCTGCAACCCGCGCTGCCGCGAGAAGTTCGTGGCTGATCCGGGGAAATACGTCGCGACGGCGGCGCCTTCGGCACACGCTAGCCACGCCGGTCACGGAAGTCACCACGCTCCGCAGCCAGTTGAGGCGCCGAAAACGAATCCGGTCGCCAACGTCGTTGCGGCTGGCACCACCTACGTCTGTCCGATGGACCCGGAGGTGCGCCAGTCGACGCCGGGGGCGTGCCCGAAATGCGGCATGGCGCTCGAACCGGAGACGCCCGCGGCGGCAACACGAACCGAGTACGTGTGCCCGATGCATCCCGAGATTGTTCGGGACGCGCCCGGCGCCTGTCCGATCTGCGGCATGGCGCTCGAGCCACGCACGGTGAGCGCGCTCGACGACGAGAATCCCGAGCTGGTCGACATGCGACGTCGCCTTTCGGTGAGCGTCGCGTTTACGGTGCCCACCTTCTTGTTGGCCATGAGCGAGCTGATTCCAGGCCAGCCAGTGCAACGTTTCGTCTCGGCCGAAGTATCTGGCTGGGTGCAGCTCGCGCTATCGGCGCCCGTCGTGCTCTGGGGCGGCCTGCCGTTCTTTCAGCGGGGTTGGGTGTCGGTCGTCAACCGCAGCCTCAACATGTTCACGCTGATCGCGCTCGGAACGGCGGCGGCTTTCGGCTTCAGCGTGTTTGCTCTGCTCTTTCCCTCGCTCCTGCCGCACGCGATGGGGCACGGGGGCATGGCGCCCATCTATTTCGAGGCCTCGGCGGTCATCGTCACGTTGGTGCTGCTCGGCCAAGTGCTCGAGCTGCGCGCTCGCCACGCAACGTCCGGTGCCATCCGCGCGCTCTTGGGTCTCGCACCCAAGACGGCACGCCGTATCGATGGCGACGGCAGCGAGCACGATGTTCCGCTCGAGCACGTGGTCGTCGGTGACAAGCTCAGAGTGCGCCCCTCGGAAAAGGTGCCCGTCGACGGCGCGGTGCTCGAAGGTTCGAGCAGCATCGACGAATCCATGCTCACCGGCGAACCCATCCCGGTCGAGAAGTCGGCCGGCAGCGCCGTCACCGGTGGCACCCTCAACGGCACGGGCACCTTCGTGATGGAGGCCAAGCGTGTTGGAAAGGAGACGCTGCTCGCGCAAATCGTGACGATGGTCGGCGAAGCGCAGCGGAGCCGCGCGCCGATTCAGCGCCTTGCGGACCGCGTTTCAGCGTGGTTCGTGCCGGCCGTGGTCGTGATCGCCGTGCTGACGGCAATTGCGTGGGCCGTGTGGGGCCCCGAGCCGCGCTTGATTTACGCGCTGGTCAACGCCGTGGCCGTCCTGATCATCGCGTGCCCGTGTGCGCTCGGGCTCGCCACGCCGATGTCGATCATGGTCGGTACCGGACGCGGCGCTCAGGCCGGCGTCCTGATCAAGAACGCCGAGGCGCTCGAGGTCTTTCAGAAGGTGGACACGCTCGTCGTCGACAAGACCGGCACCCTCACTGAAGGCAAACCCCGGGTGGAGAGTGTGGTCGCGACCGCCGGCAACAGCGAGGCGTCGGTGCTCGCGCTCGCAGCCGCGCTCGAAAAAGGCAGCGAGCACCCGTTGGCAGCTGCGGTCCTGGCAGCCGCGCAAGCACGCGGTGTCGAGCTGCCGACGGTCGAAGGTTTCGAGGCGCGGGTGGGTCGCGGCGTGCTCGGCACCGTCGCAGGCGGCCAGGCTGCGCTTGGCAACCGTCGCTTGAGCGATGAGCTTGGCGTCGATTTGGGCGATCTTGCGGCTCAGGCGGAGCTTCTGCGGCAGAAGGGCCAGACCGTCGTGTTCATCGCCCACCGTGGAGTGGCGGTGGGCCTGCTCGGCATCGCCGACCCAATCAAGACGACGACGCCAGAAGCGCTTCGAAGCCTCAAGGAGCTGGGCGTGCACGTCGTGATGCTCACCGGCGACAGCCGCACGACCGCAGAAGCCGTGGCGCGCGAGCTTCAAATCGATGAAGTGCACGCCGAGGTGCTGCCCGAGCAGAAGGACCGCGTCGTGGCTGAGCTGCAGGCCGCCGGCAAGACGGTAGCTATGGCCGGTGACGGGACGAATGACGCCCCAGCGCTTGCCAGAGCGCACGTCGGTATTGCGATGGGCACCGGCACTGACGTCGCGATGAAGAGCGCGGGTGTCACGCTCGTGAAAGGCGACCTGATGGGCATCGTGCGTGCGCGGCGTCTATCTAGCTACGTGATGCGCAACATTCGACAGAACCTCTTCTTCGCGCTCATTTACAACGCCCTGGGCGTTCCAGTCGCAGCCGGTGTGCTCTATCCCGTGTTTGGGTTGCTGCTCAGCCCCATGCTCGCCAGCGCTGCGATGGCCTTCAGCTCCGTGTCGGTGATTTCCAACGCCTTGCGCCTTCGGCACGTCCGCCTCTAGCCCAGACGCGAGTTACGAGGCGGGTAACACCGCAATAGCCAGATCGCCTGATGGCTCGTCCCCCGCTCCCAAAAGTTGTAAACTGGGTGCTATGGGATCAATCGGGCGGGTCGTGATCGTGGTGCTCCTGGCCGCCGGATGCGGCGGCATGAGCTCGCGAGCGCAGGGCGACGGGAAGAGCGACGCTGGAGCGCCGCATAGCGGAGTGGCAGCAAGCGCAGGGACCGCCGTCGGCGGAACCGACGTAGGAGCGAGTGGGAACGGCGGGGTCGCCGGCACCAGTAGCGGTGGCGCTACCACGGGCGGGAGTGCCGCCGGTGGAGCCGCGCCGGCGCCGCGACCCGTCGACCTTGGCGACGGCGATCACGCCGACGATGGACGACCCACAGTTCCCGCCGGCATAACCACCGGTGGCTTCTTTTGGGGCGGATGCGGCGACTTTGGCTGGAGGCTCGGGAACTGGTTCGTGACATCCGACCGTCAGCGCGACGCGTTCTCTCGAGAGATCGATCCTCCGCGCGACGCCAGCACCCAGGCCCACGGTGTTACCGGTGCGGACTTTCCAGCGGGCGTTGCCCTCTGGGTGCAGCTAGATCATCCGTCGAGCCAGCCTGTGAAGCTCTCGGGATGTTCCGCGGTCCGCTTTTGGGCGCGCCTCGAAAGCCCAAGTGGTCGAGTCGTCGTGGCGCTCAATGACGGTTCGCGCGGCTCGGGGCTGCTGGACGGCCAAGCCGTCTTGCCATCGAGGACGCTCGATGTCGGGCCCGACTGGCAAGAGCTCGTGCTGCCGTTTGAGTCGTTCCCGGGCCTGGCGGCGGACGATCTTTCGCTCGCAAGCGTCGAGTTCTTCGTCGGTGAAGGGGGCGAGAAGTTCGATCTCTGGATCGACGATCTCGCGTTTGTTTGCTCCGACGGTTGCCCGTAAGCGATCGTCGCTTCTGGGTGATGCGTGGCTTCGGCGAACGCTCGAAGCGAAGGCGATGCTCGGCCTGCGGCGCCTCGAGCCCAGCTCGAGTCATGCCAGAGCTACTGGCCATTCGGGGTGCAAAAGCCCGTCGCCGTGTCGCAGGTCATGCCCGTGGGGCAAGTCTTGCCGAAACCGCAGTCCAAACGACAGAGCTTCTGCTGACAATAGGGGGTCGCTGTGCCTCCGCCCAGCGGGGCAGGACAGGAGACGGTGCCGGTTGGACAGGGCGGCTCGCAGCCATAATCGGCGTGGCACATCGAGCCAGCGAGAGGGCAGGAGTCGTCGTCTTCGTCAGCGCACGCACGATACGGGTTTTCGTCGCTGCCCGCCCCGCCGCCGCCCCCGACGCCACCACCCGCGGCCGCGCCTCCGAGCCCGGCGCCACCAGCGCCGGCGTGATTGCCTCCCCCTCCGAGGTTGCCGCTGCCGCTGGCGGCTTCCCCCGCGCCGCCCATCATGGCGCCGCCCACGGACGAGCCGCTATGCCCGGCCACGCTGCCGCCCGCTTGCCCCGCGCCTGAAGCGCCGGCACCTCTCTGTGAGCGTCCAGCCGAACCAGCGGAGCCGGAGCCAGCTCCGCCCAGGTTCGCGCCCGGCTTCTCATCGTCCGAGCACGACCACACACCCATCAGACCCGCGACCAGCAAGAGTCTCGAGAACATCGTGCACCTATCGTAAGTGGTTTTCGAAGTCGCAAGCTCGCGGCAAAGCACCCAGCGTTCTCCCGCGAGCTTGGTGCTCTAGTGCGCACCTTAGCATCGATTGACAACAAGGCAGGGACGCCTTGGCCCAGAACGAGTCTGAACCGAGGCTTTAGACATCCCATCCTGTCCCCTCCGCCACGCTTCTTAACACGTAGCAGCGCCCCATCGAGCTAGGCTGCAGCGGATGACTGGCTGGGTTCGGAAGCTTGGGATCGTTGTTCACGTCGTGCTCTCGGTCGGCTGGCTCGGCGCCGTCGCAGCGTTCCTGGCATTGGTCCTCGCGGCCTTAGGGTCCGACCAGGCGCTCTCTCGAGCTGCCTTCGTTGGGATGGATCTGATCGGCCGCTGGGTGCTCGTACCGTTGAGCCTCGGCGCGCTCGCTTCCGGTATCGTTCAGTCGATCGGCACCAAGTGGGGCTTGCTGCGTCACTATTGGGTGCTCGTGAAGCTGCTGCTCACGGTTGCCGCAACCGCCGTACTTTTGCTGCATCAGTTCACGGCCGTCGAAGAAGCAGCTCGTGTCGCCATGCAGACCGCCGTCGAAGTTAGCGGACCGCTGCGCCGCTTCGGCATCCAACTGTTCGCTGACGCGGGTCTCGCGGCGGTGGTCCTCACCATCATCACCGTCATCGCCATCTACAAGCCGTGGGGCTTGACACCGTTTGCCAAGGCCGTGCCGGCTGCGCAAGCCGTCCGACCGCAACGGTGGAGCTTGCGCCTACTCGTCGGTGCCATCATCGCGTTCGTGGTGGCGTTCGTGACGTTGCACTTGAGCGGCCGCAGCCTGCATCACAGTCAGGGTCACTGAGCGTCGGAACCGCCGTCCAACTCAACCGGACCAGAAGCATCGAACTGGCCTTCAGCTCGCCGGGCCGCTCTGTCTCTTGCAAGCGGGCACGGACGCGGCGTCTGAGCTAGGCCGCTGTCGCAGGTGGGCTCCGCGGAACGGATCTTGAAGAGGGCGCGAGGCCCCGCGTGTCGCAGGGACCATCAAGGAGAAGTAAGTGAAGGACATGAAGCAGATCGTCGCGCTGGCGCTCGCCGGCTTGGCCGCGGGCGTGACTGGCTGCGGCGGCAGCGGCCCCAGCGCCGAGGCCCCGGCAGCAGAACCAACTGCGGAAAAGCACGGCTGCAAGACAGACGCGGAGGGCAAGCACGTCTGCGGCGCCGGGATGAAACACGGCGAAGAGAGCGGGACGGCGCCCGCGCCGGCGGGTGCTCCAGCCGAAGAGCCCAAACCGGCGCCGTAACCTGCTTAACCACAGCTGTATCCGGGGCGGTCACGGCCGCCCTCGGTGCCAGTCGCGTCTAAGCAGCCATGCGCCGGCATTCCCGCGCACATTCACGGCAGGACTTCGCGCATGCCTGGCAGTGTGCAGCTTTGTGCTTCTCGCACTCGGCCGCGCAGGCTTCACAAATCTCCGCGCATAGCTCGCACGCTCGCGCCGCGAACGGGCCACCGCTAGCCATGAGTAGCGACGCCAGCCGGCAAATGGCTGAACAGTCGCGATCGAGCCGGATGCACTGACGCATCATTCCGACGTCAGCTTCTTTCAAGCACTCCGAGGCACAATGGTCGCAATCAGATGCGCAGGTGTCGCACGCTTCGATGCACGTTTGGAATCGTTCGTGGGTCATCGTGGCTCCCTTCTAGTTCGGGCTCGTGCAGACTTCGTTCCAACCCTCAGCTGTCAGGCTAGCGGCTGACCAATGTGGCAAGCATGCGGCGCACAAATTGCCTCGCCGTTTTGTGCTTGTCGTCGCGAGCACTGCCCTTAAACCAGAATCAAGGAGACCTATGGTTCAACGACAATTCAGCAACACCCGCAATGTCAGTAAAGCTTCGCTGCTGCTCTCGATCGCTCTGACCGCGCTCTCCGGGGCGTTCGTCGGCTGTGGCGACGATGATTCGGATAGCCCAGGTGACGGCGGCGAGCCCGCCCACAGTGCTGGCGCTGGTCACTCCACGGCTGGAACGCACACCGGCGGTACGCACACCGGCGGCACGCATACCGGCGGCACTTCCGGTGACGCTGGCAATGGTTCAGCGATGGGCGGTATGGGTGGTGATACCGCCGCCGAAGCTCTTGCGTTAGAAGGCGATCGCCGAATTCCCTACACGCCCACGAATGATCTGGAATTCGTGGAGTTCTTCATCATGCACCACCAGATGGCGATCGAGATGGCTGAGCACGAGGTGGCGCACGGCAGCGCTGCAGACGTCAAGGCCATCGCGCAAGCAGTGATTGATGCGCAGACCGCCGAAGTCGAGACGTTGACGACGATCCGTGCGCAACTCGACGGTGAAGTCGCACCGCCACCCGAGGATCCGCACGCAGTTGCGGAAATGGAAGCGATGGAAGGGATGTCGGGTGCCGAGCTCGACGCCATGTTCCTGCTTGAGATGATCCCGCATCACGCCAGCGCGTTGGGACCTGCACATCGAGCCTTGCCTTACCTCGAAAATGCGACCCTCAAGGGTATGGCGGCCGATATCATCGCCGCGCAAGCGAAGGAAATCGGTGAGCTGCGGACTCGCCTGCTCGAGGAAGGTGTCATGGGCGCAGGCGAGGACCACGCGCCAGCTACCGCTGGCCGCCCTGACTTCGGGATGGAAGGGGACCGTCGCGTTCCGCTTACGCCGGAGGACGACGTGACGTTCATCGACTTCTTCGTGCCTCACCACCAGATGGCCATCGAAATGGCGGAGCACGTCATCGCGCATGGCAGTGACCCGACGGTAAAAGCGATGGCTACGACCATGAAAGAGACGCAAGCCAGCGAAGTCGAGTTGATGCTTGGCAAGCGTGAGGAGCTGGCGGGTAGCGCTGAACCGGAGCCCATGCCTGCGGACCCGCACGCCACGGAGGAGATGGCGGAGATGATGCAGCTCGAGGGCGCAGAGCTCGACGAGATGTTCTTGCGAGAAATGATCATTCATCACTCCACCGCCCTCCCGACAAGTCATCGCGCCAAGCCGCACGTGATGGACGCCGACCTTCGTGAACTGGCGGATGCCATGTTCGACGACCAAGCTCGAGAGGTCGGTGAGATGCAAGAGATGCTGGAGCCGTGACTCGGTCCCGGGGCGCCGGCAACGCTCGCCGGTGCCCCGTTCTCGTGCCGAGAAGCAGAAGCTCTCTGCGGGGGCAAGGGGGACGAACCGTTGCGAAGCGTCGGCCCGTTCCGTGCACCGTCGGGGTGTGCCTGTTACCGTGCTGCCTCGATGCGCAAATTTCCCCACTCCTCACATCTTCGCGAGTGACCGCCGATGTTACCAACTGTAACTGAGTCGGATACAAGCTCGGGGCCTGATGCGCCGCGCCCGTCGGGAGCTCGCCCCGGCGTCCTGTCCAGGCGGCTGGCGGCTGGCTTTGCTGCGGTGAGCTTCGTTGCGCTGGCGATGTGTCTGGTGCTCGAGGCACTGCTGGGCACTGTGGAGAGCTCCGTCGGGGAAATGCAGTCAGGGGAAGCCACCATCCGAGAGGGGCTAGCCCTGGCCACGGCCGCGCGCGAGCAGTACATCCATCAGGCGCACATGCTCATCGAGCAGGGTGACGGGCACATGGACCACTATCCCCAGTGGGTGGAACGGGTGCAGGCGGGGGCTCAAGCGCTGCGAGCGCGGCTGCCCGCGAGCGAACATTGGCGCATCGATGCGGTCATCAAGGACAGTGTCGCCATCGATTCCCTCTTCCGGCGTGAGCTCTTACCCGCGCTCGGTCGACCGGATTTCGCTGTGGTCGTACGGCAAAACCATGACGAGCTGGAGCGCCTATCTGCTGACGCCGTCGCTCACGCTGATGCGCTGGCGCGTTCCGCCGAAGCAGGCATGGCGCACGAGCACCACCGGGCCATTCGCGCAAGCCGCTGGGGACTCCTGACAGGGGCAGGCGGCATGCTCTTGGTGGTGCTGCTCTCGGTTCTCTACACGGCACGCCTGCGCCGTTCTCTCCTCACACCGCTAGCATCGCTCGTGTCCGCCGCCGGCCGCTTCGGGCAAGGCGAATTCTCCACCCGCGTCGGTCGAATCGGCGAAGGTGAGCTGCAAGCCGTTGCCGACGCTTGCGATCACATGGCAGTCGAGCTCCAAGCGCGTGAGCAACGCCTGATAGCGGCGGAGCGGATGGCAGTGATCGGACAGTTTGCTGCCGGCATCGCTCATGAGCTGAATAACCCTATTGGCGTCATCCGCGGCTACCTCAAGACGATGAAGCCGACACAGCCGCTCGACATGCTCAAGGAGGAGCTGCAGATCCTCGACGAAGAGGCGGCGGCTTGCCAGCGAATCGCCGAAGATTTGCTCGCGTTTGCTGCTCCGAGAGGACTCACCCGGAAGCGAATGCGAGTGGACGAGCTTGTGGTCTCCGCTGTGCAGCGCTTTGTGGACAGCGGCGAAGCTCGGGGCCACGAGATCGCTGTTGCGACGGCGCCCTCGGAGCTGCTAGCGGACGCGGGTCGTTTGCGGCAAGTGATCTTCAACCTATTGAGAAATGCCGTTCAAGCCAGCCCGGCAGGCTCGCCCATCGAGGTGAACGGCGAAGCTGCGCCTGGTCAAGGGTCGTACATCTTGTCGATAGCCGATCTGGGGCCGGGTGTGCGGGACGAAGACAAGCCACGCATCTTCGAGCCTTTCTTCTCTAAGCATGTCGGTGGATCAGGCTTAGGGCTCGCGGTGTGCCACGGCATCATTGCGGCTCATGGGGGCCGCATCACCGTCGAAGATCGCTCCGGGCCCGGGGCTGTTCTCAGGGTGTCCCTGCCGCTAAGCGATGCCAAGGAAAGCAGGTTGGCTTCATGAACGATGAGCGTCCTTGCGTGCTGGTGGTCGACGACCATTCGAACATGCTCCGCTTGATGACCAAGGTACTGAGCGACGACGTGCGTGTCATTACCGCTCGAGGCGGTCGCGAAGCGATAGAGCTCCTGAAGCGGGAACCCGTCTCTGTCGTACTCGCCGATTTGAGCATGCCGGAAGTGGATGGACTGGAGGTGTTCAAAGCCTCTAAAAGCCTGCGGCCGGACGCGCAGCTCGTCTTAATGACCGCCTACGCATCGGTGCCATCCGCCATCGAGGCGCTCAGATTGGGCGTGTTTGAGTATCTGACTAAGCCTTTCGAACCTGAGCTTGCTCGCGCGGCTGTGCTCCGCGCGCTGGGGCGTGCGCCGGCCGCGACAGGTCAAGCTCACGAAGACCTCCTACCAGGGGTGGATGGGCTTTCCGCCACGATGCGCGAGGTCGCGACGTTGGTGCGGAAGTTCGCTCCCAGTGGCGCGACCGCGCTCATCCTGGGCGAAACCGGGACGGGCAAGGAACGCATTGCTCGGGCCATGCATGCGCTAAGTCCTCGTTCAGCCCAGCGCTTCGTGGCCGTGAACTGCGCCGCCATCCCGGCCGAGCTGCTGGAGAGCGAGCTGTTCGGCTTCACGCGTGGCGCTTTCACGGGTGCAACCAGGGAGAGAGCAGGCCTGTTCGAGGAGGCGGATGGCGGCACGCTGTTCCTGGACGAAATCGGCGAGATGCCGCCAGCGTTGCAGGCCAAACTGACGCGCACGCTCGAGGAGCGCAGCATCAGACGATTGGGAGAAGCGCGAGAGCGAGCGGTGGACGTGCGCATCATCGCGGCGACGCATCGCGACATCGAAGCCATGACCCGCACCGGGACCTTCCGAGAAGACTTGTGGTACCGGTTGAATGTCGCCACCGTCGTGGTGCCTACGCTACGTGAACGCAGAGACGACATCGAGCTTTTGGCTGTACGCTTTCTGCGGGACTTTGCGCCGCAGAAAGCCGGCTTTACGCCGCTCGCGATGACGGCGCTGGTGGAGTACTCGTGGCCAGGCAACGTTCGCCAACTGCGAGCAGCCATCGAGCGCGCGGCGCTCATGTCCAGCTCGGAGCGGGTCGACATCGGACACTTGCCTGCCCAAGTCCGTGAGCCCCCGCCGATGGGCTCGGGCGTGGATCTGGCAGCGCTGTCGTGGAACGAGGCCCTTGCGGAAGCCCGCGCGGGGGCGGCACGCTACTACTTGGAAGAGGTACTGCGGCGGCATGGTGGCAACGTCGCCGAGGCCGCTGCACACGCGGGCGTCGAACGCGAAAGCTACTACCGGTTGCTTCGGCGCTTTGGGGCAAGGGTCGACGACCGCAGAGCGAGCGAACCGCCGGCCGCGGACCCCGAGGGCGAGGGCAGCGTCGGCTAAAGCCGGTACGAACCTTGCTCGTGCGTCTCGAAGAAAATTGACAGCGAAGCGGTGTAATGACCCCTCCCGACCTGCGTCTGCATGGGCGTAGGCGGCGTAGAGCGAGCTCAAGAAGGAACGACACAGCCATGGTGACCCGACGCGAAGCCCTAGTAACCACCGCTGCCGTAGCCAGTGGCGCGGCCCTTCTGACACCTGGCCGCGCCTCGGCGCAGCCAATGGGCAACCGCGCCTGGGAAGGCTCGTACAGCGGCTCGAAGCAGCCAGCTGGACTTCCGCCTGGTCAGCCAGGCAAAGACTACCAGCCGGTCATCACTCCCAACGGCGCCGCGCTGCCTTGGAAGGTGGTGGATGGCGTGAAGGTCTATCACCTCATTGCCGAGGAGGTACAACATGAGATGGCGCCAGGGCTCAAGGCGCACTGCTGGGGTTACAACGGTCGTGTGCACGGTCCGACGATCGAAGCCGTCGAGGGCGATCGGGTGCGCATCTACGTCACGAACAAGCTGGGGGCCCCAACCTCGGTGCATTGGCACGGCATCTTCTTACCGAACGGCATGGACGGCGTCGCGGGCCTGAACCAACGCGCGATCCGCAAGGGCGAAACTTACAAGTACGAGTTCACGCTGCGGCAGCACGGCACCTTCATGTATCACTCGCACCACGACGAGATGACGCAGATGGCCATGGGCATGATGGGCATGATCGTGATTCATCCGCGCAGGCCTCCCGCGGAGTACAAGGTCGATCGAGATTTTGCGATCATGCTGAGCGAGTGGCGTATCGAGCCCGGCACGATGCGCCCCGATCCCAACGAGATGACCGACTTCAACGTCTTGACCATGAATGCCAAGGCCTTCCCCGGCACGGAGCCGCTCGTCGCCAAGACGGGCGATCGCGTCCGAGTCCGGTTCGGCAACTTGAGCGCCATGGACCATCACCCCATCCATTTGCACGGGCACTATTTCAAAGTGACGGCGACCG
>DATAKF010000028.1:0-21820 GCA_036261775.1 Polyangiaceae bacterium | reverse complement strand
GGGTTTTGCGCGTCGTTCTCGAGGGCGCGGTCGAGCAGGGTGGAGTCGGCGATGCCCTTCTCTTCGAGCGCTTCGGCTTCGAGGGTCAGGCGCAGGCTGGTGGCGTCCTTGAGCGTCGGGTCCAGGCGCTCGGCGCGGCGCAGCGCCGCGATCGCTTCGGGCCGGGATTTGTCCTGCACGCTCTTGGCGAACGCGACGTAGCCCGCAGCCACCTCGGCGCGCTGGTCGAAGTTGGGATCGTGGGCGAGCAGCTTGTCGAAGTTCTGGCGCATCGCTGCGAGATCGCCCTTGGCACGCGCGGCTTGCCCGTCTTCGAAGAGCTTACCGACCTGAGCGAAGCGCAGCCTGTCGAACTCGGCGAACAGTTCGCGGGCGGTGCGCTCCCAGGCCCAGTCGCGCGGCGGCTTCTTGCCGACCACGTTTTCGTAGGTGTCGCGCAGCTGCCAGCTGGCGACCTCACCCATCAAGGCGACGGATTGGCGTGAGGCTTCGCGCACTTGCGCGCGCTCGCTGTTGGCAAACGACACCACGATGCGTACGGCGTCCGGCGTGCGGGTGCGACCGTAGGCGCGCAGCACGTCGGCCAGCACGGCCGAGTCCTGGGTCTGCACGGCTTCGCTGGGGATGCCTCTGCCCAGCATGTCGAGCTGTCGCACGGCCCATTTGGCAATTTTCTCGGCCGGGTGCCGCTCGGCCTCGATCAGCGCGGGCACGGCTTTGTCGCCCAAGCGAGCGAGCGCGTTCTGCGTGGTAATGCGCATGAACTCGCCGAAGCGCGCGTAGACCTCGACCAGCCCGCGCACGGCCTCCACGCTCCCGATGCTCTCCAGCATGCGCGACAAGGCCAGCAGCGAAGCCAGGTTGCGCCAAGCTTCCGACTTGGGCTCGGCCTTGATGGCCAGCCTCGCCAGGTAGTCGACTCCGGCGGCAGGCTTCTCGGACTCGTCGTCGTCTTTCTTGTCCAGCAGCTCGCGCCGCGTCTTGAGCAGCAGGCGCTTCATCGCCTCTTTGTCGGCGGCGTCGGCGAGAGCGCCCAAGCGAAAGCGAATCGCGACCACGTGCTTGGCCTTGGCCTCGAGCAGCTCGCGCACGGCGGCTTCGCGGTCCTGGGCGTCGTCAGCGACGATGCGGCCCAGTAAAGCGTCGACCTCGGCCAAATCGGTCGCCTGGGGCCGACCCAGCTCGATGCTGGGGGGCGTCGGCAGCTCGGGCAGCTTGCGGTCGCCGCTCTTGCTGGGCGTGGCCTGCGCGCGCGCTGGCTGACTCAGCGTCGAGGCGCTCGTCGCGAGCAAGAGCGACAGGCCCAAAGCACGCGCGCGTCGCATCAGTCGATGATACGAAAATCCGGAAAGTCGCCCGTGAAGCTGCGCCATCGCGTGTCGACGCGCTCGACGCGGGCGGCGGTGGGGCCTTTTTGCGCCCAGCCGTATAGCTCGCGGATCGAGACCTCTTCGCCCTCGGCGACGATCTCGATGGTGCCGTCGGCGCGGTTCTTCACCCAGCCGGTGATGCCGAGCCGCCGCGCCTCGCGCTGGGTCGACGCGCGGAAGTACACACCTTGTACGCGCCCACGCACCAGCAATTGGAGCTGCTTCAAAGCCATGGCCTAAGCGAAGCTTTCGCAAATCTCACGGCTGACGGCAAGCGTTCTTCCTGGCCTCGGCCCCGCGCTCTGGCGCCACGGTCCTGAACCCCGCAAGCGGTGAACGAATTATGCGGAAAACCAGGCGTGTTTCGTGGTTCGATCGGGCCGTGACCGGCAGTCAGGGCATCGAATCGCTCGCTGCATCGGAGCGAGGGCTCTCGGTGCACGAGCTAACGCTTGCCCTGCGGCACGAGGAGCGGGTCTCACAGGCCCTGCGCGAGGTCGGCATCGCGCTCGGCACCACCTTCGACCTCGACGACCTGCTGGAGCTGATCCTGGGCAAGCTGACCGAGCTGGTCGAAGCCGATCGCGCCACCCTGTATTTGTTGGACGAGGCGCACGACGAGCTGGTCAGCCGCATGGTCGTGGGGGAGCAGGTGCGATCGATCCGCATGAAGGTCGGCCACGGCATCGCCGGCTTGGTCGCGCAGACCGGCAGCGCCCTGCGCGTGCGCGACGCCTACTCGGACCCTCGCTTCGAGCGTGACTGGGACATGCTGACCGGCTACCGCACCTCCAGCATCCTGGCGGCGCCGCTCAAGAATCACGTCGGCCGCACCATCGGCGTGATTCAGATTTTGAACAAGAAGGACGCCCCGGAGTTCACGACCGAGGACGAAGCCATCTTGTCGGCGTTGTCCACGCAAGCGGCGGTGGCCATCGACAACTCTCGCTTGTTCTTGTCGCTGATTCAAAAGAACAAGCAGCTGCTCGACACCAAGGGCGAGCTCGAGCGGCGCCTGCGTGACCTGTCGCTCTTGTTCGAGCTGGAGCGCGCGACGGGCCGCGCCACCTCGCTCGAAGAGCTGGCTCAAGCCTTGCTCGGGCTGTCCGCGAAGTCGGCGGAGGCGCGCGGCGCGGCGCTGCTCGTCGCCGAAGAAGAGTCGGGCGATCTAGTGCAGTACGTGTACGACGCCGAAGCGCCGGACACGTTGACGCGCATCGGCGTGAAAGCCGGCGAAGGGCTGCTTGCGGCCGCCATGTCACGCGGCGAAATGCTGAACGTGAAGGCCGGCGCGCCGAGCCCGCACTGGCACGAGCGCGTCGAGGGCAGCCTGCCTTTTCCGGTGGATGCGGCGCTGGTCTTGCCCTTGGAGGGTGACGGCAAGCCGCTCGGCGCCGTCGGCCTGTTCGGCACGGCCGCTTCGCGGGCCTTCACGGGTGAAGACGAGAGCCTGATGCAGCTCGTGGGCGCCAACGTCTCCACCGCCGTGCGCTTGTTCTTCGCGAGCCAAGCGCGTGAGCGCGGCGAGCGGCTGACCTCGATTGGGCGCCTGCTCTCGCAGGTCATCCACGATTTCAAGACGCCCATGACCGTGATCAGCGGCTACGTGCAGCTGATGGCCGACGCCGCTGACGCCAAGAAGCGCCACGAGTACTCCGAAGAAGTACTCAAGCAGTTCGACGTCTTGACCGGCATGCAGCGCGAGGTGCTCGAGTTTGCTCGCGGTGAGCGCACGTTGTTCGTGCGGCGCGTCTACCTGCACAAGTTCTTCGGCGACCTGCGCCGGCAGCTCGAGCTGGAGCTGAACGGCACGCCCATCGAGCTGAAGCTAGTCATCGACACTAAGGTCGTGGCGCGCTTCGACGAGGCGCGGCTGGCGCGCGCGGTCCACAACCTGTGCCGCAACGCCATCGAAGCCATGAGCCGTGGCGGCGTGCTCACGCTCACGAGCAAGCTCGAGGGCAAGGATCTGCTCATCGCCGTCAGCGACACCGGCCCGGGCATTCCCCCCGCCATCGAGCACCGGCTGTTTCAGTCTTTCGTCACGCTCGGCAAAGAGGGCGGCACCGGCCTGGGTCTCGCCATCGTCAAGAAGATCGTCGAAGAGCACGGCGGCAGCGTGCAGGTGAAGTCCAGCCCGCGAGGCGCGACCTTCGAGCTGCGGCTGCCCCAGCCGGAGCTGCCCCAAACCAAGCCTGCAGCGCGCAAGAGCTCGAAGGGTCAGCGCTCGACGCCGTGACAGGCTAGAACCTGGTCTAATGTCCGGCCCCACCAGCTTGCCCCTGCTCGCCGAGCGCCAGGACGAGCTGTCGAAGTGCGCGTACTGCCCCAAGCTGTGCCGCGCCACCTGCGTGGTGTCCGAAGCCCTTCCACGCGAGGCTTTGATTCCGGGCAGCAAGATGAAGAGCGCCTTCGAGGCCGTGCGTGACGGTTCGCTCGACGCAGAGCAGGCCGGGCTGGCTTGGGGCTGCAGCAACTGTTTCCGTTGTCGCGAAGCCTGCGACCATCGGAATCCGGTCACCGAAACCTTGAACGACGCGCGCGCCGACTACGTGGCGCAGGGCCTGGCGCCAGCGGCGGTGCAGAGCCTGCTCGACCGGCAAGACGCGCTCCAAACCGAGCACAGCGAAGCCGTCTCGGCGCTGGCCGACACCCCCGGCGTCAGCGAAAACGCCGATACTGCGTTGCTCCTGGGCTGTCGCTATGCCCGCAAGTTCCCCGACGAAGCGCGCGCCGCGATTCGGCTGGCAGTCGCGTTGGCCGGGCCGGTGCGGCTCGTCGACGGCTGCTGCGGCGCCTGGCAACGCTCGGCAGGAGCCCCAGCGGCAGCGGACGCGGCTCGCGGTCGGGTAGCGTCATTGGTCGGCGGGCAGCGCCTGCTCGTCTCGGATCCGCGCTGCGCCCTCGAGCTGCGTGAGATCGGCGCAACGGCGCTCGTCGAGCTGGCGGCGCGCCATGAGGCGCGCTTCGGCACGGCGCAGCCACCGCGCCAGCCCGTTCGCTACCACGACAGCTGCGCGCTCGGTCGCGGCCTCGGTCTGTACGACGAGCCGCGGCGCCTGCTCGGCCGCGTTACCGGCGGCGCGCCTCTGGAGCTCGAAACCGCGCGACAACACGCCCGCTGCTCGGGTGGCGGGGGCATCTTGCCAATCAGCATGCCAGGCGTGGCCAAATCCGCCGGCCAGCGCCTCGCCGACGAACACACGCGGCTCGGCGGCGGAGTATTGGTAACCGCGTGCGCGTCGAGCCTTTCTCAGCTGCGCCGCGCTGGCGCCAACGCTGTGGATCTCATCACCCTGCTCGAATCTGCCCTCTCCCCCACTGCCAACTCCTCCCACGATGGCTGAAGCCCGCAAAACGCGCCGACCCGTCGCAGCGCGCGTCTTCGCGGCCTTCGCAGTCGTAGTCGCTGCCTTTGCGGCTGCCTCCGGCTTTTGCGTGTTCGCCCAGCGCCAGGCGGTCGAAGAAGCCAACTTGATGCGCTCCGGCTACTTCCCCTTGGCGCTGGCCGTGCGCGATCTGGTCGCCAACCAGGACACCTGGAACACGCAGCTGAACCACGTCACCCGCGCTGGCAACCCGGCGGACATTCGGGTCTGGTTCGGCGCCTCGCTCAAGATTGGGCGCCCTCGGCTGTTTGCCGGTGCCCGCCGCGCGGTGTCGCGCGCCTTCTCGGAGCAGAGCAGCGCCGAGTCACAGCGTATTGGCGGCGAGCTCTTGCGGGACATCAACGAAGCGGAGCGCTTCGTGAGCAGCGATGGCGAACGACTCGACCGCCTGTTCGAGGCGCTGGACAGGCGCGACAACGCGCAAGCCGAGCGCGTCGGCGACGAGCTGGTCACGCGCGGCGTGGAAGAGGGCATGCGCCTGGCGCAGCTCGAAAAGCGCGTGGAGCAGAACGTCGACCGACTGGTGGCGCAGGCGCGCGCGCGAGAGCGGGTGGCGACCTGGCTCTTGGTCTCGCTCACGCTAGCCACGCTGGCCATCGGCGCCGGCATGGCCGTCTATGCGCGGCGCATGCTGCTGCCGCTGGGGCTAGTGACCGAGCGCGCCAAAGCGGTCGCGCTGGGTGACCTGAAGCCCCGACCCGCCGTCGTTTCCAACGACGAAATCGGCGAGCTGGCGGTGACGTTCGAGGGCATGGTCAGCGCCATCGCGCGGGCCAACGAGCAGCTGCTCGCCTCCGAGCGCCTGGCCACCATCGGTAAGATGGCCGCGCACGTCACGCACGAGATCAGAAACCCCCTGTCGTCGATCGCGCTCAACCTGGAGCTGCTCGAAGAAGAGCTGCCGGCGTCGGCGGAAGAAGCCAACAACTTGCTGCGCGCCATCAAGGCCGAGGTGGAGCGCTTGTCGGGCCTCAGCGAGCAGTACCTGTCGGTGGCTCGCCAGAAACCTCAGCAGAAGCAGCTCGAGCGCCTGGCGGAGATCGTCGAAGAAGCGTGCGAGTTCGTGCGCCGCGAGCTGGAGCAAGCCGGCATCACGCTCGAGGTCTCGATCGAGCCGGGCGTGGGCGAGCTTTCGCTGCCCGTGGCCGAAGCGCAGGTCCGCCAGGCGCTGCTCAACCTGCTGCGCAACGCGCGCGAGGCGATGCCCAACGGCGGGCGCGTGATGGTGAAGCTGCTGCGAGCCGAAGGCGGCGGGCTCGACCTGATCGTCGACGACGAAGGCGTCGGCATGCCCGCCACCACGCGCGCGCGGCTCTTCGAGCCCTTCTTCACGACCAAACAGCATGGTACCGGCCTCGGCCTGGCCATCACTCGCCAAATCGCCGAAGCGCACGGCGGCGGCATCCGCGTCGAGCCCCGCGAGCCCAAAGGCACGCGCATCGTGCTGCATTTGGCGGGCTGAGCGCGTCGGCATCCCTTCGAGACCCTCCCGAGGGCTGAGCGGGCACGCGCACCAGCTAGCGACAGCGCAATGACACCGTGTAGCTCTCGAAGGTCTTGCCCGCGCCGTACTCGGCCATGGCTACGACGGCTGCGGTTGCGCCCGCGTCGATCTTGGCGGCGGTGAGTGGGGCTTCGCTCTGGTACTCGGTTCCTTCCGCCGTGGTTACGACGAAGTCCAGCAGGATGGCCTTGGAGCCCTTCATGATGTCGTAGTTCGTGCTCGACGCGTTCTTCGCGTCGAAATCCAGCAGGACGGTGTTGAAGCTCGGTGAGTCCGTGCGTTTCGTTTCCGTGAGCTCGATCGAGCTCGCCAAGCAAGCTGGGTCGCCGCTGCCAGCCGCGCCGCCGCTATTGGGGCTGGAGCTCGAATCCGACCCGCACGCCGTGCCCAAGAAGGCAACCAGAACCAAGCCAGCACGCATCCAGTCAATCTTCGTCACCATGAAACCTACTTTCTCCATGCACCTAGTTGCTCGCGCCGGTGGCCAAAGACCAAGCGGGCCATTCGGCGAAGCGTCAAACGAACCCAGAACACGCGAGAGAGCCGCGCGTTGAACGCCCTTTCAAATACGGCCTCCGGGTCGAGCCGGAGCGCCGGCGTTGCGCGAGTCAGTGCCGCGAGCGAATCAGGTCGAAATGCCCGCCGATGGTGAACGTGACCCAGGCGTGGCCGTCGCCCTCGTCGATGTTGCGCGTGAGCGGCAAGGCGTTGCCGTTCGGTCCCACGCGCTCGACGCTGCCGAATCCGCCGACACCCACCGAGATGAGTGAGGACACGGTCGACAACGGGCTGATGCGCCACTCGCCACCCAAACCCAGCCGCGCCTCGAACGGCGCGTCGGTGAACTGGTACTGCACGTCGTTCTTGAAGAACGTGCGGGCACGCCGGTAGCCGACTGCCACCTCCGTCAAGAAGCCGAGGCGATCGGGGTTGGACGAAGCGCGCAGGCCGAGCGCCCAGAAGTCGCTCTCGGCGCCGTCTTGCGCGCCGTCGATGCCGTTGTTGCGGTTGCCGGAGCCGAGCTGCGCGCGCTCCCAGAGGGCGAACACGGTGTACGCGCGGGAGAGCCGCACGCCAGCGTTCAGCTCGAACATGGGCCCCGACGACGCGTAGTCGCGCCAGGGCACGCCGCGCAGCACGTAGCCGCCGCCAGAGCCAGCGACCGGCTCAGCCACCGCCCAGAGGTTACCGAACGGAAACAGCCAGCCGACGCGCGCGCCGAGCCAGAGCGAGTTGTTCGGCGCCTGGTGGCGCGTCTCGGGCGGGGGTGGCGGCTCGAAGGACGACAGCGCGCCTGGTGGCGGCGGCTCGAACACGGGCGGCTCAGTGGGGGCGGGCGCTGGGGCGGCTGGCGGCGGGGCGGCTGGCGCCGGCTCCACGAAATATTCGTCGCCCGGGGGGACCTTGGCGGCTTCTGGCGCGGCGGGAGGTGCCGGGGCCGGGACGGGCGCCGCCGCGGGCGGCGCGGGCGGCGCTGGCGGCGCTGCTGTCGCGGCCGCAGCTGGAGCGACGGGAGCCGCGGCCGCAGGCGCGGGGGCAGCGGGGATCTGGGCCTGGGCCACGCTCGGCGCGACCGCGGCCATTCCAATGAGAACGGCAACGCGCTTCATGCGGGCTGGACCATACCACGCAGCATGCTAAGGGCCGGGCAGCCTTACCCCTGACTCGTCCCATCTGGTTGGGACGCCTGCCGATCTTGGCTTTTGGCTTCGTTTTCGCTCCGCTCCGGTGCTCACGTACAGGAGTACTGTCCGTGGGAGGCGCCCACGGTCGCTTGGTGCTCGCGAAAGCCTCGCCAAAAGCCAAGCTTGGCAGGCGGGCGGTGGAGAAGTTCGTGCAGTGATCTCTTGAAGAAGCCGCCTGTGCAGCAAGACTGGAAAGCCCTGGGTAGCTACGGGACCTTGGGGATGGAGGTCGCGCTCAGCGTGGTCGTGGGGCTGTTTGGCGGCCAGTGGCTCGACAAGCGGTTTCAGACCGGCGGCTGGCTGACTTGGATTGGCTTCGCTTACGGGCTTGCGGCCGCGGGGCGCGCCATCTATCGAGCGGTGCAGAAATCCAACCGCGAAGCCGACGAGCACGAGCGGCGCGACCGAGAAGCCCGACAGAAGTACGACGATGACGCCAAAGACCGATGAAGAACGAGGCCTGCGCTCGGCGCTCTGGGCGATTGCCCTGAGCGGCGCTGCGTTGACGCTCGGTTCTCCGTTCGTGCTCGGGCGTGACGGCGTGCTCGGCGTGGCGCTCGGCGCGGTCATCGCGGCGTTCAACCTGTGGTCGCTCGGTCGCATCGTGCGCGCGTTCATGAACGGCGCCGGTCTGCCCTGGGTGCTGCTGGCTGCGCTCAAGCTCGTCGGTTTGTTGGCGGTCGTCGCGGTGGTGCTCAAGCTGGGCATCACGACGGTGATCCCGCTGGCGGTTGGCTACGGCGCCCTGCCGCTCGGAATCGTGTTTGCTCAACTTGGCGCGGCGCGTCCGCGCGTCGCCACGTCTCCTCAAATTCAAGGCGGAATCTCCGATGATTCCGGCCCCGAAGGTCGATAGATGCCCGAACATTCCTCCTGGCTTACGCTGATCCTTTCGCACTTCCGTGACACGCTCGATCACAACGCCGACATGCTGGGCGAGAGCCTGGTCGGCAAGCAGGCGCCCACCTGGCACAGCTTCGAGCCGTTGGCGGCGTCACTATTCGTCGTGACGTTGATCTTGCTCATCGCGGTGCGCGTGCGCTCGCGGCTCAATCAGACCGACGAAGCCATCATCCCCGAAGACAAGCTGACCCTCCGCACGTTCATGGAGGCGTTCCTGGCTTACTTCTACGACCTGGCCAAGAGCGTGATGGATGCCGAGCGCGCCAAGAAGTACTTCCCGCTGATCGGCACCGCCGCCACCTTCGTGTTCTTCGCCAACGTGATGGCGCTGATCCCGGGCATGCCGGTCGCGACCAGCAACCTGAACATCACCCTCGGGAGTGCCGTGGTCGTGTTCGTGCTGTTCAACGCGTACGGCCTGATGACCAACGGTTTTGGCTACATCAAGCACCTGGCCGGCCCGGCCTGGTACCTGGCCCCGCTGATGTTTCCCATCGAGGTCATCTCGCTGTTCGTGCGCCCGGTCACGCTGGCGGTTCGTCTCATGGTGAACATGGCAGCGGACCATCTGCTGCTGGGCCTGTTCTTGTCGCTCGTCGCGCTCTTGGTGCCCGTCCCGCTGATGCTGCTGGGTTGCCTGGTGGTGCTGATTCAGACGCTGGTTTTCACGATGTTGACCTGCATCTACATCGGCCTGGCGACCGAGCACGAAGCTCACGGCGCCCATCACTGACGCTCACTTCCAACCAGCTCGGAACGCCCGCTCGTCGAAAGCTGTGCGCCCTCAAAAACGAGTGGCACGGCGAACGAAAACGAATTAAGAGCGGGCCCTGAAATTGCCCCTGCCAAAGCGCAGGTTTTCGGCGCGAAACAAAGCGCCAACGCGGAGTTAAAAGGAGTCCTTATGTCGAAGAACAAGCTCAAGCTTGCCAGTGTTGCCCTCACCACTCTCACCGCTGCTCCCGCCTTCGCGCAGGGTACGGAAGCTGCTGGTGGTGGCTCGGGCTCCGCTGCCGCGATCGGCGCTGCCATCGCGATCGGCTTGGCCGTGCTCGGTGGTGGTCTCGGTCAGGGTCGCGCTGCCGCGGCCGCTCTCGAGGGCATCAGCCGCAACCCCGGCGCCGCCCCGCGCATTCAGACGCCGATGATTCTCGGTCTGGCGCTGATCGAGTCGCTGGTGCTGTTCGCGTTCATCATCGCGTTCATCCTCACCGGCAAGATCTGAAGCCGCTACTCCGCGTTCCCGCGGGCTGAGCCGGCGTGACGAGCTTACTCGTCGCCAATCTGGCTCAGCCCGGCGGATAGTCGCGAGCGCAGCTCCAGCAAATCAAAAGCGCCCGGCAGAGAACGCTCCGCGATCCCGCGGACCGCGTTGTGTGCTCGGTCGCGCGCGACCGCCGACAAGCCGAGGCGATCACCGAGGAGCTGCAACAGCGTGGTCTCGGCTGCTGACTGTTGTCCGTCGACCTCCGCCATCCAACAGCCCGTCGCGTAGGTGAACAGCCGCGTCAGGCGATTCATGCGTACGGTCTCCACCTCGTCGAGCGAGACACGTGTCGTCAAAGAGCGCTCGACCTGGCCCAGGTCTTCGCCGGCGATGCCCAGCTGCTTGGCGGCTTGGCGCAGCGCTTCGGCCTCACGCGCGTCCATCGAGCCATCCGCCCAGGCGACGGCCGAGATGGCCAGCAGCGTATCGCGACCGATTTTGAGCTCCATCTAGTTTCTCCACTTCGGCAAAGTCGCCGAGACGGCGACCAGGGTTTTACTACCTGACGCGCACTAAGCTTCCTTGGTCGTAGACCGTGGGCAGCGCCGCTGTCCAGCCGCTCGGCAGTCGGGGGCTGGCCCAGTTGAACAGCCGCTCGGCGTCGGACGGGCTCAAGTTCACGCAGCCGTGGCTCTGCACGCGACCAAACGCACGGTGCCAGAAGGTCCCGTGCAGCCCGTAGCCTTGCTGAAAGTACATGACCCACGGCACCGCCTGGATGGCGTAGCTCTCGTTGGCATCCAGGTTCTCCAGGTTGTCCATGTCGCTGGCGGCGAGCTTCACCCAAATGCGGTGCAAGCCCGGTGGCGTCGCCAGCACGGTGCCTTCGGGGCCGCGACCCGTGGAGACCAATGTCGCAAACACCGGGTGATCGCCCACGTAGGCGGTCAGGATTTGCGTCGCCAGCTCGACGTCGAACCAGTGTTCGCCGGCCTTCACTTCAGCGGGCCGCGCCAGCCGCGTCGGCTGCACGACCTCGGTCGCCGGTAGCCACTGCGCTTCCCCCACGCGCAGCCATTTCTTGCCGCCGACTTCGCTCGTCTCCAGCACTTGCAAGCGCGCTTGGCGCGCCAGAAGCTCTTTGAGCGCCGCGCCGCCGGGCGTCTTTCGCGCGTGCGTCTTGTCGACCCTCACCCACGCTACGTCGAGCGCGTCGCCGACCACGCCGCCGCGAAACGCCGGTGCCGCGGCGCGCCGCAGGTCACGCAGCGGGATCCAGAAGCCGTGCGTGCTCAGGCCGTAGCGCTCTCCGCCCGGCTTTTGCCCTTCTCGCGTGATCGCCACGCCAAAGCCGGGCAAGAGCTGCGTCTCCGGTACCCCCTCTTCGGCGACGAGCAAATCCGTGTAGCCGAACGAGCCGTCCGGACCGACGAAGTAGTAGTCGTACGGTAGCCCCTCGGCGCTGACTGGGCGCGGCTGCTCGGGTGGCGCTTCGGCGGCGGACGCTTCGGCGCCCTCTTCGCAAATCCACGCGAGCGGACCGACCAAGAACCAGCGACCGCTGCAGCCTCCGCCGCGCGTCAGCTCGAACACCGGTAGGCGCGCGTTGCGCTCGGCGGCGCCGCGTCGCGCGGCACCCTTGTTGGGTCCGGTGAACAACGGCTCGTCGCGGCGCAGCACCAGCACGCTGCGCACGCCCTCCAGCCGATCGGGCGCGGCCGACGTCTTGCCGGCGCCGCTCAGGGCGGCGAGCAGCGTCAGGCCAAGTAGAAGGCGTCGCACGCGCCCTCAGCTAAAGGTGAACTTCAGCTCGTGATCGCAGACTCGGAAGGAATCACCCTCCGAGATGACCTTTCGCTGCACGCGCTGGCCGTTGTACTCGACGCCGTTGGTCGAGCCCATGTCGACGATGTAGTACTGGCCGTTGGAGAACTCGATCATCGCGTGCTGGCGCGAGACGTTCGGGTCCTTGATCGTCAAATCGCTCGACTGCTTGCCGCGGCCGATGATGAAGCGATCTTTGGTGACCGGGAACGTCTCACCCTGGTAGCTGATGGTGAGCTTGGCGCCGGCCGTGCTGCCGGGCGCAGCGGGAGGTGGAGGCGCAGCAGGAGCCGGACGCCCGGGGGGCGGCGGAGGCGGCATGCTGCGCGCACCACCGCTCGGCATGGGCGGTGGCGGCGGACCAGGCGCCCGGCGAGTGGGCGCAGGCAACGCGGAGCCGGGGGCGGGCAGAGGCGGCGGGGCGCCCACGCCGGAGGCTGCGGGCGGTGGTGGTGCCGGAGGCGGCGCGACCTTGTGCTTACCGGGCGCTGGTGGCGGCGGGGCGACCTTGGCTGGTGCGGGCGGCGGCGGGGCAACCGGGGGCGGCGCTCCCAAGCCGGTCGAGCTCGGCGCGGGTGCCGACGAGGGCGGCGGCGCTGCCATGGGCGGCGGAATCGAAGGCGAGCCGGCGGCGGCGCCGTAGCCACGCTGGCGCGCGTACTGCTTCATGGCGTCGTTGACTAGGTAGTCCACGGAGCATTCGAGCTCGCGCGCCATCTGCTCGAACTTCTGCCACAACGCGTCTTTGCACTGGAACGTGCGCGTAGTCTTCTTGTTCTGATCCGCCGTCATCGCTGCTCTACTTTGCCGCCTTGTTTTTCTCCATGGCAGGCTTCACGCAGTACTCGACGAACTGGCCGAGCGTCGAGACTTCCTTGGTCTCCGGGCCTTTTTCGCCCTGGACTTCACACTTCCAGTCGCAGTCCTTGGCGTCGGGCTTGCACTTGGGCGTAGCGGTCTTGTCGGACGTGTAGGCCGAGATCTTGCCCACGTCGGCGGCGGTGCCGACCGTGTAGTAGTAGCCGAGGGCGGCCAAGCGGTTTTGCACCGGGTGTCCGCTGGCGGAGTACTTCTCGGCGACTTCGGCCGGCGTAGGAGTGCCCTTCATGCCGGACAGCAAGGCGCCATAGCGCAGGGCCTCGGTGATGGTCATGTTGTCGGCCTGGCCCAGCTTGCTGAAGAACTCGGGCAGCTGGGGCGTCTCGCTCATCTTCAGCACGAGCTGAGCCGCCACCTGCCGGACCTTCCAGTTCGGGTCCTTGAACAGGTCGTAGAGCTTGTCGATGACCACCGGACGCGGCAGCTCACCAACGCGAGCCAGGGCCAAGTCGCGCACCGGATCGGGCGTGTCGGAGGCGCCCGCGATCGCGAGCACGGCGGCCGCGTGGGAAGCGTCCTTCTTGTCCAGGTTGCCCTGCAGCGCGGCTAGCGCTGCTTGGCGGCGCTTGTCCGACTGCGACTTGTCTTGAGCGAAGCCGAGCAGGAACGCGACGGCCGGCTTGCCGCCGACCTTCTTCATCGAGGCCAGGACGTGGGTCAGCTCTTCTTCTTGGTACTGAGCGACCTGCGCCTTGAACTGCTCGGGCTTGGGGTTGAGCTTGGACGCCTTGTTGGCGGCCTCGACCACGCCAGCCTTCTGCTCGATCCACTTCGCCGAGTTGACCTCGAGCGCGACGGCCACGAGCTTCTCGCTGGCTTTGGCTTTGGTCGCGTCGTCGCCAAAATCGGCGATCAGCTGGCTCATGCGGTCGATCTTGTTGGCGCCCGGCACGATCAAGTCGGGGAGCGAGCGCACGCCGTCAGCCTTCAGCTCACGCAGCACCTGCTCCATGCCGAACATCTGCGACGTGTCGTCGAGCCGATCGGCGAAGTTGGTCGCGGCCCAGGTGGCCAGCGTCGCCTTCAGGCCCTTGCGCAGGGCTTCGTCGGTGAGCAGCGCGCCGTCGTCGTGCGTGAGCAGCGCGAAGGCTGCATCCTTGTAAGGAATCGTGACGTCGGCCACGGCCACACCGGCTTGAGCAGCGGGCAACGGCTTCAGCATCTCGGTCTGTAGCTTCGGCACCAGGCGCGCCACGATCGCCGTGCGCGACGCGGGCTGCATCTGCGCCAGCGCGTCGATCAGCCCGGGTTGCTCGTCGGTGCCTTGAATCCCGATGCGACGGCCGCCGCGGGGCTTCATGCTCACCAGCATCATCGCCGCTTCGATGCGCAGGTCCGTCGGGTACTTGTCGTGCGTCAGCACGGCCACGAGCTTGCGCGGCCCCTGGGATTTGCTTCCCCAGGCTTGGATGTTGGTGCTGTCCGTGCGGCAGGCAGTGGTGGTTGCGCCGAGCGCCCCCAATAGAACGAAGGCGGATAGCAGCCGCGCGCGCATCATTCTCTTTGAATTTCGCTGTGTTTGGCCGTGTCCCATCATTGTGTTCTTCGCCCCTGCGCCGGAAAGACCTGTCATCGTACCCTCGCGTGCGAGAAAGACTCAAGCTCGCGGCTCCCTACGGAAGCCTCTAGCCTGCGCTTAACGAAGTCCGGCGGGTTCTACGGGGGTGGCCACCGTTACTTGCACGCCCTGGGTAGGGTGATGTAGGTAAAGGTAACCAAGATGGGTGTCCGACTGTTTTCGCCCAGAAATGCTCTGTTGCCGGCGCCGCCGGGGCCTGCGGATCAGGACCGGCCCGGTGGTCAGCAATTTCATGGCCGTCTGTTGGAAGCGGGGGCGCTGCTCCTGTTTTTTGCGGCTGCGTTCTTGGCGCTGTCGCTAGCGAGCTACCGAGTCGATCCCTTCGACCCAACTCAAGGCGGCAGCAACCTCGCGGGCGCGACCGGCGCCGCGATCGCCGCGGTGCTGGTGCAGGGCTTCGGCGTCGTCGCGTGGCTCTTGCCGCTCGACCTAGCGCTGCTTGGCGCGCCGCTGTTTCGCGGACGTGTGCCCGACAACCTTGGCTATCGCGTCGCTGCCGACGTGCTGGTGGGCGTGGTGATGGCAGCGCTGGTGCAAGTGACTGCGCCGGAGCTGATGGCTTTTGGCTCGGCTTCTGCGGCCGGCAACGTGGGCATGCTGTTCGGCGAGCTTTCGCGCCAAGCCTTCTCGACGCTGGGCTCGTTCTTGGTGGGGCTCACCTGCGTCGGCCTGATCTTGATTGGCCGCAGCAGCTTTTCGTTCATCGAGTGGTGTCAGCGGGCCTCGGATTGGTCGGCCATGCTGCTGCAGCGGCTGGCAGCTTTGGTCGCTCACCTCCACGGCGCCTGGATGAAGGCGCGCGCGCTGCGCCGCGCCGATCGCGAAGCGCTCACGCAACGTGAAGCGCCGCGCATCGAGATGCACGACAAAGACGAAGCCATCCTGATGCACCTCGAGGAGGACGAGTCGGATTGGATCCCGCTCGACACCACCGGTGAGCCACCGCTGGCGGTCTCCGAGTCGCTGCGCGCGGGCCTTGCCGATCGCGCCGCGCTTTCGAGCCTGCAGGAAGAGATCTTGACGGGCGGCGCCCCGCGCGTCGTCGAAAAGCCCGCCAAAGCCGAGCCCAAGAAGGCGAAGAAGCAGCCCGTACCGGAGCCCGAGCCCGAAGAAGAAGACGAGGAAGAAGACGAAGAGGAAGACGCCGAAGAGGCCGAGGCATCCGCCCCCGCCCCGACCGCCAAGTCCAAAGCTTCAGTCCCGGCGCCGCCCGCCGAGCCCAAGATCGTCGCGACGAATCCGGCAGCCGAAGTCAAGAAGGCCAAGGGCGCCGACAAGGCGCAGAAGCGTGGCGAGTTCCGCCTGCCCGCTTCGACTCTGTTCGAATCGCCCAGCGCGGAAGTGCCGGAGATCGATCGCTCCAAGATTTTGGAGCACGCGACGCAGCTCGAAAAGACGCTCAGCGACTACGACGTCTCGGGCAAGGTCGTGGAGATTCATCCCGGCCCGACCGTGACGACTTACGAGGTCACGTGCGAAGCCGGCACCAAGGTCAGCCGTGTAGCGGGCTTGGCCGACGACTTGGCGCTGGGCCTGTCGCGCAAGGTGCGCATCATCGCGCCGATCCCGGGCAAGAGCCGCATCGGCTTCGAGCTGCCGAACGACCAGCGCATTCCCGTCAATTTCCGCGAGCTGATCGAGGACCAACGCTTCGAAAAGCTCTCCGAGAAGGCGCCGCTACCGGTCGTGCTCGGCCGCGACATCGTCGGCGCGCCTTTCTACGCCGATCTGGCGTCCATGCCGCACGTCATCGTCGCTGGCGCGACTGGCGCCGGTAAGAGCGTCGGCCTCAACGTGATGCTGGCGAGTCTGCTCATGCGTCGCACGCCGCAAGAGCTGCGGCTGTTGATGATCGACCCGAAGGTGGTCGAGCTGGCGCCGTTCGACGGCATTCCGCACATGCTCTTGCCGGTCGTGACCGACATGAAGCAAGCCGCCACGGCGCTGCGCTGGGCGGTGGACGAGATGGAGCGGCGCTACCAGCTGTTCGCCAACGCCGGTACCAAGAACATCACCACCTTCAACGGCTGGGTCGACAAGGTGCGTCGTGGCGAGCTGCCTGCGCCGCGCGTGACCGAAGTGCAAGCCATCGACGCCGAGGGCGACGCGGTCACGGTGCCCAAGTCGAAGGACGATGGTGACGGCGTGGTCTTCCCGGATGCGTTGCCGTACATCGTGATCGTCGTCGACGAGTTCGCCGACTTGATGATGCAGCAGGGTAAGGAAGTCGAAACCTCGGTGGCGCGTTTGGCTCAGAAGGCACGCGCCGCCGGCATGCACGTGGTGTTGGCCACGCAGCGCCCGAGCGTGGACGTCATCACCGGCATGATCAAAGCCAACTTTCCGTCGCGCATCGGCTTTCGCGTCGCTCAGAAGGTCGACAGCCGCACCATCTTGGACGAAATGGGCGCAGAGCTCTTGCTCGGCCGCGGTGACATGCTGGTCAAGCTGAACGGCGACACCGACATCCGGCGCGTGCAGTGCCCGTTCGTCAGTGAAGAAGAGGTCAACGGCCTCACCGACTACCTCCGAGCACAGGGCGCGCCCGAATACAACGACGCCATTCTGAAGGCCGCCGAGGACGAGCAAGCCGAGGAGGGGGCCGAGGAAGCCTCCGACGCTCGCTACGACGAGGCCGTCAGGATCGTGGCCGAGACCCAGCGCTGTTCGACCAGCTGGCTGCAGCGCAAGATGACAATCGGCTACAACCGGGCCGCCAAGATTGTCGAAATGATGGAAAAGCGCGGTGTGGTCGGACCGCCGAATGGTGCAAAAGACCGCGAGGTCTTCGTCCATTCCCAATAGAGCCTGTGTCTAAATGCTGCGGTCTCGACGTAAACGTGCCCGTGCCCGCACCTGCGAGGAGCCAAGCGACGAGCTCGCGTGGGGTGGGGCCCCGCGTGCCGCCCCGCTGGACCGACTGCGCGCCCAGCTGGGCGCGGCGCGCGCGGGCACAGCCCGCGCCACGAACCTAGGCCTCCCCAGAACAAGCGTGCCCAACGACTCCTCACTTCGGGCACGGGCACGCGCGAGCAAACCCAATTTGAGGACACTGCCTGATTCAAAGCGGGGGGATGCCCCCAAACCAGCTTGGTTCGTGTAAAAGGCTGCTTCCCATGACCGATCCGGGGTCGCCCGAATTCCCTACCGCGAAGGACGACGACGACGACGACGTGGCCTGGGGCTTGTCGACTGCGCAGGTACAGTGGAAGCGCGGGTCACAAGCAGACGCGGTGGTGTGGCTGCGCCGCGCGATTGATGCAGCGGTAGCGGTAGGCGCGACCTGGCGCGCCGCGGAGCTGACGCGTCAGACCGACGCGCTGGAAGCTTTCTTGCTGAGCGGCCCCGCCGCCGCTCCCGCTCCGCGGGCCGAGGTCGTGGCTGACGACTTCGACGGCACCGACATGATCGACGAGGAGGCCATGTCGCTGCCTCCCGACACGGACATCGACGAGCCCGAACAGGCTCCGCTCCACGCTGAAGCCACCGATGAGCTGACCGATGTCGACGCCGCCGAAGCGGTCGCAGCCCACGCGCAGGGCGAGAGCGACGCCGAAGTTGCCGTCGAGGTCGAAGCCGATGAAGAAGTCGTCGAGATCGATGACGACGAGATCTCCGAAGACGAAATCTCCGACGACGATCTGGCGGACGACGACGATCTCTCGAACCAAGAGCTACCGCGCTTCGCCAGCGAAGCCCCGACTGCCAACCTAGCCGCTCCTTCCTTCGAAGAGGATCCGGCACCGACCCCCGTTCGCCTGAGCGTCGCTGAAGCCGTCCCGCTCGCCTACCAACAGCCCGAACGCCTCCCCTACGAGATCGAGCCCGAGCCCGAGGCCGAGGTCGAACCGGAACCCGAACCGGAACCCGAGCCCGAACCCGAACCGGAACCCGAACCGGAACCCGAACCCGAGCCCGAACCCGAACCCGAACCCGAACCCGAACCCGAACCGGAACCCGCGCCCGCGCCCGCACCGGAACCCGCGCCCGAGCCCGAACCGGAACCCGAGCCCGAACCGGAACCCGAGCCCCTCGGCGAGCCGATCATCGTCGGCATCTCGCTCGCCGAGATCCGTGGTTTCGAGGATTTCCCTCCCGAAACTCAAGTCGCCCTCGCTCGTGGCGCGCGGGTCGAGCGGCTAGCTACCGAGGAAGAGGTCAGCGGCTTCGGTTTGGCGCTCGTGCTGCGCGGCGCCGTCAACGTCATGCCCGCCATTGCCGACGTTGCCTGTGGCGCGGCTGGCGAGCGCGAGCTGGTTTACGGTCGAGGCACGCTCGCGGATGGCGTCGCGCTGCGGCTGGTCGCGACGGCTCCGGACACACAAATCGCAATTTGGGATTTCGACGTCATCGAACCGCCGCTCGCGGAGTGCCCGTGGGTGCTGCAGGAACTGCAAGAAGTCGCCGATCGCTACCAGGCGTTGGCCGGCGTCTCCATGGGCCCGATGGGCGATCGCTTGGACGACTCGCTGCGCGGCATGGTCTTGTCGCGCTGCAAGCTGGTCAAGCTCTTGCCCGGTGAGCTCTTGGTCGAGAAGGGCAAGCCGGTCGGCGGCTTGTTCATCCTTGGTGCGGGGCGCTTGGAGCTGGGCAGCGATCCCGACAAGCCGGGCAGCGACGGCGAGCTTCAGCCTGGCGACTTCTTGTTCGCGCCTCAAGTCCTGTCGGCTGGTGCGGCTCCCACGGCTGCGCGCGCTGGCGCTGCCGGCGCACTGCTGATGGCGGCGGATCGTCACGCCGCCCACGAGCTGATGCTCAGTGTGCCGCCGCTACTGGAGCTGCTGGCCGGCTGAGGGAGCGCGCGTGGCGACGGCGGTGTTTCCGCCCTTGTCCAGCTCCCAGATCAGCTCTTCGTAGCCCTGGGCGCCGGCAAAGCGTAGGCCGAACCAGCGAGCCGCTGCCGCGATGGTCGGTCGGCCGTCGACGCGCACGCGCGGAAAATTGACGCGGAAGGTGCTGCGCCACGGCGTGGTGTACGGAAAATACGTCAGCTCGATGGCGCCCGGCTTCTTGATGGCTTCAATCTCGGAAGGTGCTGTCTCGGTGCCCTCGTCGTCGATCAAGCGCACGATCCACGCTGGCTCTTTCGAGGTCAGGTCGGCCCATTTGTAGCGCTGGGTGTAGAGCGACACGTAAAACTGGTGACCGTCGCGCGCCTCGGCCAGCGAACGCTCGAGCAGTGAGTGCCGCTGATCGACGGTCAAGCGGTAATCTTCCGCGTAGCGGATCACGTAGGCCCAGCGAAAGTCCCACGACTCGTAGGTCGCGGTGACGCTGAGCACGTTGTCCATCACGTTCACGTTCGTGAACTGCTTGTCGCGCGTCCAGCTCTTGAGCACGCTGTCGTAATCGGTAGCGACGTATTCGCGTGGGCCTTCGTCGAGCTTCACTTTGGGCGTAGCGCAGCCAATGGAGCTTAGCCCTAGGGCAACGACGGCGAGCGCGAATCTCATGGTGTTCAGCTTGGCCCTCAGCGCTTGGAGCTGCTGGGCGGCGGCGCGGCGGCTGGCGCCGCCGAAGCGTTGGGCTTTTCGCTAGCGCCGTTGATGACCTTCTTGGTGTCGGAAAAGGTCACGATGGCGATCAGCGTGAGCAGCATGGCAAAGCCGAGCGCGTGCACCACGACCTCGATGCGGGCGTTGGGCTTCCTGCGCGTGATCGCCTCGTAGCCCAGGAAGGCCAAGCGCCCTCCGTCGAGCGCCGGAAAGGGCAGGGCATTGAAGCCGCCCAGATAAGCGCTGATGACGCCCAGCAAAAAGACGAAGGAAACCCAGCCCTCGCTGGCGGCTTTCGAGGTTTCGCTCACGATGCCGACGGGCCCGCTCAGCACCGGCTTGGTCTGAAACGTCAGGATGCGCCCGAGCTCGATGATCGAGTTTTTGACGACCAAGTAAGGGTACGTCAGCGCCAACACGCCCGCTTCCTTCAGCGTCACCGGGACGTTGCTGGTCAGCGGCTGCACGCCGATACGACCCACGCCGCCGTCGTTCTTGGGAGTGATGGTCAGCTGAAGTTGCTGCTTGCCGCGCGTGACGTCGAACGCCAGCGCCTTGCCGGGGTTCTTCACGATCTGCTGGCGCATCGCCTCGAAGTCTTTGACCTTCACGCCGGCGATGGCGGTGATGGTGTCACCCGATTTCAGCTTGCCGGCTTGCGCCGCGCTGTCGTTCATCACCTCGACGATGGGCTTGGTGGTGGGCTTGGGCACGCCCGCGCCCGCAAAGCAGATGAAGAACAGGACCGACGCGAACAGGTAGTTGGCCAGGGGCCCCGCCAAAATGGCGAACACGCGCGCGAACAGCGAGGCGTTGGCGTAGGAGCTCTTGTCGTCCGGATCGATCTCTTCGAACGGGTTCATGCCCGCGATCTGCACGTAGGCCAGAAACGGAATCAGCGCGACCTGGTACAGCGTGTCGCTCTTCTTGCTCTGGTAGCGCAAGAGCGGCGGCCCGAACCCGATGCTGAAGCGCACGACCCGCATTCCCGACGCCCTGGCCGCCAGCAGGTGGCCGGTCTCGTGCACCACCACGAGCAGCCCCAGGCCGAGAATGCCGGCCACGATGTACAGAAGGCTCACGGCTCAGTTTATAGCTTGGTCTGGGGTTCACGGCCATCGGGGCTGCGTCCCGGGTTTTATGCAGGCCGTCTGGGAAGCTGAGGCCAGGAGCAAATCGCTACGCTAGAGCAGGAACGAACAACCGACGGAGAATGCCGGGTAGCCGATCCGCATCGTCAGCGTCACCTTGTCCGAAAAGTGGTAGCGCCCGCCCAAGAAGAAGATGAACGGGTCGACGTCCAGCCGCGTGGGGCCGCTCCAAGCGTGATAGTTCAGCGCAAAGCCCGGCTCGCCGAAGACCGACCAGTTACGGCTGAGGAAGAAGTTCCACTGCATCACGACCGGGAAGTAGAACTCGTTGAAACCTTCGGCGCGGACGCGGTCGCAGTCGGGTAGCGGCCCGCCGTCGCGGCAGTAGTCGCCCCGGCCGTAGCGCGCGAAATCGGCGCCGAAGCCAATCGCCACCGAGTTGTTGATGGACGGCACGAAGCCGTTGCGCACGATCGGAATCGAACCCCGAAAGCCGGCGCCAAAGCCGGTCCCGGCGGCGTAGCCCGGCGGTTCGATGAAGCCGAGCACCAAGTGCGGCTCCGCCTCGAAGACGTAACGCGGGTGATCGCCCGGGTTCTTGATGATCAGCGTGTCGGCGTGGGCCGGCCTGTGCCAAGTCGACACGGCCAGTAGCGCGAGCAGCGCGCTTCCGAGCGAGGTGAGTCCGGACGAGCTGGGCGGCTTCATGCGGGTACTATTGCCAACTAGGCAGCCCCTGCCAACCGGGGGAAATTTGCAGCGCCCTCACTCGAGAGCGAGAAAACAGGGAGGCGGGGAGGCGGCTCGCCATTGGTCTCATTTCAGCTGGTGAGCACGCCCGCTGATCCTGGCTTCTGGCTTCGTTTTCGCTCCGGTCCGGTGCTCACGTACCCA
>DATAKF010000005.1:0-3437 GCA_036261775.1 Polyangiaceae bacterium | reverse complement strand
GCTGGTGCCCGCCCCCTCTTGAGCGTCCGGCGTTTCTTTGCTGCCGCAACTCAGCACGACTGTCAGCGCGCCCACCAGCGTGACCATTCGCAAGCTCATGCCCACGCTCGCAGCAAGCCCTGTGCCAGGCCTGGCTGCACCGACCACGCCATTGGGGTCCAGTCGCCGAATGTTTCCCATCTCAGACCTTGGCGGCGGATTACCACGGCCACTGCCGAAGTTGTTCGCACCCGCCGCTTTCGCGGGTGTTTGGCTGCGGCGGAGCCCCCCAAGCACGTCTCGCGCGACAACACGGCTGGCGCGATTCGCGGTTCGGGAGCGAGGCCCGAAGGGCCGAACGAAAAGCCCGAAGAGAGTCGGGCGCGCAGACCAGCCCGAAGGGCTGAGTAGCGCTCCCGATACGATTCGCGCCAAGGGCAGCGAGCTCCTTAGGAGCAAGCAACCAGCCCGAAGAGAATCGGGCTCGCAGACCAGCCCGAAGGGCTGAGTAGCGCTCCCGATACGATTCGAACGTACGACCTTGGCTTTAGGAAAGCCCTGCTCTATCCAACTGAGCTACGGGAGCGTGTGTTTTGGGGTGTGGTTGCGTGGGTTTGGCGGCCGCGGAACTTGTCACGTTCGGGGGGCCGGCTCAAGTTGTAACAAGGTGGTGACGAAGCGCCCGTGGGGTGTTTTGCGGGGCGTTCGGCGAGTAGAAAAGCAGCGTGTTTTCGCGACAAATCCTCGGCTTGGCTTGCGCCGTGGCGCTTGCCCAGCCTGCCTGCTCGCGGAGCCGGCCGGAGCCGTTCATTGCCTTCGAGCGGGACTTTCAGGGGTTCCGGGAGTGGCCGGGCGGCGCGTTCGAGGACCTGCCGGCGCGGGGGCAGACGCACTACGCCGGAGACCAGCGGTATTTCATTCACGACGCTGGGCGTAGCCGAGACGGGTTTGCGGTGGGAACGGTGATTGTGAAGCAGGCGCGGCTGCCGGCGCGGCCGGAGGGGCAGTTGTTTGCGATGGTGAAGCGCGGGGGTGAGTACAATGCCTCGGGGGCGCGCGGGTGGGAGTGGTTCGAGCTCGTGGAGCGCGCAGACCACAGCGTGGCGATCAAGTGGCGCGGGGTAGGGGCGCCAACGGGTGAAGAGTATGGCGGCGATCCGCACGGCACTTGCAACAATTGCCATGGAACGGCGAAGGCGAACGACTTCGTCAAGTCGCCCGCCTTGGCTTTGCGTTAGCGGAGTCGTACGGCTCCTGTTTCACGGAGCCGGACGGCTTTTTGTTTCACGGAACTTCGATCGTGAACTCGTCGACGAGGCGACCGTTCAGATCTTTGAAGTAGGCGACGGCGCGCTTCACGTTGCCGCCGTCGTGGAAGCGCACGAACAGGGCGCCGTAGGTGATGTTGCTGGCGGTTTGGGTGACGCCGTTCTTGTACCAGCGGTTGCTGGCGTAGGTGGTGGCCCACCAGGTGTTGGTGTTGTGAGAGGCCTCGAAATCGCGGATTTCGACGCCGCCGAGGCCGGAGACGAAGACGAAGGAGCGGCCGGGCGAGATGGACATGTTGTTCCAGCCGCTGGCCACGATGCCGTGACCGGTGGAGGCGTTGCCGATGTCGGTCAAGATGCCGGTGCGCTCGTAGGAGTGCTCGTGGCCGGTGGAGACGATGGCTCCGGCGTTGATGCACGCTTGGTACGGCTGCCAACCGACCTCGTTGCCTTTGCTGCCGGTCTGCATGTCGTTCTGGTTCTTGTGCCAGTTGCAGATTTTGAACGGCGCGCTGCTAGCCGCGAGCGAGCTCTGAATGAAGCCGACTTGGTCGGCGGCGTTGGCGTTGCAGGTGGAGCGTAGCTCGCTGACGCCGACGCACGACTGAATGAGGTGCACGCCGCGGAAGTTGCAGTTGGCGCGGGCGCCTAGCTCGCCGGTGCAGTTCATTTCTGGCACGCGCGCGACGCGAGCGGCGATCTTGGCGGCGTAACCGTTGCTGCCGCCCCAGGCCGCGGCGTCGTGGTTGCCGATGATCGCAAAATACGGGTAATTGGCGCCCAAAACCGAGGTAACGGCGTTGTCCCAATTGGTGGGGTCGTTGGCGTAGTCGAAGTCGCCGTTGTGCACGGTAGCGACGGCGCCTTCGTTCTTGATCAGGTTCAAGACCTGGGTGCGCGGCGTGCCGACGCCTTGGTCGCCCATGAAGGCGATCAGCACGTTGGGTTGCGGGGTTCCGGTCGGAACTCCGCCGCTGCCAGCGCTGCCAGCCGTGCCAGCGCCGCTCGAACCGGCGCTGCTGCCGCCCGTTCCGGAGCCGCCGCTGCCGCTACCACCCGTGCCTCCACCCACGTTGGTGGTGTACGTGATGCTCAGCTTGGGGCGCTGCGAAGCCGTGCTGGCTTCGGACGACGCGAAGTCGATGCCGTCGGTGTTGCTGGCGCTGGCGATGATGACGCCGTTGTTGGCGCCGCTGACCCAGCCCTGCACCATGGCGATGCCAGCGGCGTTCAAGGTGATGGTGCGGCTACCGGTGCTGCCCGTGACGCTGCCGACGACGGCGCCGCGATCGCTGGCGCCCAGGGCGCCGGGGGTGGCCCAAGCGCTGCCGGTTGCGGCGTTGTTCCAGGTGACCTGCGCTTCGTTCCAACTACGTGAAACGGCGTACAAATTGTAGGTATTGCTCGACGAGTTGGTGACCTGCAGCGTGATGCTGGCGGCCGTGACGGTCGCGTCGGTGGGCACGCCGGTCAGGGTCCAGCGGAGCAGGGCGGACAGGTCGACGCCGCTGCCGTCGTCACCGTCGGCCTCGAGCTTCGTGGTCGAGCCGGAGTTGCTGGTCGCGCTGGCTTGGCGAATCGTGGCATCGGTCGAGCCGGCGTAGGCCGCGACACCCTCTTGGAACGTCGCGGTGACCGTGACCAGCGCTTGCTGCTGGCTGCCGTAGTCCTCGCTCTCGGCAAAGTCTCCGCTGCACGCGGCCAACGCGAGCAGGGGAGCACCGAGACAAAACACACCCGTGAGCGTTCGTTGCGAAAGCTTGCGCATGAATCCTCCTGCGGGTCCCGCGGAAGGGCCCGCTTCATGCGGCCGAAAGCTAGGCTGCCGAAGTGTGACCGTGGTGGCGCGGAGGTAACGCTTTAGTGATTGTCTGGCTTGTCGTGCTCGCGAGCTTCGGCTTTGACGCTGACCGGTTGCTTGTCCGCCTCGGATTCGGCGTGGTCGTGCGGCTTTTCGGGCTTCGCTGCTGCGGTTTGCGATTCCGGATCGCTGTCGTCGATGGTGAGCTTGGCGCCGTGTGAGACTTTTTGCGCGGTTTTGGCCAGGGTTTGAAAGCGGGCGTACAGGTGCTCCAGCTCGCGATCGGTCAGATCTTCGACGTCGATCAGGCGGTTGCTGGCGCCTTCAACGGCGGCGATCAGCTCGTTCAGCTTGAGCTGCACGGCGCGCATGTCCTTGTTTTGGGCGTG
>DATAKF010000361.1:0-16981 GCA_036261775.1 Polyangiaceae bacterium | reverse complement strand
CGAGGAACGGCTGAACGAGAACTTGCGGCGTATGGTCGCGCAAGCGGGCGGCGCCGAGCGGCTGTGTCCGCACGTGAAGACGCACAAGCTAGCGCAGGTCATTTCCCGGCAGGTCGAGCTGGGCGTGCGCAAATTCAAAGCCGCTACGATTGCGGAAGCCGAGATGTGCGCGGCTGCTGGCGCGCCGCAGGTGCTGCTCGCGCATGCGCCGGTAGGGCCGCGGGCGGAGCGACTGGCGGCGTTGGTGCGCGCGTTTCCGCAGACGGGCTTTGCCGTGATCGTCGACGACGCGGAGGTGGCACGGCACCTTTCCAACGTCGTCAGTCGCGCGGGGTTGTCTTTGGATGTGCTGCTCGACATCGACTGTGGCATGCATCGGTCGGGCATTGCCGCGGGCCCGGGGGCAGAAGCGCTGTATCGACTGGTGAACGACCTGCCCGGCCTGCGCGCGGTGGGCCTGCACGCCTACGACGGCCACATTCACGACACCGATTTGACGGTACGACGCGCCCGCTGTGAAGAGGCGCTCGGGCCCGTGCTCGCCATCCGCGACCGGCTGCGCGCTGCGGGCCTTTCGGTGGCGCGCTTGGTGACAGGCGGCACACCGACGTTCCCGCTCTTGGCGGCGCGCAGCGACGTCGAGTGCAGCCCCGGCACGTCGGTGCTGTGGGACTACGGTTACGCGACGCAGCTGCCCGACCTGGATTACCTGTGCGCGGCCGCGCTGCTGACGCGCGTGACGAGCCGCCCGCTGCCCCATCGCTTGTGCTTGGACTTGGGCCACAAGTCCGTTGGCTCCGAGATGCCCCAGCCGCGCGTCATCGTGCTCGGCCTGGAAGACGCCAAGCTCGTCGGCCACAGCGAAGAGCACCTGGTGCTCGAAACCGACCGGGCTGCCGACTACCCACCCGGCACCGCGCTTTACGCCCTGCCCTGGCACATCTGCCCGACCGTCAACCTGCACTCCGAGGTCGTGCTCGTTCAGAACGGCCGCGCCACCACGCGCTGGCCCGTGGCGGCGCGCAGCCGGCGAATCACGCTGTAAAGCTGCGCGTTCTGCGGAATTTTTCGGCTCCCCCAAGGCCCGCATGGCTGACGGGTACCAAGGCTCGTGTGTCCCCCGCCTGACACCGGCCTCTACTCGATCGCCTGGCGCTTGGGCGCCTTCGTTCCGCAGCAGGTCGGGCTGTTCGGTGTAGGTGTTTCGAATGTTGCGGCGATCGCCCTGCTGGTGGGTTGCGTCCAGGTTGCCGCCTGCCCCAGCAAGCTGCGCCACGTGCGCAACGGGGCCGCTGGGCTCGTCATCGTTGCGCTCTTGCCATTCGTGGGTGCTGTAGCGGCGCTCAACTACGACCTGCTGACGTCGCTCATGGAATACGGCTGGTACCCCAGGCTGGTGCCACCCTTCATTCGTCACATCGTCTGCTGCTTCGTGCTCTTGATGCTCGGCGCTTTCGCAGCCGCCTCGCCTGCGTTGGCGGTAGCACTCAGCGTCACCCGCTTGCGTGGGGCGAGCGAACAGCGACAGCTTGACCCAACGCCGTGGCGGAAGTGGGTATCAGTCGGAGGCGCGCCGCTCGGGCTGTTGTTGCTGTGCGTGACGTGGGACCTCGGCACTGGCAACGTCGGCAGGGCAGCGGCGACCCTCTGGACGGGTGGCTACACTGGCTCGCTGCTCGAGATGCCGCTCGCGATCCTCATCCTATCGACGCTACTAGCCGCAGCCATCGCAGCCGTGATCGTGCCCATCCGCGCGGCCAATCACCCCCCGCAGCCCCGCCAAACCCCGGCGGCTTGGTCCACCGATCCCTCGCGTTTCGCCGCCTACCCTGCACCCCCGAAGCGGACGAATCCCCCCGTAAACCTGCAGGCTTGACGAACGCACCCCGGAGCGCCACTCTCCGCGCCCCCGCACCCCTAGCTCAGCTGGATAGAGCATCGGACTTCGAATCCGAGGGTCGTAGGTTCGAATCCTACGGGGTGCGCCACTGAATTCCCGAAGATTCTCGGGGCCCTGCACTCGACGGCCGGCTGAACGCCGCCCTCCCCGACTACCAATCGCGCGCCTGCAAATTTGCCCAGAAGGTGGGCAACCGATGCTGGAGCTCGCGCCAAACGGGATCGCCGCCTGCCTTCACGAGCATAAGGCCCGCGCTGGCCCATTTCACGGCGTCCATCGCGTCCGCCAACCGACGCATCTCGGGATGGGCATCTACAACGTCTGCGTCGTTACCTGACGTTGAGCGCTGTAGGGTCCGCGAGCTTCTTCGGACGATGCTCTGCATGATCGCGTGCAATCCTTCGATGCAATGCTCGAGTATCTCTTCATCCGGGAGGGGTGCAGACGTCGTGCCTGGGATAACGCCCAATGCCCTCCAAAACGGCGAGTTGCGTCCGAGATCCGCGAACATGTCCGGGTTCGGTTCTGGGTGACTCCTCGGCGCATCGATGTCCGTCGCCAGAAGTCTCGTGGTCTCTTGCTCTAGACGGTGGTGCTGGTCACATCGGCCGAGCTCGTCCAAAAGAGCGTGCAGGTAGCGGGGGACCGCACACGGCTGGTGGCGCGCGATGCTTTCACACGCCTCGGGTGCGAGCTGCTTGCCCACCCGCTCGAGAGCCACCTCGATGACCTGGCGACGGTCTTCAATCTGAAGCGCGCCAAGGGTGAGAGTGCGAACCCCGATTCGGGGCAGCAGGTCGCTGCGACGCGCTACCGATACGATGACTTGCACCCCGTTCGGCAATGGGTCTGGCAGCAGCGGCTCCGCCTCGTCTTCGCTGTCGAGCCGATCGAAGCCATCGAGGATGATTGCGACCCGACGCCCACTCGAGCCTGCGACTCGAAGGAGATCGTGAAAAACTTCGCGGACCAGGTGCGACTCGCGCGGTGGCTCGCTCGGCTTCGCGCCGAGCTTGTGCGCCAGCTCGAGTATGAGACGACGAAGCACCGCGTCCGGTTCCGTGGCAATGTTTCGTGCACCAACATAGTGCACGACCGCAATCGGTGATCGCGGGTGGGCCGCCTCCGCCTCGAGCTCGTTCATGAAGGCGGTCAGCAGTGCCGACTTACCGATCCCCGCAGGGCCTTCGAGTACCAGCACGCGGTCGTCGCTCTTCGAGAATTCCTTGAGCGCCTGCAGCTCACGCGCACGCCCAGCAAAGGCATCGTGAGTGGCTGCGAACGCGGCGTGGTCCAAAGCTTCCAGGGTTCGATAGTCGAGGGCTGCTTCGTTGGGGATCTCCTCGTCGATCAGCTCGCGAAGATGCCGCTCGACTGCGTGCGCCAGATCCCACGGGCCATTGAAAGGAAGAAGGCCGCGGCCGATACTGGCGGACCGAACTCGTGCCTTGAACGCGGCAAACCGTTCGATTTCCTGGGGTGACACCCCTTCGTCTTGCTGGATGCTCTCCGCTTGCTTGAAGAAGATGAGGGCCTTCTTGCTGGTCTCCGGATCTCGCAAAGGCCCGTACTCGAACTCAAGCTCGGTATTCGAAAGCCCTTGCGCGCCGCGAAGCCACGGTGCCCGCTCTAGAAGCTCGATCGGGATGCGCTCCGGCCTGGACCCGCAGCGCTCGCCGATGATGCCGAGAAAGTGCGGCCGGCATCGGTCGATTTCATTGAAACACAGCTGCAGCGGCCCTTCGTCGAGTTTCCGCTTATCCGTCAGGCCCCAGCGCAGATCGATAGGCAGGAATGCAATACCGCGAACCGCGCACTGCCTTTTCAACTTCGCAAACACGTCGGTGAGCGCCTTGCGCTCCTTTGACAGATCCTCGAACGTCGAGGAAACAAAGATGCGAAACTCCCGCGCATACTCGCTCATGATCGCTGCTCAGCCGCAGCGTATCAGCTCGAATGCGCACGCATTCGTAGTTATTTCATCGACGCGCCAACGACGAACTTTGGACGCTGAGCTTCACTGACGATGTCACATCACGTGTAATAGCCCGCGCCCTTTGATAGGCGATACCGCCCACCGTCCGTCACTTGACGCCACCGCCCTCGCCGAGCCACGTGAGCAACTCGGGCGCGGCGCGGAGTGACTCGGTGAGCCATGTCGTGCGGCACGACTGGCTGGGCCACGCCACGCTCAGCACGATGCCGTAGCCGGCGCAGCCTGGCTTGGCTTCGATGCTCCGGGCGAGGCGCTCGAAGCGCGCCACTCGCGGGGCCACGTGCAGCGCGGGCGCCGACGCACCCGGCGCTGGCGCAATGGCCGCGACCGCGTTGGGCGCGACCACCACCGACGCAACGCCGGACGGAGCCGCACGCATTTCTGGCGAGCGCTCTTTACAAGCCGCCAGGGCTAAAACGGCCCCGAGCAAGAAGCCAAACCTCACGGGCGCAGTGTGCAGCTACGCCCGGACCCAGGCGCGGCTAGTCGCACAAGCAGTCGTACACCGTCTTGGCTACGGGATACGGCGCGGTGCCCTTTTGGAGCGTGTTGGCGCCGCAGACCTGGTCGTTGCCGGAGCAAGTCGCGGGGCCGCAGTTGTTGGCGACGTAGCAGTCGAGGACTAGCGAGCAGGCTTTGAGATCGGACTGAGTTTGCGACGTGCAGGTGTCGCACGCTCCACTCGTGGCCCAATTGGCCAAGCAGCTCGAGGGGCCGCCGCCCGTGCCTGCCATGCCGGCTTGGCCCGCGCTGGAGGTGCCGCCCGCGCCGCCCGCACCACCAGAGCCGCTCATGCCGCCGTTGCCAGCCGTGCTGCCGCCAGCGCCACCGGATCCCGCGGTGCTGCCGCCGGCTCCACCACCACTCGTGCCAGCGGTGCTGCCGCCAGCTCCGCCACCACTCGTGCCAGCCGTGCTGCCACCGGCTCCGCCACCACTCGTGCCCGCAGTGCTGCCACCAGCACCACCTGCGCTCGTTCCGGCAGTGCTGCCACCAGCGCCACCGTTGGCGGAGCCCGCACTGCTGCCGCCCGCGCCAGCTAGCGAGCCACCCGCGCCAGCCGTACCTGCCTGGCCCGACATGCCGCCCATGCCGCCCATGCCGCCCATGCCGCCGGCGCCAGCATTGCCGCCCGATGCCACGCCGCCCGCGCCACCAGAACCGCCACTGCCAGCGTTCGACATTCCGCCTGCCGCGCTACCAGACTGCCCAGCGGTGGAGGTCGCGCCAGCCGACGCCAGCGAGCCCGCAGCACCTGCTTGCGTAGACGAACCTGCGGAGCTGCCGCCTTGCGAGCTGCCCGCGTTCTCGTCGTCACTGCCGTCTTCACTGGCGCAGCCACCGGTGCCGCCCAAGGAAAAGAACACCACGCACACCGCGGCCCCTGCCATGGCTCTCGCTTTCGACATGGGCCCTCATAGCACGGATTCAGGAACCGGTTCCACATTCGGTGCCAGGAGTCCGCGCCCAGCATGGGAAAGCGTCTTAAATGACCGCTGATCGGCGAACGCCGACCGTCCAACACGCAGCAATGAAGCGTACTTCGCTGCCGTTCACGTAGGACTGAAACGCAGCATGCACAGCAGCGGTGACTTGAGCAGGAGTGGAATCGTGGGCACCTTGCAGGCTCACCCAGCAAGCCTGGTGTAGTTACTGGGCGAGGTCGGCAGCAGGCGGAGCACCTCACACGCCAAGCTACCAAAACGCCAAAGCGCCGCCGCGCCAGCTCTCCTGGCGCCAAGACGGCGCGTTGACCGACGGCTCCCCATCACACGACGGGGAGCCGCCTCGTCTGTTGATCGTCGCTGGCGACGACCCGAGCTACCTCAAGGCTTGGGGCCGATGAAGAGGTTGTCGAGGTAGACGGTGTTGGGGACGGTCGGGTTCTGAGCGGCGCCGCCCATGTCGAACTCGAACTTCACGTTCTCGCCGGGCGCCGCTGCGGCCATGGTGAACTCGAACGTGAACTGCTGCATCTCCGGCGTCAGGTTGAAGGTCCTGGGACCGGAGTAGGACGTGTAGGCCCCGCCGTCTTGCGTCAACGTGACGATGATCGGGCGGGCCACCGTGGCGTAGGCGTTGAAGCGCACCACGTACGGCGTGTTTGGCGCCAGCACAACGCCCACCTGCCGCGGCTGGACTTGCCAGACCTCGGCACCTGCGCCCGTGATGTTGATCGCCAGCATGCCGTTCTCGACCGTTTGCGCGCCGGTGCCTCCGAAGAAGCCCGCGAGCCAGCCGGTACCATCCGTGGCCAAGTCGCAGTTGGTCAGCAGGTTGCCGCCCGCCTTGCAATCGAAGCACACGTTGGTGGCGGGCGCACATTGATCGCCCGTCGCGCACGCGGCTTGCACCGTGCACACATCGGTATCGCAGGCGACCGAGATGTCCGTGCCGCCGCAGGTACCGCCACCGCAAATGTCGCCCGAGGTGCAGGCGTTGCCGTCGTCACACGTAGCGGTGTTGCTGGTGTGCTCGCAGGTACCGGCGTTGCACTCGTCGTCCGTGCACGACTCGTCGTCGTTGCAGTGCTCGTCGACCTGACAATCGCACACATCGGGATCGAAGGCATGCGTGCAGGCGCCTGCTTTGCAAACGTCAGCCGTGCAGTCGTCGGCGTCGACCGTGCAAGGCTCGTCGTCTTCCGCGTTGGGGTGGGAGCAAACACCGGCGACGCAGACGTCGTTGGTGCAGACCTCGCCGTCGTCGGTGCAAGCGCCGCTGTCGCGGGCCGCGGTCGAGCAGATGCCGGTCGCGACGTCGCAGGTGTCGGTCGTGCAATCGTTGCCGTCGCTGCAATCGTCGGCGTCGGCGCAGCGAACTTCCGCCAGGTACACGTCGTCCAGGTAGACGACGCTGGGGTTGCCAGCCTGCCCGCCCAGCTTGATCTCGAGCTTGACGTTGCTGTTGTCGGGCTCGGTCACGGTGAACTCGAACTCGAACGGCTTCATTTGCTGGGTGACGTGCACGGTGTAGCCGGCCTTCGTGTCACCCGGGGTGAAGATGGTGTACGGGTTCGCCGCCAGCGTGAGCGACACGATGAAATCGCGCTCCACGCTCGCGCCAGCGACCATGCGCAGCTTGTACTTCATGCCCTGCTTGAGCGAGAGCGGCTCTTGGCGAGGCTGCACCGCGTAGGCGTTGTTGGTGCCGTTGGTGATGTCGACGATCAAGCGCTCGTTGGTCACCATCTGGGTGCCCGCGCCGCCGTCGAAGAAGCCCGCCGGCCAGTGCGCTTCTCCTTGGCTGAAGTCGCAGTTCTGAATCAAGTTACCGGCGACGTCGCAGGCAGGGCAAAGCGCGGCGTTCGGGTTGCCGCGGCAAGCGCCGTTCCAGCACTGGTCTCCGGTCGTGCACGTGCTCGAGTCGTCGCAGGCGTTGGTGTTGTTCGTGCCCTTACAGGCGCCGGCGCTACAGACGTCGTTGCTGGTGCACTCGTTTTCGTCGTCGCAAGTCGCGGTGTTGTTCGTGCCCACGCACGTACCGTTGCTGCAAGCGTCGTCGCTGGTGCAGGCGTTCTGGTCGTCGCAAGTCGCGGTGTTGTTGGTGCCCTTGCAGGCGCCGGCGCTACAGACGTCGTCGCTCGTACAGGCGTTGCCGTCGTCGCACGTGGCGGTGTTGTCGCGATGAACGCACAGGTCGTTTTCGCAGGCGTCGTCGGTGCAGGGGTTGTTGTCGTTGCAGTTGGTGGCGCAGGTTGGCTCGGAGCTGCCGCCGGTGCCTGCAGTGCCCGCAGTACCTGCGGTGCCAAAGGTGCCGCCCGTGGCGCCGGTCCCCGCTTGCCCCGAGTCCGTACCGGCTGCAGCAGCGCTGCCAGCACTGCCAGCGTCGGCCTGACCGGCCGTTCCACCGCTATCGGTGCCCCCGAAACTATCGCTCTTTGGCGTCCGATCGTCATTGTCGTCGCACGCAACGGTTCCCAGACAGCCCAGCAGCAGTGAACAAAGCCCTGCACATCGGCTCCACCGAATCATTCGAATCTCCTCAGTTTGACCAGCGCTCACGCAAGCGCGGCGCTTGCCGTTTAGTCGCATCACGCCGTGTTGACAATCACGGCGCGTGCACAATCACACTGTCCGGACAAGCACGATTTCGTGATCATTTTTCGAAGTCGCAAATTGTCTCCAAACACAGTTCAGATCCGAGCGTCGCGCTGCGACATGCGCAATTCAAAACTCGATTCGGATGCGAACTGCCCACTCGCGCGACGAAGAAGCTCAGTTCGGCTCCGCCGCTCCGCACTGAATTCTTGGCTCCAGGTGCGCGGCCCTACGTCGAGCTCTGCGTGACCCTGGCGCGCTGACACCAGACGCGGCAGGCTCAGGGCGTGCTGCGCGAGGTCGTGGAGTCTTCGAGCTTGCGGTCGATTGGGTACGATCGAGCGACACGGACGCTCGAGGTGGAGTTCAAGAATGGGGGTGTCTACCTATACGACGACGTGCCGCCAGAGCTCTGGTCGGAGCTGCGTCGCGCGGCGTCGAAGGGGCAGTTCTTCCAAGAGAGGGTGCGCGACCAGTTTCCGACCACGCGGCTGAGCTAAGCGGCGCCTCGTGCCTTCGGGCCTGAATCGAACGTCCAGGTAGCGGTCTGAACCGCCTAGCCCGAGGTCAGGCACCTTTGACGAGCGCTACCGCCGTGCGCACCAGCGTCGTGGCGTCGACCGGCTTGGCCAGGTGCTTCTGGTAGCCCGCGGCGCTGACGAGGTGTACGTCATGGCGGCCCGCGTAACCGGTGAGCGCGATGGCGGGCAAGTTGACGGCGGCGTGCCCCCGGGCGCGCACCTCGCGCATCAGGTCCAGCCCGTCTTGATCTTGAAGGCCAATGTCGCTGACGACCAGCTGGAACGTCTCGCGACCGAGGGCCGCTAGCGCCTCTTCTGCTGAGGCGGCCACCGTGACCCGGGCGCCCGCGCTCTCGAGCAGGTAGCGCACGAGCTCCAGGTTGTCTTGCTCGTCGTCGACCGCCAGCACGCACACGCCGTGTAGCTCGCCATGGGGCTCGAAGACCAGCGCGGGAGGGCGAGCGCTCTTGTTGGCAAGGGGCAAGCGCAGCGTGAAGCAGGAGCCGAGGCCCTCGCCATCACTGGCGGCCAGCAAGGTGCCACCGTGGGCTTCGGCGAGTTGCTTGGCGATGGCTAGCCCCAAGCCAAGCCCGCCTTTGCGGCGTTGCGGGTTGCTGCCTTGCTGAAATACGTCGAACACGCGCGCCAGCAGGTCCGGCCCCATACCGACGCCAGTGTCGGAAATGCTCAGCTCGACAGCCGCGCCGTCGCGGCGTAGCGCGACCTCGATACGCCCGCCCTCGTCAGTGTACTTGATGGCGTTGTTCAGCAAATTGCTGACAATCTGCTGCAGCCTAGTCGGATCGCCGAAGACGTCGGCCTCGTCGTTCAAGCTTTGGACCAGCTTCAAGCGGCGCTGGGCAATGACGGGACGAGACGCGGAGAGAGCCGCCTCCGTCAACGTGCCAAGCTCCAGGTTGCTCATCTCGAGGTTGAGCTTACCGGCGATGATGCGCGAAATGTCCAGCAGGTCGCCGATGAGCTGCGCCTGCGTGCGCGCGTTGCGCTCGATGGTTTGGGCGGCGCGGCGCGCGCCGTCGCTGAGCTTTTGGTCGTTGAGCAGAATCTGCGCCCAGCCGAGCATGGCGTTGAGCGGTGAGCGCAATTCATGGCTCAAGATGGCCAAAAATTGGTCCTTGGCCAGGCTGGCTTGCTCGGCCGCAATCAGGGCCGAATGGGCCTCTTCGGCTTGCTCGCGCTCGCGCAGGTCGAACACCACGCCACAGCACGACGGCTCCGCGCCGCCGATCAACGGACTGAGCGTGAGCTGCACAGGCACGGAGTCAACGCGACCTTGGAGCCGAAACTGCCCCTTGACCGGCATGCTCAAGCCGTCTCGAATCAAGGCTGCCAGGGTGGCCCCGTAGCGCGAGGGCACGAAGCTCGAAAGCGGCTCGCCAATGACCTCTTCTGGGCTGCGCCCGAGCAGCTGGGCCAGGTAGGCGTTCACGTAGAGGACGACGCCGTGATTCGAGAGCGTCAGCGCACCTTCTTGCATGCGTTCGATCAGCGTTCGAAACGGCTGATCCGGTCCTTCTAGATGAAAAACCTGAGGCCCTTGAGGGCCGTGCACCACGACGGCGTCGACGCCTCCCGATGCGATGGCGTCTAGAGTGGCGCGTGCTTCCTCGAGCGAATGAGTCGGAGCAGCACTCGCGCTCGACTGCTGCCGGTCTTCGAGCGCGGGGCGGGGCATCGCGTGTGGCGCAGGCGTGAGCCTACGCGCTCTCCCCGCTGAGGGTGTGCATGTCTAGTGCAACCAGCGCCCTGTCGGCGTTGGAGAGGTCGCCGATGATGCGCTTCATGGGCTCGGGGATCTTACGAATCAAGGTGGGAACGGCTAGGATCTGATCGATCTTGGCTAGATCCGGACGCTTGGTGAGGTCGATGACCTCGATGTTGTAATTGCCCTTCAAGCGATCCTCGCAAAGCTTGCGCAGGTTGTTGAGCGCCGTCCGCGAACGCGGCGAGTCACCGGCTACGTACAGCCACAGGTTCCAGGCGGCGCTACCGTTGTGGTCATCGCCGTCATGCGACCCGTGGGACGCGTGACCATTGCCGTTCTTCGGGGTTTTCGTGACCTTCTTGGCGGCGTTTTTGGCGGCCATGCTTACTCCTACTTCCTCTTCTTTCCGCGCAAGATCTTACCCGGCAGCGCGGGACGAGCGTTGCCCTGCCGGGTTCGTACGGTAGCGCCGCGCAGGTCGGACATGCGCGCGCGGCTCGCAAGGCGCTGGTCTTCTAGCTCAGCTGCAGTGCGCACAATCGCGCCAAGCTCCGCCTCTTCGGCTGCAAACTCGGCCCGCAGCTCGCCGATGCGCTGCTCGAGCAGCGCTTGCTTGCGCTGCAGCAAGCGCTCGGCGCGCCGCTTCTCCGCTTCGCGTTCGCGGTCGGCCCGGGCCTCGCGCTCCTCTTGCGCGAGGCGCGCCGTGCCGGTCAAGACGCCCTCCGGTCCCAGGTAGGGCTCGACCAGATCGACACCGCGCGACGTGATCAGGAACTCTCGCACTTGATTCGAATGCGCCATACCGCGCGACTTGAGCACGTACAGCAGCCGCGACCGCTCGCCGTTGAGCTCGACTGATTTGACCAGTAGCCAGGTATCCACCAGCGAAGACACCGCAACATCGGTCGCTTCCACGGCTTCGCCGCCGTGCGTCAAGCTGGTGAGCAGCACCGTGATGCCGCGCGCCTTGAAGAAGTCGATCAACCTGACCAGCATCAGGTGCGCGTCGTGCGTGGCGCCCGCGTTGGCCATGGTGCCGACTGGGTCGAGCACCACGGTGGTGGGTGCGAAGTCGGACGTGACCTTGTGCAGCACGGCCAAGTGCCCCTCGAGGCCGAGGCTCGTCGGGCGATGGGAAGAAAGCCGCAACAGCCCGCTGCTCAGGTCCTTGCGCAAGTCGAGCCCGATGGAGGCCATGTTGCGAACGATCTGCTGCGGTGACTCTTCGTACGAGACGTACAGGCACCTTTCGCCGCGAGCGCAGGTGGCGCGTGCCAAGTGGGCCGCCAAGCTGCTCTTGCCCGAGCCGGCCGTGCCGGAGACGAGCACGGTGCTGCCCCGGAAGTAACCCCGACCGCCGAACATCTGGTCGAGCCCCGTCACACCAGTGGTGATGCGCTCATCGCTACTTTCGTAATCGAGACTGCTTGCCGTGATGGGCACGACCGTCAAACCGTCGCGGTCGATCAAGAACGGGTATTCATTGCTGCCGTGGGTCGAGCCGCGGTACTTGACGACACGGAGCCAGCGCGTCGAAATCTGCTCGTTCACGCGGTGATCGAGCACGACCACGCAGTCGGACACGTACTCCTCGAGCCCGTGGCGCGTCAGTAGGCCTTCACCCCGCTCCGCGGTGATGATCGTGGTCACCCCGCGCTCCTTCAACCAGTTGAATAGGCGCTTGAACTCCGAGCGCAGCAAGCCATGGTTCGACATACCGCTAAAGACGGTCTCGAGCGTGTCGATGACGAGGCGCTTGGCCTTGACGGAGTCGAGCGCCAGCGCCAGCCGGATGAACAGGCCCTCCAGATCGTACTCGCCGTTTTCCTCGATTTCGCGCCGTTCTACGCGAACGTGGTCGATGCTCAACAGCTTGCGGCGCTGCAGATCATTCAAGTCGAAGCCGAGCGACGCGACGTTTTTGGCCAGGTCTTCTTGGTTCTCTTCGAAGGCCACGAACGCGCCCGGCTCGTTGAAATCGAGCGCGCCGCGGATCAGAAACTGCATACCGAACAGCGTTTTGCCGCAGCCAGCCGCGCCACACACCAGCGAGGTGCGACCAAGCGGCAAGCCGCCGTGAGTTACCTCGTCGAACCCGGCAATCCCGGTGGGAACCTTCAGCAAAACGGGCAGCGCTGAGGCGGGGGAACGTCGACCGTGCTCGGTGCGAAGGGCCTTCATTCACGCTCCGCATTGTTGGACTGCAGCGCAGCCGTTCGATATCCCTCCGCAGTGATGGGCAGGTCGCGACTACGCGCCGACAGCAGCGTCATCAACAGCCGCGCGCCTCGCGTGGGGCCGTTGACGAGCGCCGGACGGCAGCGTTCCAGGCTGGGAATGCGCTGAATCATCCCCTGAACCGCGGCCCCGGACGAGTCCGGGCGCACCAGCAATTGCTGCAGCTCCTCGGTCAGCGCAGCCACTTCATCACGGTTGAGCTCGGCCTCGAAGACGGCGTCGTCGATCTCGGAGAAGGCGAGCCAATCGCCGTCGCCAAACACGGGTCCGGGAACGACGCGGGCGGGGCCCTCGCAGAAAGAGCAAACCTGCTGCGCGCTGGGCGACGCCGTCGACAACGATGCTCGCGCGCAAGCTGCGCAGTACACGGGAAGATAGCTGGCCATGTTCGAAAAGGAGCGCGACGGGTTCGTCGACCGGTCGTCGGCTCACCAGACCGGTTTGCAGACGGCGTGCCAGCACGGAAACGACTCACCTGAGCGCAAGTGCTACGGTAAATCCCGCAAAATGGGCGGCCGCGCTCCAAAACGCCCGAGTCGTCTCGCCCCACCCACGAGGCTCAATGCCCCATTCGGCCGGCGTGCCTAACGACTGTCGAGCAGATCACGGACGGCTGGCGCAGCCTTTGGCGCCTCGGCCGGCTTAGCCGCTGCCGGGGCAGCGGCCGCCGCCGGCGCGGGCGCTGCAACTGCATTGGGGGAGGCGGCGCTCGAACGGTCTTTGCCGCGCGGCAGAGCAGCTTTGGGCGCGCGCGCTAGCGCAGCGCCTGGCGAGTCCGGAGCCGTGGCCGAGCTGGCGCTGGCAGCAGTGCTGGCGCTGGCAGCAGCGCTCGCCGCCGGTTTGGAGTCCGGCGGCTGAGCTGAAGCTTCGCTGACGACTGGGGGCACGACGGGCAGCGTGGCGCCAGCCGCAGCCACGGTGGGGCCAGCGCTCGGCAACGCCTCCAAGCTGGCCTCGGTCTTGCTGGCGGCACGGAACCACAGCGCGCCGCCCAGCGCAGCCACCAGCGCGGCGCCGCCCAACAGCCAGGGCGCGGAGCTCTTGCGTCTTGGCGGGGAAGTATCCGAGTGCGCGTGCGACGAGCTGGTCAGCGGGGCGGCCGTGGTGGCGACTGTGGCCTGAAACGCGCCGCTGGAGTCGGTCAGGGGCGAGGCCAAGCGCTCGGCACCGCTCTCGCTCATGCAGAGCTTTCGCAGCGTATCGGCGGCTTCGCGCGCTGACGAGAAGCGCTGGTTCGGATCGCGGTGTACGATCTTGGCGAACCATTGATCGAAGCCCGTTGGCACGGGCGCCAGGCTCGAAGGCAGCGGCACCGGCTCGATGCAGATCTTGAGCGTGATGCCGCCAATGGTATCGGCTTCGAAGGGCCGCCTGCCCGTCATGCACTCACACGCCATCACGCCCAGCGCCCACAAGTCCGTGCGAAAATCGACGTTCTTGTTGCCACTGATCTGCTCGGGGCTCATGTAGTACGCGGTGCCCATGATGGCGCCGGTGCGCGTGTTCGAGTCTTGGCCAAGGCCATGCGCTTGCGCTTTGGCGATGCCGAAGTCGAGCACCTTGGCGACCTCTTCGTCCTCGTTTCTGACCAAGAACACGTTGTCCGGCTTCAGGTCGCGATGAACGATGCCAGCCTCGTGAGCGCGGCTCAAAGCGCGCGCCACGTGCGTGAACACCCGCCCGATCTCGGCTGGTGGGATGCGTCCAGAGCGCGCGAGGCGATTGGCCAGACTCTCGCCCTCCATCAACTCCATGACGATGAAGGGCACTTGGAAGGTCGGATCGACGCCGTGGTCGAAGATTTGGACGACGTGAGGGCTGCGAATCGCAGCGGCTGAGCGCGCCTCGCGGTGAAAACGGTTCAAAGCGTCAGACGCGCCGTCGAAATGGAGCAGATCGAGCAGCTTGACGGCGACTGGCGCATTCAAGCCCAAGTGCTCGGCGCGCCAAACGGAGCCCATGCCGCCTCGGCCGATCAAGGATTCTAGCCGGTACTTTCCGGCGAGTAGCGTGCCCGCGCCAATTTCACTCATTTGCCCGGATCCCAACGAAAAGCGTCGCACGATTTGACCGCGACGTCTGCCTGGCGCGGCGCTCTGAGGCTGAATCGTGTGCAAATGACTAATAGGTGACGCCAGGAGAGCGAGTAGCATTTGTGCTCGCCCGCAGGGTGTCGGGCGCTTGGAGGCAACACGTGTATTTGCGGACTCCTTCACGTTGGGCCCGAGGCTTCTTCGCGGCTGCAGTGCTGGCCGGCTTTGGCCTGAGCACCGCGCAGGCGCAGGCGCAGAGCACCGATACCGCCACTGCCGAAGAGCTGTTCGAGCAGGGCAAACAGTTGCTGCGCGCAGGAAACGCCGCCGCCGCGTGTCCCAAGCTGGCGGAGAGCCTACGCATCGATCCCTCCACCGGCACGCTGCTGGCGCTAGCGATGTGCCACGAAGCCGACGGCAAGCTGGCGTCAGCGTGGGCAGGCTTCGTCAGCGTGCAGGCGCGCGCGCGCAACGAAGGCCGTAGCGACCGAGAACAGGCGGCGCTGGCCCGAGCACAGGCGCTCAGACCGCGACTCTCGACGTTGGAAGTGCGAGTGCCCCAAGACGTGGCTGCGGTCGAGGGCCTGGTGATTCGGCGCGACGGCACCGTGCTGGGTCACGGCGCCTGGAACGTGGTGGTTCCCATCGACGGCGGCGAGCACACGGTCGAAGTCAGCGCGCCGGGCAAGAAGCCCTGGCAGGGCAAAGTCCAGGTCAAGCCCGAGGCAGACGCCGCGGTGGTTACGGTGCCGACACTGGCGGCGGCGCCGGCGGGTGCGCCTGGTCGAGCGTCGACCAAACCAGCCGGCCAATGGGGCACGCTCGAGTGGGCTGGCGTCGGCGTAGCGGGCGCTGGCGTGATTGGGCTTGGGGTGGGCGGCTACTTCTTGAGCAGCGCGCTCGGCAAGAAGGACGACTCGTCGAAGGACTGCGACGGCAACTCGTGCGGCCCGGAAGGCTCGAGCGATCGCCGTTTGGCCGTCGAGAAGGGCAACACCGCGACCATCTTTGCGATCGCAGGAGGTGCGTTGGCAGCAGGTGGCGCCACGCTGTTCGTGATCGGCCGAGTGCGCGCTCGGCAAGCCGAAACACCGCCAGCCGGGGGACAGCTGGCGTTCAGCGCCGGGCCGGGCGGCGTTGGCGCGCGGTACACGGCTCGTTTCTGATTCTGAACTCGCTCCCGAGGAATCGTATGTCGCTCATTCGTCAGCTCTCGAGCCGCTCCCGCACCTGGTTCGCACTCTGCGCGGCCACCGTGGCCTGCAACTCCATCTTCGACATTCAAGACCCCATCGAGCGACCTGCCACCCAGGGCGATGCGTGCATCTTGAATTCGAATTGCCCTGATGGGCAGGTTTGCCTGTTTCGCCTGTGCAGTCCCCCGTGTGAGACCGACGTGGATTGCACGGCCAAGGGCTCGCGCTGCCTGCACACCGACGCCGGCACGGCTTGTGTCAGCGAAAGCCAAGCCACCTGCGGCAGCGGCGAAACCGCCTGTCCGAGCGGCACGGTGTGCTCCGGCGATGGCTGCTACGCCGAGTGCGACGGCGCCAGTGCGTGCGCCGATGGCCATAGCTGCGTCGACGGCGCATGCAAGGGCCCTGCGCCGGCCAACAGCGGTGGCACGGACAGCGGTGGCATGAGCGGACTGCCGGTGGGCGGACAACCGAGCGGCGGAGGGGGCGGCGCCCCCAACGGCGGCGACGCGCACGGAGGCGAGGCTGGAGCGGGCGGCGAGGGCGGCGAGGGCGGCGAAGAGCCGATGACGGTCTGCATTCCGAACGCGCGCAGCTGCGAAGACAACAAAGTCATTGGCTGCAACGACGACGGCACGGCGTTCTTGCCCGAGGTGCCCTGTGCAGCAAAGCAGACCTGCGTCGCCGGCGAATGCGAAGATCAAGAGTGCACGCCGAGCACCAGCTTTTGCTCGGGCAACAGCGTGCGTAGCTGCGCGACCAACGGGCTCTCTTCCGAAGAGCAAATGGCGTGTGGAGCGGGCAAGTACTGCGACGCCACCACCGCCACCTGCAAGACCGGCGTGTGTGCTCCCAACCAGCCGTCCTGCGACGGCAACACGGCCACCACCTGCAACGCTTCTGGGTCCGGGTACCTGGCCGGCGGCACCGCCTGCAAGGCTACCGAGACCTGCCAAGGCGGAACGTGCGTCCCACACGTGTGCACTCCGAACGCCACCACCTGCCAGGGACAAGACGTCAAGAAGTGCGCAGCCAACGGCCTCAGCTCGAGCGTGGAGTCGACGTGCGCGGTGAACCGAACCTGCGTTGCTTCAGGCTCGAGCGCGAGCTGCACCGGCGTGTGCGGCCCCACCCAGACGAACTGCTCCGGCAACGGCGTACAGCCCTGCGCCGCGACGGGCCAGTGGGGCTTGGCGGTCCCGTGCAAGACCACCCAAACGTGCGTCTCGGGCGCCTGCACGGCGTGTCCAAGCAACAGCGTCAACTGCGACGACGACACCATCAACGGCTGCGAGACGAACCTGACGTCCACCGCGACCTGCGGCACCAGC
>DATAKF010000357.1:0-6486 GCA_036261775.1 Polyangiaceae bacterium | reverse complement strand
TACGGCAAAGCAAACCGGGGGTCGGTCAGCGTCGGGGGGGAGGGGGGGGAGCACATTTTCGCGCGCCGTTCGCCAAGTCAGCGTTGCGGCAGGCGTTAGCGTGCTGGCGTTGGCACCTTTGGCCAGCTGCCGCGCCGCGCTAGACCTGTGCGCCGACGGCTGCGCTTCCGCTGGCGAAACCTCGCAGGCCAGCGTCAACGCGACGGACGGGGCCGGCGGACGCGACGCAGCGGGCGGAAGCCCGAGCGAAGCGGCAGGCAACGGCGGCGCCCCCGCCATTTGCGAAACCAACGACGACTGCGCCGACGACCTGATCTGCAACGGAGACGAGCAGTGCGAAGACAACCTGTGCGTTCCTGGCACGCCTCTAACCTGTGACGCCGGAACGAGCTGTAGCGAAGGCGATCCGCAAGAGCCTTGCGGCTTTGCCACCCCATCGCCGTGGCTGATACTACTGGGCAGCGAAACGATTTGGGGGCTGCCGACCGCGGAGCTGGGTAAGCGGCAATTACTCGAGCTGGGTTGGCGCAAGAGCGACGGTCTTCTCGTGGGCATGAATGCCGTCACGTTCAGTGCTAACGGCCAGCACGCCTTCGTCGAGTACCTCGCCGAGGATTTCGGCCAGACCTTTCTAGAGCTCTCGTTTGGGAAGGGCGTGCCCAAGAGCGCTCGCCCGGTCGCCAACCTGCCCACCTGGGGGCAGTACTCGGCGCTCGAGTTTTCGCCCGACGGTCGACGCGTATTGCTGTTCGACTACGACCTAGGCGGCTACTCGTTGGATCTGTCGGGCGCGCGAGCAACAGTCGCGCAGCTCGACGCAAGGATTGATTGGGGCGACGAAGTTGCCTTCTGCAGCGACAACCGCACCTGGCTCAGAGTAGGAATTCGAGCGACGCTCTACGCAGAGGCGTCCGGTCAGCCCATGGCCGTCGATCTCGAGCACAAGGACGACTACGATGTCGAGCTATCGCCAGACGGCCGAGTAATCTGGCTCGGTGGCGAAAGCCAGCGTCTCGTCGCGTGCGGGCCGGCTGCGCAAAGTGAAGCGCTCGGCGTTCACGCCGAGCGCGCCGAGTTCAGCCCAGACTCGCGCTTCCTCTTGCTCACCTCGGAGGAGGGCCCCGCCAAGCTGCTATCAGTGACAGAATCGCTGACGACGACGGAGGTCTGGAGCGGCAGCGGGGTCCTTGATTGGCACTGGTCCGAGGGTGCGGGCTCGCTCTTGCTGCATTGGGGATCCGAAGACGCTTCGAGCTACGGCTACGTCTCTTTGTCTCAGGAGCAACCTGCGCTCGTCACGCTGGCGCTCGACGGAGCAGCGAGCATTTTGAGCTGTGGTCGCGAGGCTTGCCTGGCGCGTGGCCCGGCGCAAGACGACAGCGCAGGCCCGCTGGTTTTACAGGCGCTCCAGGCCAATGCCGAACCCGTTGTCTTGGGAGACGACTCGACGACCGCAGAGGTCGTGCTCGCCGATTTCGAACGCAACAGGCTCCTGCTCCAGAGGACCACCGCCCAAGGCAACGAGCTCACGCTCAGCGATTTTGCGGGGGCGCCAGAGCGTCGCTTGTTCGATTGGCCGAGCGGCAAGATCACCGTGGAACGCGCCACTGACGACTCTGGCTTCTACATACGGGTCAAGGACAACGTCGAGTTCAGCAACTACTGGGTGACAATCCCTCGCGAAGCCAACGACGAAGCGACTCTTCTGCCTCTCGATGTTTTGGCCTACTTTGGGACGTTTCAACCGTGGCGATGACCCGCGCCAAGCTTTGCGCAGGTTGGCTGCTGCTGTCCGTGGCGAGCTGGTCGGCATGCCGCCAAGTGACGGTGTGCGACGGCGCCAATGACTGCTCGACGCCCCCACCCGCCAACGCCGACGCCGGTATGGCAGGCCAGCCCGCCCCGACGTCGAGCGGCGGCGCCGACGCTGGGGCAGCGGAGCAGCCCGTCGAAGCGGGCGGCGTGGCGGGCCAGCCGGAGCGACCCGACGCGGGCTCGAGCGCTGGCGGGCAGAGCCTGGAAGGCCCAAGCTGCCGACCCGGTACCGCGGAGTGTGACGACTCCAGCCTCACGGTGTGCGAGACACCCACGACCTTCAGCTTTCGCCACTGCGGTGGCTGCGGCAAGCGTTGTGAAGGCAGCTGCATCTCCGGCAACTGCAAGGAGGGCGAGGTTCTCTTCGCGCACAACGTGGAGAACTTCGTAGCCGACTCCGCGCGCGCCTTCGTCACGATATGGGACTCCGACGTGTCGATCTACCGCGTCGACCTGAGCAGCGGCGCTCTCGAGGTCATCGCTCAAAACATCGACTATTGGGGCAAGTTGGTGCTCGGAACAGACTACCTCTACGTGTCTTACGATGACCATGTGGTGAGGATGGGCTTCGATGGAAGCGGGATCGTCACCGAACCGTTCGAGTCCACGAGCTTCGGGGCAACGAAGGACGGCGTCTACTACACGACTTACATAGAGGGCGCCGAGCCCGAGCCGGGCCAGTACGCGCTGTGGTTTCGCCCGACCGGCGCCAGCACCGCCGAGTTGCTGCGACAGGGAGCCGGGTACGACATCGTTGGCTCGTCCCGAGCGTCGGTGTTGGTATACGAAGAGAGCGCCGACGTGACAGAGCTGCTGCTGGTCCGAGGTCGCGAATTCGATTCGCTTGGCCCAGCGCCCAAAAACGTCGAGTCGATGCAACCCCTGCTCGATGGAGCGGCATATCTGGTGGCGAACGAGCAAGCGCGCTCGGGCTACGAGATCTTGTGGCTCCTCAGGAACGCATCACCCCAGCACTTCGTAGTCGACGCAAAGCTGGACCAACGTCAGCTGGTGGCAGCGCCAGACGGCGTCGCGCTCCTGCTCCAGGATCGCAGCAATACCTTCGTGCGTCTGTACACCGTGGGCGGCCCCTTGGACGTGCCATTCGGCATCAGCAACGAGTCGGACCTCGCGTACGTGGACCGCTACTACCTTTGGTACAGCTGGACCAACACCATCACCTTCGACACTACCTTCCGGCGAGCGCGACAATTCGAGCTCACCGACGCGATCCCGGACTGAGCTACGCAAGTACTCGTTCTCTGCCTCTAGCCGCCATACGCGACAGCCGCGAGATGCTCGGCAGCGACGCTGCCTCGTCGGCGGGGCCGCACGGCAGCTGTCGCAACGCGGCAACACCTCGTCAAAGCGCGTTCACGCGTTGCGCGCGATTTCGCCTCGCAGCAGCCGGCATGCGAGTTGCTCAGGCAATGTTCCATGCTCCACAAGGTGGTCGGGATTGTCATGGTCACACTCGTCACGTTCGGCTGCACGCCGTTGCAACGCCGCGCTACCGGAGGCGCCGTCGCAGCAGTCGGCGCAGCCACCGCCTCGGCAGGCGCCTACATGCTGGACCCGTGCGCCGCCTACAACGACACCTTCGAACGCTACCTTTGCCGTGAACGCCACCGCTCCAACGACGAGCGCCAAGGCGGCCAGGTCATGGCCATCGGCCTCGGCACCATGCTGATCGGCGGCGTCATTTACCTAACCGGCACGAAGCTACCCAAAAGGCACCCACCGCGCGCCTGGCATTTCCAGCCTCGCAAAGTCCGCTAGCCAGGTGCGCGCTCAATCCACGCTTTGCTGACCGCGCGGCACCGCCAAGCGCACCAATTGAAAGGCCGCCAGCAGCCAACCTCGCGTCACGTCGGCCCGGCGCTCCAGCCAAGCCATCCCTACCCCTGGCTCAATCCCTATCCCCATCTCCGACCCACAAAACGCAACAAGCCGGGTCGGTTCCTTTCGAAACCGCCCGGCTCGTCCACGTCGGCGCGCGATTAGCGCTTGCCGGCCGGAGCCGCTGCGGGCTTCGGAGCCTGCGACGCGCCTGCGGGCTTGGCGCCCGCTCCGCCCTTCTTGTCCCCGGCGTGGCCGTGGAAAGTGCGGGTGGGAGCGAACTCGCCCAGCTTGTGACCGACCATGTTCTCGGTGACGAACACGGGCACGAACTTGCGGCCGTTGTGAACCGCGAACGTGAGCCCGACCGCTTCCGGGATGATGGTGGAGCGACGCGACCAGGTCTTGATCACGTTCTTCTTCTGCGAGGCCACGGTGACCTCGATCTTCTTTGCCAGGTGGCCGTCGATGAACGGACCCTTTTTAATGCTGCGTGCCATATCAGCCGCCCTTCGCCTTGCGATGCTTGACGATCATGCCGTCGGTGCGCTTGTTGTTGCGCGTCTTGAGGCCCTTTGCGAGCTGGCCCCACGGTGAGCACGGGTGACGGCCACCGCTGGTGCGGCCTTCACCACCACCCATCGGGTGATCGACGGGGTTCATGGTGACGCCGCGGTTGTGGGGACGACGACCGAGCCAACGGCTGCGACCCGCCTTACCGAGGCTGATGTTCTGGTGCTCCAGGTTCGACACCTGGCCAATGGTGGCGCGGCAGTCGATGTGGATCTTGCGAATCTCACCCGAGGGCAGCTTGACCGTGGCGTAGTCGCCGTCGCGAGCCATCAGCTGAGCCGCAACGCCGGCCGAACGCACGAGCTGACCGCCCTTGCCCTTTCGGAGCTCGACGTTGTGGACCATGGTGCCGGGCGGGATGACCGCCAGCGGCAAGCTGTTGCCCGGCTTGATGTCGGCGCTACGGCTCGAGACCACCGTGTCGCCCTGCTTCAGGCCATCGGGCGCCAGAATGTAGGTCTTCACGCCGTCGGCGTAGTGCAAGAGCGCGATGCGCGCCGTGCGGTTGGGATCGTATTCGATCTCAGCCACCTTGGCGGGCACGCCGATCTTGGCGCGCTTGAAGTCGACGATGCGGTACGCCTGCTTGTGGCCGCCGCCGCGGAAGCGCGACGTGATGCGGCCGTAGTGGTTGCGCCCGCCGGTCGAAGACTTGCTCTCGAGCAGCTTCTTCTCCGGGACGTCGGTCGTGATCTCTTTGAAATCGCTGACCGTGTAGAAGCGGCGCGCGGGTGAGGTCGGTTTATAGGCTCGGATACCCATGACTTATTCCTTCGACTCGTCGAAGAACTGAATGTCGTTGCCCTCGCGGAGGGTGACGACAGCCTTCTTGTAGTTGGGGCGCTTGGCCAGGCCGCGACCCATGCGCTTGATCTTGCCGCGCATGACGATGGTGTTCACGTCGGCGACCTTGACGTTGAAGAGCGTCTCGACCGCAGACTTGATTTCGAGTTTGTTGGCGCTGAGCGCGACCTCGAAGATCACCTTGTTTGCCTCTTTGAGGCGGGTGGCCTTCTCGGTCAGCGCGACGGGGCGCTTGATGATGTCGGTGGGCTTCATGATTACTGCTTGGCCTCCGCGCCGTCCGCAGCCTTGTCCAGGCAACGAGCTTCGAGCGCCTTGATGGCACCCTTGGAGAGCACGAGGTGGTCGTGCCGCAAGAGGTCGTACACGTTCACGCCCTCGGGGGGCAGGAACAGCTTGTTCTCCAGGTTGCGGATCGAGAGCCGGAGGTTTTGGTTGCCCCCGTCGTCCACCACCAGCGTCTTCTTGCCGGCCTGCAGCGTCACGAGCGCCGTCGCCAGCTTCTTCGTCTTCACTTCACCCAGGTCGATGCTGTCGACGATGGTGAGGCGACCTTCCTTCAAGATCAGGCTGAGCGCGCTCTTCAGCGCGGCCACGCGCACGCGACGCGGCGGGCGGTAGCTCCAGTCCTGGGGCTTGGGCGGGTGCGCACGGCCACCGCCGACGAAGATGGGCGCACGGATCGAGCCGTGACGAGCGCGGCCGGTGCCCTTCTGCTTGTAGATCTTCTTGCTCGAACCGGCGACCGCCGACCGCTCTTTGGCGGCGTGCGTGCCAGCGCGGCGTGAAGCCAGCTGCGCCACGACGACTTCGTGAAACAGCTGCTCTTTGACATCCGCCGCGAAGACTTCGTCAGCGAGATCGACGCTGCCGACTTTTTCGCGCTTCAGGTTGTAAACGTCCACTTTTGCCATGGTCGCCTCAGCTCTTGATCTCGACGTCGACGCCAGCCGAAAGGTCCAGCTTCATCAGGGCGTCCAGGGTTTGGGGGGTGGGCTCGAGAATGTCGATCAAGCGTTTGTGCGTGCGCACCTCGAACTGCTCGCGCGACTTCTTGTCGACGTGCGGTCCACGGAGCACCGTGTACTTGCGGATCGAGGTCGGCAGCGGAATCGGTCCGGCGACGCGGGCGCCGGTGCGGCGCGCGGTCTCCACGATGTCCGTCGTCGACTTGTCGAGCAGCTGGTGATCGAAAGCCTTGAGGCGAATACGAATCTTTGTAGTGTCGGCCATAATTACTCGATGATCTTGGTGACGACGCCGGCACCAACCGTTTTGCCACCTTCGCGGATGGCGAAGCGCATTTGCTCTTCCAGGGCGACGGTGGTGATGAGCTCCACCTCGACCGTGATGTTGTCACCCGGCATCACCATCTTGATGCCTTCGGGCAGCATGACCGAGCCGGTCACGTCCGTCGTGCGGACGTAGAACTGCGGGCGGTAGTTGGTGAAGAAC
>DATAKF010000353.1:0-22216 GCA_036261775.1 Polyangiaceae bacterium | reverse complement strand
AGCAGCAGCAACGGCGGTAGCGGCCAACAGACTGCCGGCACGAACGGCACCGCCGGCAACGACCCCGTCGGCGGCGACTCGAGCGGCGGCGCCGGCCCCGGCGTTCCCGAGGTCATCTACGTCGCGCGCTCGGGCAACGATTCGGCCGACTGCGGGCTGACGCCCGACACAGCCTGCAAGAGCATCTCGCAAGGTGTCGCGCAGGGTGTGAAAGCGTCACGCAGCGACGTCTACGTACAAGCTGGCGTGTACCCGGGCGTGGTCGTGCTCAAGCCGGGCATCCATGTCATCGGCGGTTTCGACACGGCCTGGCAGACCGGGGCGCGAACCGAGGAAGCTCACCAGGTCGTGATCGAAGGCGGGCTCGACGACGACTCGCAAGAGTACGTAGCCGTTTGGGCGCACGACTTGACCGAGCAAGCTTCGCTCGAGAATTTGCTGATCACGGCGCCTACCGCGGTAGGTCAGAAAGCGGGGTCGCTCAACGGCCGTTCGAGCTACGCCGTGCACGCGGTCGCGGCCAAGCTGGCGTTGAAGAGCGTCGACATTCGAGCCGGCAATGGTGCCAACGGCGGCAATGGCGCCAACGGCGAAGACGCGGCCGCTACCGCGGCAACCGACGCGATGAACGGCGGCGTCGGGACCGCGGGCGTCTCGATGACTATCGGCTGCAGCTTGGCGATCAGCGCGGGCGGTCCTGGAGGCAAGAACAACAGCTGTGACAGCGGCATCGACATGACCGGCGGCAAGGGCGGCGATGGTGGCTCGCGCGATACCAAGTGTACGCCCGTCAACCAGGCCTGGACGTGGGACTACACGGCCAAGCCCGGCACGGCAGGTGGTGACGCCAACACGCTATCCGGCCAGTCGGGTAAAGGCGGCGCGTTCGGCACGGGCGGCGACGCGTGCGGCGCCACTGGCCCTGGCAACCCAGGCGCAGCCTCGAACGGAAGCGGCGGCACCAAGGCTGCCGCCGGTGGCAAGCTCGTAGGTGGCTTCTGGTACGCCCTACCTGGCGGAGCCGGCATGACCGGGCAGAACGGCACCGGCGGCGGTGGCGGCGGCGGTGGCGGCGGTTGCGACCTCAACCAATCCGGCACGAACGACGCGAGCGGCGCTGGCGGCGGCGGGGGTGGTGCTGGCGGCTGTGCCGCACGCGGCGGCGGTGGCGGCGGCGGCGGCGGCGGCGGCAGCTTCGGCATCTTCGCCCTGACGTCCGAGCTCGAGGTGCAAGACATCAGCATTACTCGCGGCACCGGGGGCGACGGCGGTAAAGGCGGTAGTGGTGGCCAAGGCCAATCCGGTGGGCTTGGCCAAGACGGCGGCTCGCACCCGAACACGGCGGCCGCTGGCAAGGGTGGCAACGGCGCGCACGGTGGTCACGGCGGCGGCGGCGCGGGCGGCAACGGCGGCGACTCGATCGGCATCGTGCTGAGCGGCGGTAGCCTGACCGGCAACGTCACCCCCACCGGAGGCGCCGCTGGTAAAGCGGGGGAGGGCGGCGCGTCTGCTCCCAACGCGCCCGTTGCCGAACGCGACGGCACTCCTGGCCAAGCTGGCAACGCTGGCTCGCTCAGCGAAAGCGTCGAGCTGTAGCGGCGCGCTCGGCTCCGAACGCCGGCTCAACGTAGCGGCAAATCGCACAGCTCACTGGCGATTTGCCGCAGCTCGGCTTCGCGGGCGTGCCCGGTGCGCCACACCAGGCGAAACCAGTCGCTCGGCAGCTTGGTCTTGCTCATGAGCCGGACCAAGTGCTTCTTTTGCAGATCTTGGCGTACGAAGTACAGCGGCAAGACCGCAATGCCGGCGCCCTCCAGCACGCGCGACCGCACCGCGGCGATCGCGCCCAGGTGCTGCACCGCCCGGAATTGCCAGATCTCGCGCGCCGAACGCGCGTCGAGAAAGTAGCGAAAAAGCGGCAAATCTGCGTGAAGGTCGAGCAGTACGTGCTGGCTTGCGTCGGCCGGCGCCGCGAACGGCCGCCGCTTGATCAAGCCAGCTTGCGCCACCATCACGTACTCTTCTTCGTGCAAGCGCGCGAAGCTGAGCCCCGGCGTCGTCAAGCGCGCGCTGGTAATCATGGCCGAGAGCTCGCCGCGGAGCACGCGCGGCAACAGATCGGGCGTGTCGCCAAAGTAGAGGTGCAGACGCCGCTCGGGATGTTGCTGCTCCAGCGGCTTTAGCGCCGGCACCACCCAGCTCAGCCCGAGCTCGAAGCGCGTGCCGAGCAAGAGCTCGTATGGAGCCTGCTCATCGCTCGAAACCGCGACGCGGCAGCGCTCGGCTTCGTCCAAGCAGCGTCGCGCCTGCGGCACCAGCCGTTCACCAGCCGGCGTGAGCGTGACCTTGCGCGTCGTGCGCTCGAACAACGTCGCTCCCAGCTGCTCCTCCAAGCGGCGGATTCGGTCGCCAAAAGCCGCCGGCGACAACGCGCAAGCCTTGGCCGCCACGCGAAACGACAGATGCGCCGCAGCCTGCACGAAACAGCGCAAAGACTCGAGATCGAGCGTATCCGTCGGGGCTACCAAGCCGCCCATCCTATCTTCAAGAGAATCGGAGCGCCAAAGGCGCGACTGGAGTGCCTTCACCCGACCTTGGCACGATCAGATCACGATCGCCCAAGAAGACCCTGTGAACAAAAACTCGGCGAGGCCGAGCGCCCGCTGCAAATCAGACCATCGCAGGGCGATCCTGCGAAGCACGGAGGAGAACCGGACCCATCAACTACTCTCGCCCGGAGAGTTGTATCGGAATCCACAAAGCGCGCATCTTCGTGCTGGCGCCTTTACGCGTGTAGCCGGCAAGTCCGTAGAGCAGATTCCACCAGTGACCGTTCGGCGTTTCGCCGTACGAAAAGGCCGGGAAGACGTGCACTTCCCACTCGTTGCCGGAGCTCTTGGTCTCTTCCTTGTAGAACACGTTGCCGACGAGCTGCGAGACGCTCTGCCGGTCGCTGAAGCGCCAGTAGAACGGGAAGGCCACCGTGGCGCGCGAGCCCGGATCGGCGAAGTCCCAGAAGAACGGGGCAATCACCGTGTGGGTCTCCTGACCCTCACGGCCGATGTACACGAGCGGGTGAATGTTGGTGTGGAAGCCGCGCAGATCCGTGCCGTGGTTGAAGAGCGGCGTGATCCAGGTCGACTTGCTGATGCCGTAGCGCTCGAACTTGGCGTAAAGCGGGAAGACTGCCCAGCTCGACTCGCGCGGGCTGGTGCGCTTGTAGAAGAACGGGAACAAGAGCTTCTGATCGAGCCCGATGTCCGGATCGCGGTACGCCCAGAACAGGGGCGTGATCATGTCGAGCTCGGTACGCCCGCGGTAGCGCGCGTAGCCCCAGGTCGCGAAAGTCGACTCACCGTTGGCGCCACGCGCCGCCATGAACAGCGGGTTGGCTAGCAGCCACTCGTTGTCCTTGTAACCGTAGTGGAAGAACGGAAACACCGTCGTGTGGCGCTCGTTCTTGCCCCACAGGCTGTAATACAGCGGGAAGACATGCAGGCTTTCGCGCTTTTGCGTGTGCCCGCGGTAGTACGGCCCCCACACGTTGAACCACGACAAATCGCGGTCGTTGTAGCGGTAGTAGTGGAGCAGCGGCGGGATGATCTCGTACTTGCGCTCCGCGCTTTGGCCGAAGAAGTACAGCGGGGCCACGCCCAGATCGATGTCTTCCGCCGTGCGCGCGTCGCAGCTCGACGAGCCTTTCCACGAGCAGAACATCGGCCCGACGAGGTTGAGGCCGCTCCGCCCGTCGGTGTTCATGTAGGTGAGCAACGGCGGGATCAGCGTGTAGCCGCCGTCGCCGTGCTTGCCGGTAAAGTAGAGTGGCGCCAGCCAGTTGTCGTGACCGTCGGCCGTGACGCGGTTCACGAGCGGGCCCGCGATGGTGGTGCGGGTCTTGTGCTGCAGATCGCGCAGGTTCCAAAACAAGGGGAACAGCACGTCGTCGGCGCGCTCGGCGCTGCGACGGTTGTAGTAGACGCCGCCGAACAGCGACGCGCGATCGAGCTTCAGCTTGTCGGTGCGCGACGGCTGCGTGCGCTCGGCCCACACCGGAAACGCCAGCTTGAAGCTGTAGTCGCCGCTCTTTTCGGCGTAGTAGGGGCCGTAAAACTTGCGATCGAAGCGCGGGTTTTGCCCTTGCTCTTCCAGCGACGGGCTGAGATCGGAGCCGATGCGCTCGTAAGCGGACTTCTTGATCGCCAGCGGATCGGGCGGCAGCGTGGGCTCGTTGCCCGGCGCGTTCAGCGAGTCGTCGCCGCCGGAGGCAGCGTGCGTCTCGGGCGTGCCTGGCGGCGGCTTGGGCGGCGCTTTCTTGGATTTACTGCCGGCGCCCGCGCCTGGCGACGGGCCAAAGCCCGGCGACAGCCCGGGACCGTACGGGTCCATCGCCAAAGCGCTGCCGGCCAGCAGCAGAGCGGCGCCAACTACGCCGCCCGAAATCAGGCCTTTCACCATCTTCAACGCGCGGCCTCGTTCACTTTCGGGGCGCTCGCCAAGATGCGCGTCACCGTGCTGAGCACGTCGGCGCGCGCGCACAGCTCTTGGCTGTGCGAGGCGAGATCTTTGACCTGAACCTGCTGACTTTGAACTTCGGAGTCGCCGATCACGAGGCAAACGCGCGCGCCCAGCGAGTCGGCGCGGCGCAGCATGCTCTTCATGGAACCGCCGCGACCGTCGAGATCCGTCCCGATGCCGGCAGCCCGCAACTCACGCGCCAGCGAGAGGCCCTCTTTGAGACCAGCCGCGCCGAGCGGAGCGATGAAACAGCGCGCGGGCTTGGCGGGCGCCGTGACGGGTGAGGCGAGCAGCAACCGCTCGAGGCCGATCGCGAAACCGACGGCGGGCAACTTGGGGCCGCCCAGCTCGCTGACCATGCCATCGTAGCGACCGCCGCCGAGCAGCGTGTTCTGCGACCCCAGCTCGCCTTGGTTCGACACGAGCTCGAACAGCGTGCGCGTGTAGTAGTCGAGGCCGCGCACGAGCTTCGTGTCGATCTGGTACGGCGTGCCGAGCGCGTCGAGCGCCGCGCAAAAGCCGTCCCAGTGAGCGCGGTCTTCCGGCTCCAAACAGTCGAGGATCGACGGGGCGTCAGCGACGGCTTCGCGGTCGCGCGGATCCTTCGAGTCCAAGATGCGCAGCGGGTTGTCGAGCAGGCGCTTCTGCGCGTGCTCGCTCAGCTGCTCTTTCTTGGGCGTCAGGTGCGCCAGCAAGGCTTCGCGGTACTTTTGCCGCGTGCCAGGGCCGCCGATCGAGTTGACCCGCACCTCGACGTCGGAAATGCCCAGCTCGCCGAGTAAGCCAACGAGCATGTCGATCATCTCGGCGTCCACGACGGGACCCGGGTCGCCGTAAACTTCGCAGCCCATCTGGTGGAACTGCCGCAGCCGCCCACGTTGGGGCCGCTCTGCGCGGAACATCGCGCCGATGTAGTACCAGCGCGTGACCGGCTCTTTGGCGTGCACCGAGCCGTTGAGGAAGGCGCGCGCCACACCGGGCGTTCCCTCCGGACGCAAGGTGAACGACTCGGTCTCACGCGCGAGCGTGAACATCTGCTTCTCGACGATCTCGCTCGTCTCACCCGTGGAGCGGACGAACAGCTCGGTGGGTTCGAGCACGGGCGTCCGCACTTCGGAGTAACCGTGCAGCTCCACCACGCGCCGAAACACAGCCTCGACCAGTGCGAAGCGCCGAGCTTCTTCGGGGAGGATGTCGTTCATCCCCTTGATGGCGCGAAATTCCATGAGTTTTCGGGAGTGTGGCGAGGCCGGTTCGGGCTTCCTTGCGGAAACGGCCCCGGGCTTATGCTCGGGGCCAGCGATTGGGTCAAGAGAACCCGCGCAGAACCCCCAGGCCCGGCTCAGCCCCTGCCTCAAAAGTTACCCCGGCGGGCCCCCGAGGAACTAAGACTCCGGCCCGTGCGCGCCGCAGCTATCGACCTCGGAGCCGTTCGAGTTGGCCTGGCGGTGGCTGACGAACTCGGCCTGCTGGCCCACCCGCGGCCGTTCTTGGACGGTAAGAACCAAGCGGCTTTGCTGCGCAAGCTGCAGGAGCTGCAAGCCACCGAGCAGCTGGAGGTCTTCGTGCTCGGCCTGCCGCGCGAGCTGAACGGTCGCGAAGGGCCTGCAGCCAAGCGCGTGCGACTGTTCGCGGCCAAGCTGGAGCAGGCTACGCCCGCCAAAGTCGAGCTTTACGACGAGTGGCTCTCCACGCGAGAAGCCTCGGGCCGGCTGCGCGCGCAGGGGCTCAACGCCAAGCAGCAGCGCGGCAAGATCGACAGCGCCGCCGCCGCCATTCTGCTGCAAAGCTTTCTGGATCGAGAGGCCGCGCAACCGGACCGGAGGGGTGACGACGGGGACGAGGAGGAGTGAGGCGTGAGGATTGAGGATTGAGTGGCAGCCAGGAAGCGACGTAGCTCCAGCAAACCGGCGGTGGCGCCCAAGAGGGCTCCCGCGCCGAGCGTGAAGAAGACGCAGGGCAGGCTGCGCGTTGCGGCGGTGGGGCTCGGCATTGCGGGGTCGCTGGCGGTGCTCGCGCTCGCGCTGTTCGGTTGGAGCTTCGTGCATGGGCCCGGGCCGGCCAAAACCGAGCATTTCGAGGTCTTGCCCAACGAAGACACGGGCGCCTTGGCAGCGCGGCTAGCGCAAGCCCAGCTGATTTCGAGCCCAGGTTTGTTCAGCGCCTATCGCCGCGTGCTCAATCCGTCGCTCGAGCTCGTGCCAGGTCCGCACGTCGTGCGCGGTGATCTATCGGCGCGGGAGCTGCTGCGTCGCTTGGCGCGCGTACCCGGGCGGGCCGCTGCGCACGTGGTGGTGCCCGAAGGCTTCAACCACGTGCAGCTCGCCGACCGCTTGCAAGCGCTGGGCGTGTGCGACGCCGAAGACTTCCGGCGCGCGGTGCGCGATGCCGCGCACGCCAAGGAGCTGGGCATCGCAGCGTCCAGCGCCGAGGGCTACCTCTTTCCTGCGACCTACGAGCTGCTCTCGGATAGCACGCCGAGCGCCGTTGTCTCGGTGTTGGTGGGCAAGGCGCAGGAGCGACTGCGCAAGCTGCAAGGTGAGCTCTCCGCGCAGTTTGCGCGGAGACTGAGCGAGCACGGAATGTCTGCGCACGACGTCGTGGTGCTCGCTTCCGTGATCGAAAAAGAAGCCGCGCGCGAGGACGAAAAGCCGCTCATCGCGTCGGTGTTCTTGAACCGCTTGATCGATCCGACATTCCGACCGCTGCGCATGCTGCAGTCGGATCCGACCGCCAGCTTTGGTTGCTTGGTGCAAGAGCCCATGCCGGCGAGCTGCAGCCCCGGTCGCCCGACGCCAGCGATGCTGCGCGACGCGTCCAACCTGTACAACACGTACCGCCATCCGGGGCTACCGCCCGGTCCCATCTCGAGCCCGGGCGAGGCCGCGATCCGCGCCGTCCTGGCGCCCGCCAAGACCGACTACCTGTACTTCGTCGCTCAGGGTGGGGGACGCCACCGCTTCAGCCGCACCTTCTCCGAGCACCGCGGCGCCATCGAGCAGTCGCCGTAAGCCGCCGGAAAGCGTCCTCGGCGCGACCGCCCCTTCACGCCGAGTCCGAGCAGCTGTAAGGCCTGGGGCGCGTGACGCTCCCGGTCATCCTGACTCCGCATCCCCACGTGCGCGTGGACAAAAACGTGCTCGGCGGAAGCCCCTACGTGGTTGGCTCCCGCGTGCCTGTGCGGCGCTTGTGGGCCTTTTATCGGAACGGCACCAGCGTCGAGCGCATCCTGAAGCGCTACCCGCAGCTGGGCCCGGCCAAGGTCTTCGACGCCCTGGCGTTCGCGCTCGACAACCAAGAAGTCGTCGACGCCGACCTGGCCCGGGAAGACGCCCTGCTGGCCACCCGGGAGGCGCCAGAGCGCCGAGGTCAGACGGCCCAGATCGAGCTGCCTTTCGGCGAAGCCCCGCCGGCCGGCTCGCCAGTCCGCCGCCGTAGATAGCTCACCCGGAAGCCAACAAGGTAGTCAAAGGTGCGTGGTCCGGGCCCCGGGACGCCGCCTGGGACCGGTACGAGCGAAAGCGAGCCCTGAGACAGCAAATTGCGGATTTGCAGAGCGGATCCAGTTGGGCTACAAGACGATCTGCCACGCCACGTTACTCGAGACGATCGCCGCTCTCTCGTTCTGTTCGGGACCGCGTCTACTAGTCAAAGAAGACCAAGGTGTGGAATGCGATGAGATTCTTTCATCGCGGCCTCCTCTCCGATCCCGAAGGCTCATTGGATGGCAGGCAGTGTCCGCGACTAGCGGAAGCTACGAGAGCCTCAACGAACGAGAAAAAAGCAAATGGGCAATCGCCTCTACGTCGGCAATCTCTCTTTTCACACCACCACGGACGTCTTGCGCCAGGCCTTCGCCAGCGCTGGCGAGGTCACCGACGCGCACGTCGTGACCGATCGCGAGACCGGTCGCTCGCGCGGCTTCGGTTTTATCACGATGGCTTCCGAGGAGCAGGCTCAGGCTGCCATCTCGGCCATGAACGGCGCTGACCTCGACGGTCGCCCGCTGCGTGTCAACGAGGCTGAAGAGCGTCCCCAGCGCGGTGGCGGTGGTGGCGGCTTCGGCGGCGGTGGCGGCGGTGGTCGTGGCGGTGGCGGCGGCGGCTTCGGCGGCGGCGGCGGCGGCGGCGGTGGCGGCGGTGGCCGTCGCGGCGGTGGCGGTGGCGGCAGTCGGCGCGGCGGCGGCGACCGTGATCGCGGCGGCGGCGATCGCTGGTGAAATAAGGCTCCGGTCTAACAACCAGTGACTTCACCACAAACGGTGGGCGTGCCTGCGCACGCCCCTGAGCGGGGGGCCGCGTTCGCGGCCCTCGGCCTTATTCCTGCCCTGGTGCGTGCCGTAACCCAAGAGGGTTACGAGACTCCCACGCCTATCCAGGTGCAGGCAGTCCCCGAGGTGCTCGGTGGACACGACTTGCTCGCAACGGCTCAGACCGGCACGGGCAAGACGGCAGCATTTTTGCTGCCGATCCTACAGCGACTCTCGACGAAGAAGTCGAGCTCCATCCGAGCTCTGATTCTTTCGCCAACCCGAGAGCTCGCCGCCCAGATTGCCGAACGCGCTGATGCGTACGGCAGGCACCTTGGTCTGCGCAACGCCGTGATTTACGGCGGCGTGGGTCAGGGCGCGCAAGAAGCAGCCCTACGCCGCGGTATCGACGTCCTGGTGGCAACACCTGGACGCCTCCTGGATCTGATGAGCCAGGGCCTGGTGCGACTCGGTAACGTCGAGCACTTCGTGCTGGACGAGGCCGACCGCATGTTCGACATGGGCTTCATTCAAGACGTACGTCGCGTGGTCGCGGTGTTGCCGAAAGAGCGGCAAACGCTGCTGTTCAGCGCCACCATGCCGCAAGCCGTCGTCGAGCTGTCACGCAACATCTTGAGGACGCCCCGGCGAGTCGCCGTGGCCCCGCAAGAGACCAGCGCCAAGACGGTCAGCCAAGCCATGTACATGGTGCCCAAGCAGCAGAAGGGGCAACTGCTCCAATTCGTGCTGGCTGGGCAAGAGGTGACGCGCACCATCGTGTTCACCCGCACCAAGCATGGCGCCAATCGCGTGAGTGATCAGCTGCAGCGCCGAGGCATCGGCGCGGCGGCCATTCACGGCAACAAGTCGCAGAGCGCACGCGTGCGTGCGCTGGACGCCTTCAAGCGCGGCACCTTGCCGGTCTTGGTGGCGACCGATATCGCGGCCCGCGGCATCGACGTCGATGAAGTGAGCCACGTCATCAACTACGACTTGCCCAACGTTCCGGAGAGCTACGTGCACCGCATTGGTCGCACGGGGCGCGCTGGCGCGACGGGGCACGCCATTTCGTTCTGCGAGCCCGACGAGCGCTCGGAGCTGCACGCGATCGAGCGCTTGCTCGGTCACCGCATCCCGCTGCTCAAGGCCGAGCTGCCGCCTCTGCCCCCGGAGCCGCCGCGCGCGGCGAACACGGATCAACGCCGTGACGGTGGTGGTGCTGGCTATCAAGGCAACCGTGACGGCGGACGCCCGAACGGTAACGGCACGCGCTCGTTCCGCCCTGCTGGACAGGGTGGCGGTCCGCGTCGTGGCGGCGGTGGTGGTAGCGGCGGCGGACGCCGTCGCGGCCCCGGCCCCGGTCCGCGCTAAGGCCCGAGGAATCAGCCGGAAGGCGAGAAGGCGAGAAGATTTTTTGGGTGGGCGTCCTGGTGGCGCCCACGAAACAGGCCGGCATCTACGTGACTGCCAGCCTGCTGAACCAATCAAAATCTTTCTCTGATCTTCCCGCCTTCCCGCCTTCCTGTTTGCTCAGTCTCGCGCTCGCTCCTGCTTGCTTCTGGCGTCGGAAAGTCCGATAAAAGCGGCAACAAAATGACGAGCGAATTAAACATTGGGGTTTTGTCGAAGGCGGCAACCGAAGCGCGAGGACTCGCGATCGATGCCGTGCATGCCTGTCAAAGCGGGCATTTGGGGCTGCCACTAGGCTGCGCGGAGATTGGCGCCGTGCTGTTCGGCAGCGCGCTGACCTACACGCCCAAGCACCCGGAGTGGCTGAACCGTGATCGCTTCGTGCTCTCGGCGGGTCACGGCTCCATGTTTCTGTACAGCTGGCTGCACCTCGCGGGCTACCCGGGCTTCCCGCTCGAAGAGGTGAAGAAGTTCCGCGTCCTCGGCTCCAAGACGCCGGGGCACCCCGAGCTCATGCTCACGCCGGACGGCGTCGAGACGACGTCCGGCCCGCTCGGCCAAGGCGTGGCGAACTCGGTCGGCATGGCCGTCGCCGCCAAGATGGCCGAGGCGCGCTTCAACACCGCCGAGCACACCATCTTCGATCATCACATCGTCTGCCTCGCGGGCGACGGCTGTCTGCAAGAAGGCGTGGCGCTCGAAGCCATCGAGTTTGCCGGCCACCAGCAGCTCGACAACCTGATCCTCATCTACGACTCGAACGCCGTCACGCTCGACGCGATGGCCAAAGAGACGCAAAGCCAAGACACCGCCAAGCACTTCGAGGCGCTCGGCTTCGACGTGCAAACGATCGACGGCCACGAGCTGGACGCGTTCGCGGCGGCGTTTGCGCGCGCCAAGGCCGCCGGCAGCGGCAAGCCCCAGCTGATCATCGCCAAGACGCTGATCGGCAAAGGCATCCCGGAGGTGCAAGGCACCCAAAAGGCGCACGGCGAAGGCGGCGCCAAGTTCTCCGAAACGGCGCGCCAGGGACTCGGCCTGCCGGCGGAGCACTTCTACGTCTCCAGCGAGGTGCGCGCGTACTTTGCCGCGCACGAGCAGAAGCTCGAGGCCGGGTACGCCGCCTGGACCAAGAAGTTCAAGGAGTGGACGGCCAAGAACCCGAAGCTTGCCGAAGAGCTGGCTGCCACGCGCGCCTCCGCGCACACGGTGTCCGCCGACACGGACCGCCGCACGCCGGCGCTGGCCGACCTGCTCGCGGCCATCCCCGAATTTCCGGCCGACACCAAGATCGCCACGCGCAAGGCTGGTCAAGACGTGCTGCAGCCGCTGGCCGCCATCAACCCCCTGCTCGTCGGCGGCAGCGCCGACCTGTACGGCTCGACCCTGAACTACATCGGTGATCTGAAGACCGGCAACGACGACTTCAAGCCCGGTCATCGCGCGGGTCGCAACATCCGCTTCGGCATCCGCGAGCACGGCATGTGCTCGATCATGAACGGCATCGCAGCGCACGGTATCTTCCGCCCGAGCGGCGCCACGTTTCTGGTGTTCGCAGACTACTGCCGCGCGCCGATTCGCTTGGCCGCTCTCAGCCACCTGCCGGTCATCTACATCTTCACCCACGACAGCGTGGGCGTGGGTGAAGACGGCCCGACGCACGAGCCTGTCGAGACCATCCCGGGCCTGCGCGTCATCCCGAACCTTGACGTGATTCGCCCGGCGGATCCGGAAGAAACCGCCGGCGCCTTCGCGGCCGCGCTCGACCGCACCGACGGCCCCACCATGCTGTGCCTGACGCGGCAAGCGGTGCCGCTGCTCACGGACATTCCCGTGAAGACGCGACGCGAAGGCGTGCAGAAGGGCGGCTACATCGCCAAGAAAGAGACCGCCGCGCTGGAGCTGATCCTGATCTCGGCCGGCAGCGAGCTGCAGCACGCGCTCAAGGCCGCCGAGCAGCTCGGCGCCGGCACGCGCGTCGTCAGCATCCCGAGCTTCTCGCGCTTCGATAAGCAGCCCGAGGCTTACCGTGAAGAGGTGCTGCCCAAGTCGTGCCGCAAGCGCGTCGCCATCGAGGCGACCGTCAGCTCGACCTGGGCCAAGTACGTCGGCCTGGACGGCGCTGTGGTCGGCATCGACCGCTTCGGCCTGTCCGCGCCCGGCGGCACCGTGATGAAAGAGCTCGGCATCACCGTCGAGAACCTCGTCGCGACCGCCAAGCGGCTCTGAGCTTCGTCGCGACCGACGGGCGTGCCAGGAAACCTGGTACGCTCGTCGATTGCCAAACCACTCGATACCGATCACTCGCTCCGAGGTGTGTCTACTCCCGGATCCGAAGCGGGTGATCTCGAAGCCGTTCATGCCGGGCGGCGAGGTGGACGGCCGTCTGCGCGTCCAGCGCATTTTGGACCGCGTGCTGGCGCTGCCGGAAGAAGCAGTGGCGGAGACGCTCGCCGAGACTTACGCGCGGTTCTGGTCGCGGCACGTCGACCTGACCAACGTACTGGAGCGGCGCTTCGCCGACGTGGCTCACTACGTACAGGGTGGCGGGGAGCTGTCGCTCGAGCGGCGCCGGCTGATCGGCGCCTACTTCACGCATGAGTATTCGATCGACGCGGCTGCCCTGAGCAACCCGTCCATCGTGCGGGCGCCATACCAAGAGGGCGTCTCTGCGGGCTCGTTACGCTTCATCATGAGCCTGCGCGCGATCGGTGAAGGGCACATCTCGTCGATCCAGTTCCGTTCCGGTGTCATCGACGCCCAGGGCAGCATTGCGCTCGACGAAACCAGCAAGTACGCGCGCACGGCCTCGCATCGCCCGCCAACCTACGAGAAGGGGATGTTCCGCGCAAAGCTCAGCGAGCTCGACGCTTACACCGACGCCGCAGCGCGCGTGCTCGACGCCGTGCCGGAGTACTTCAGCGCGGAGCAACTCGACGCCGCGCGCCGCGAGCTCGAGCAGGCATCAGGCCACGATCAAGGCGTGATGCAGGCTAGCCGAACCATCCATTGGTTGGCTTCTTCCAACTACGAGAGCACATTTCACGCCGAATCCACCGTCTCCGAGCGGGTGATCTTTCCAGCAGGGCCGACAGAGAGCCAAGGCATGGAAGACGCGCGCTTCGTGCGCTTCACGTACGACGACGGCAGCGTCACCTACTTTGCGACCTACACGGCCTACGACGGCTATCGCATCTTGCCGCAGCTGATCGAGACTCGAGACTTTCTTTCCTTTCGGGTGTCGACCCTCAACGGAGCCTCGGCCGTCAACAAGGGCATCGCGCTTTTTCCGCGCAAAGTGGGCGGTGCGTTCATGGCGCTGGCTCGCCTGGACAACGAGAACAATCACTTGATCCGCTCCGACAACGTGCGCTTTTGGCACGAACGCGAGACCTTGCAGGTTCCGGAGACCGCCTGGGAGCTGATCCAGCTGGGTAACGCCGGTTCACCGATTGAAACCGAGGCTGGCTGGCTGGTGATCACGCACGGCGTCGGACCGATGCGTCGGTACTGCTTGAGCGCGCTGCTGCTGGATCTCCACGATCCTGCCCGAGTCATCGGCCGCTTGCGTCAGCCTTTGCTAGAGCCGGCGGAAGACGAGCGCGACGGCTACGTGCCCAACGTCGTCTACTCGTGCGGCGCCATCGCGCATGGCGGCCTCGTCGTGCTGCCGTACGGCTTTTCCGACGTTGGCGCGCGCATCGCGACGCTGCGGCTCGAAGATTTGCTCAGCGCTCTAGCAGCTGACCGTACAAACTGAGGTAGTCGTCCACCATGCGCGCGGCGCTGAAACGCCGCGCCGCGGTCTGGCGGATGACCTTGCGATCCAGCGCGACCGCGCGCTCTACAGCCAGCACCGCCGCCGCCACGTCCGGCACCAGGTAGCCGGTAACCCCATCATCGACGACCTCGGGCATGGATCCGAGCGGGAAGGCGATCACCGGCGTGCCGCAAGCCATGGCCTCGACGACCGAGAGCCCAAACGGCTCGGGAAACGCGATCGGGTGCAGAAGCGCCGCGGCCGCCCCCAGCACTTCGGCGCGCCTCTCTGGCCCGACCGACCCCAAGTAGATCACGCGGTCGCCGTCGATGTGGGGCTGGATCCGCTCCTTGAAGTAGCGCTCGTCCTGCACGATGCCGCACAGCACCAGCCGTCGCCCAGCAAGCCGCGCAATCTCGATGGCCTCGGCCGTGCCCTTGTCCGGGTGGATGCGACCAAACGCCACCAGAGTGTCGCCGCACGTCGGGGACAAGGGTAGCGCCTCCAGGTCGATGCCGTGATGGATGGTGGCCGCGTAGCGGAGCTCAGGCGCTCGATCCGCGTCGGAAATCGAAACGAAGTGACTAGACTTGGCGCTGACGTACGCGGGCAGGATGCGCCGGCCCGAAAACCCGTGGATCGTCGTCAGGAGCGGTGCGCGACACGCGTGCGCGAACGCCAGCGGCAGCCAGTCCAGATGGCTGTGCACCAGGTCGAAGTCCGCCGAGCGTTCGAAGGCGTGGGCGACGTGTAGCGCCTCCCAAACGCGGCCGTCGAGCTCCGGAGTCTCGGCATAGCCAGTCGCGCAAACGCCTTCGAGCCGCGCGCTAGTGAGCGAATCCAGGGTCGCGAACAAAGTGACGTCGACTCCGCGCGCCACCAAGCCTTCGGCAAGCAAACTCGTGACCTGCTCCCAGGGACCGTAGTGCCGAGGCGGAGTTCGCCAGGCTATCGGCCCGAGCAGCGCCAGCTTCACGAGTGGGCTGCTTTGACCGGGCTAGCGGCGTCTTGTCCGCGCAGCTCGAGCAACGCGAGCAAGAACGACAGCGTCGACTCGGCGCCTTGATTCTCGTTGCAGCGTTCTCGATGCAGGCCGTCGCGGCAGCCGCCGGTCGAGTCGTCGTAGAGTGGCAGCCCCAGGTGGTTCTGGCCCAAAAACCAGTCGAATGCCCGCCGACCGTCCTGCGCCCAGCGCGAGTCACCGCTCACCCGGAGCGCGTCTACGCACGCCGACACCATGCCGCTGGCTTCGACCGGCTGCTGATCGAAATCAGCCTTGATCGCGCCGCGGCGATGAAAGCCGTTCGAGCCGACTGGCGCGAAGTGGCCCTGAGCCGAGACCTGCGTGTCCGAGAGCCAGGCCAGCGTGCGCAGGCCGAGCTGCGTGACACCTGCGGAGCCCATGGCTTCTCCGGACACGATCAGCGCCTGCGACAGCCGGGAATTGGAGTAGGCGAGCGAGTCCTCGAACCAGGGCCAATCGGGCGAGGCGTGCACGCCGTGCAGTCCACACAGCTTGTCGACCAAGATCTGCCGCAGAGACTCCGCGCCGCTATCCCCACGAAAAGCCTTGAGGTACTCGTTGATGCCCAGCAGCGCATAGGCCCAAGCACGCGGGCTCGAGAAGCTGGCGACCGGGGGCAGCGCGGCCTGAAATAGCTCGCGAGCCAAGCCGGTTCGGCTGGGCTCGGCAGAGCGCCCAACGACCGCGCCGAGCGCCCACACCGCGCGACCGTGGCTGTCCTCGGAGCCAACGTCTTCGACCCAACGGCGCGAGTACGACATGAAGTTGCGGAAACGTCGCGTGTTCTGATTGAACGCGTAGGCCACGAACGCCAGGTAGCGAGCGGCGGCGGCGCGCGAAAGGCGGGGCCGCGCCGTGCTGGTCTCTTCCAGCATGGTCATGAGCAGCAGCGCGCGCGCGTTGTCGTCCAGGCAGTAACCCTCCTCGTAGCGCGGTACGTCGAAGGTCGCGTGCTGAATCAGGCCGGTGTCGTCGGTCATGGCGCGCAGGTGGTCGAGGTTCACCTCGGGCAGATCCGCCGGCGCGCTGAGTGGCCAAACGGTTGGCAAGGTGCGCCGCTGGCGCTGGCCTTCGAGCGCCCGCTCGAAGCTCTTGAGGTAGCTCTTGGCGACCACCGGCCAGGAGCTGCCGAGCGCATGCGCAGCCGCGCGCTCTCCAATGGCCGCTCGTTCGGCGTCGTTGCCCAAGAGCTGAAGCGCGGCGCCGGCAATCGCTGCGGCGTCGCGCACCGGGACCACCAGCCCGCGACCGTCCGCCAACAACTCCCGCGCGTGCCAGTAGGGCGTCGAAATCACCGCGCGACCAGCCGCCACCGCACGCGCCAGCGTGCCCGAGGTGCTCTGTTGTGGGTTCAAATAGGGGGTAACGTAGATGTCGGCGGCCGCCAGAAAATCGGCCAGCTCGCCGTCTTCGACGAAGCGGTCGTGAAAGACGACGCTGTCGTCGATGCGCAGCCGCCGGACGCGGCTCTGCAGCTCCAGCCGGTAGGCTTCGCCGTGGCGCTCTTTGACGTGCGGGTGGGTGGCGCCGACGATCACGAACACGGCCTTGGGATGCCGTTCGAGGATTCGTGGCATCGCCTCGAGCACGTATTCGATGCCCTTGTCCGGCGACAGCAAGCCGAACGTCAAGAGCACGTCTTGGCCAGCAAAACCCAATTGAGCCTTGCCGCGCGCTCCCTGAGGAGCCAGCGGAATGCCGTGGGGAATGATGTCGATCTGCTCGGGGCTCACGCCGTGCAGCTCGCGCAAGGTATTCGCGCCGTGCTCGCTCATCACCACCACGCGCTCGGAGAGCGCGATGACTTGGTCGAGCGTGGCGCGCTGCAGCGTAGAGGGCGCCGTGAGGATGGTGTGTAGCGTGGTCACCACCGGCATGCGCAGCTCGCGCAGCAGGGTGAGCACGTGAACGCCGCATTTGCCGCCAAAAATGCCGTACTCGTGCTGAAGCGAGACGACCTCGACCCCGCTGGCGTTCAAGTACTGAGCGGCGCGTCGGTACGCAGCCAGCTCGTCTTCGGCGATCTCGAAGCGCACTTGCGCGGGGTAGGCGTGGTTCTGTCCCGCGTCGTTCATGGCCACGACCAGCGGCTGCAGGTCGGGCGCTGCCAGCGCAACCGACGCGCTCAGGTCGCTGGTGAACGTGGCGATGCCGCATTGACGCGGCAGGTGGTTGCCAACGAAGGCCAGCTTGCGGCCGGCGCTCGACGCGGGAGAGCCGGGATGGTTCATGGCAGCGCGAAGTTCTGAAAGAGTAGAGGCACCGCGACGCGGTTGCGCAGCGTGGCGATGACCCCGCGGATCAAGCGCGAGGGGTTTGGGCTGCTGCTACCCATGACGACCAAGTCGAACTCGGCGCGTTGGTTGTAGCTCTCGATACCCGAGGCGATACTGCTGGCGACCACGACCTCTACAGTTGCCACCACGCCGAGCAAACTCAGGCGCTGCTGCAGCGCCGTCAGCCGCGCGAGGGCGTCCAGGCTGTGGTGCGACACCACGTGCAGCAGCTGAACCTTGGCGTCGAAGCGTAGCGCCAATGAGGAGGCTCGCTCGAGCGTCGCGTCGGTGGACGGTCCAAAATCAACGGGCACCAAGATGCGCTCGAGAGCGGGAGGGGTGTCGCGTTCGTGCACGGTCAAGGTGCAGCAGCCCGCCTGAGCGGACACGTCGCGCACGATGTCGTCGCGAAATTGCCAGCCCAGATCCGAGCGCGAACGTGAGCCGAGCACGATTAAGTCGCTGCGGCTGCGGCGGGCGCGCTCCAGGATTGCGGCTGCGGGCGGGCCGCTGGGGACGGAGAGCGTTTCGAGCGATGCTGCGAAGCGCTCGGCGATCAGCTCGGCGAAGCCCCGAGCATCGGGGCTCGGTTGGGTAGAGTCGAACGCGCAAAGAATGCGCTCGAAATGGGGGAGGTGGCGGGCATTGGCCGCAGACCAACGAGACGGGTTCATCAAATCCTTGAGGGAGGAAACCGCGAAAAACTAGCGGTTTTCCCGGGAAACGCCGACTCGCGATCCGCGACGCAGGAATGAGCGTCGGGCACGCCGCAGCGTCCAGTGGCGCCCGCGTTGTACCCTCGGAACCCGCTCAAGTCAATTCGCGCCAAGTCGGCGAACGAAGGCAAACACGCCCCAGTTGGCGACGCTTGCGCTCACCTAGCTCCCGTGTCCTCTTAACAGAGACTTGGGCTCGCCATCGCGTGCGCCTGACGCTCGCACGAGGACGCCATGCCCAACCAAGTTCCCAACGAAGTAGTCGTCGCCAAGCTGAGCATCGAGGCCGCGAGCCTCGCGCTCGAGTCGCTGTTCCAAAAGGCGCAGGCGGTTCCGCGCGCCGAAAAGATGATCGTCAGCGACAAGGTCCGTGAAGCGTGCCAACGCCTCAAGGCCGCTCAGGACGCGCTCGCGGAGCTCGAGAAGCTAGCGCTCGGATAGCAGCAGTCTGCAGCTAGGGCATCGGCCCATCTTGCTCGCTCACTCTGAACTGCCAACTGCCAACTCAGGCTGTGTCGCGGCGAGCGGCTTCCGCCATGTCGTCGACGAGGCTCTTCAGCACGACCGGGTCCGGGCCCTCGACCATGATGCGCAGCTTGGCTTCGGTGCCTGACCAGCGCACCAGCACGCGGCCGTCTCGGCCCAGCTTCTTCTCCGACGCGCCGATGCGTGAGGTAAGCTCCAGCATTTGGTCGAGCGGGCGACGCGCGGGCAACTTGATGCTTTCGAGCACCTGCGGCACGCGCTCCATCACGTGAGCCAGCTCGCCCAGGCTCTTTTGCTCGGCCACCATGATGCCGATGACCTGCAGCGCTGCGACCAAGCCGTCACCGGTGGTGGCGTGATCCATGAAGATCAAGTGCCCGGACTGCTCGCCGCCGAAGCTGAGTGACTCGCCGCGCAGGGCTTCCACTACGTAGCGATCGCCGACGTTCGTGCGGATCACGCTGCCGCCCACGGCCTCGAGCGCACGTTCCAGGCCCATGTTGCTCATCACCGTGGTGACCAGCTTGCCACGGTTGAGCTTGCCAGCCTTGTGCATGCGCGTGCCGCACAAGGCCATGATGGCGTCGCCGTCGACGATTTTGCCGTGCTCGTCGACGAAGATTACGCGGTCGGCGTCGCCGTCCAGCGCCACGCCGAGGTGCGCCTTCTTCTTCTTCACCTCGGCCGCGACGTGCTCGGGGTGCAGTGCGCCACAGTTGCGGTTGATGTTCACGCCGTTCGGCTTGCAGCCGAGCGCGATCACCTCCGCGCCCAGCTCGGCGAACACGGCGGGCGCGACGCGGTAAGCGGCGCCGTGCGCAGCGTCGACCACGACCTTCACGCCGTCGAGCGTGAGCTCTTTGGGGAAGGTGTTCTTGACGTAGACGATGTAGCGGCCTTGCGAGCTGTCGAAGCGCTCGGCGCGGCCGATGGCGGCGCCCGTCTTGCCCTGGGATTCGAGCTTCGGGTCGAGCAAGAGCGCTTCGATCGCGGCTTCCTCGCTGTCGGGCAGCTTGAAGCCGTCGGGGCCGAACAGCTTGATGCCGTTGTCGGCGAACGGGTTGTGGCTGGCGCTGATCACGACGCCAGCGTCGGCGCGCATGCTCTGGGTCAAGTTCGCAACGGCGGGCGTCGGGATCGGACCGGAGAGCAGCACGCGCCCGCCAGCGCCGCAGATGCCGGCCGAGATCGCGGTCTCGAGCATGTAGCCGGAGACGCGCGTGTCTTTGCCGATCACGATGCGCGGCGCCCGCGATTTGCCGCGACGCGCGACGAGCGTGATGGCGCGGCCGAGCCGGAGCGCTAGTTCGGGCGTCATCGGCTCCACGTTGGCGCGACCGCGGATCCCGTCCGTACCGAAAAGCTTACGTTCACTCATGTTGGGTCCTGGGCAGATCTAGTCTCGAAAGTTCGTGAACTGCAGGTCGAGCTCGAGCGTCTCCGAGCCACGCAACAGGCGCATGGTCTCTTGCAGATCGTCGCGCTTCTTGCCGCTCACGCGCACCGAATCCTCATGGATGGCCGCCTGCACCTTGATCTTCGAGTCTTTGACGATCTTGACGATCTGCTTGGCCTTCTCGGTCTCGATGCCCTCTTTGAGCTTCACGAGTAGGCGAATGGTGCCGCGCGGCCCCTTGCCGGGCTCCTGCTTGTCGAGGTGCTTCAAGCTGACCTTACGTTTGACCAGCTTCTCTTCGAGCACCACCAGAGCGGCCTTGCAGCGGTCCACGGCGTTGGCGATGATCACCACGCCTTCCTCGTTTTTCTCGAGCGAAGTCTCGGTGTTGCGAAAGTCGAAGCGCTGCCCGATCTCCTTTTGGGCTTGGAGGAGCGCGTTGCCGAACTCCGCCCAGTCCACCTTGGAGACGACGTCGAACGACGGCATGCGCCCTACAGGTCGATCGCCGGATCGGTGGGCAGGTTCAGGAGGGACGCCCGGGCGGCGCCGACCAGGAAGATCGAGCCCGTGACCACCACCAGCCCGCGCTGACCTACGAGCTGGCGCGCGCGCGCCAGGGCGTCGGGCACGCCCTCGGCGACCTCGCCCGCAACGGCCGCTGACATTTCGTACGGATCCACCGCGCGCTTCACGGGCGGTGCCACGAACACGCGATGGCCCGCGACGGTTTCGAGCCGCTTGAGCATGGCGCGCCAGTTCTTGCTGTTGATGGCGCCGAACACGAGCGCGATCTCTTTGCGCGACTCGATGTCACCGAGCACGCTCGGATCCAAAGCGTGGGAGAGCGCGACCGCGCCGTCCGGGTTGTGCGCGCAATCCAGCAGCGTGAGCTCCTGGCCGTTGCGGTGCAAAAGCTCGTTACGACCTGGCCAGACCGTCTGCTCGACGCCTTTGGCCAGCACTTCGGGGGAGAAGCCCAGCTCCCGACCGATGGTCACGGCGACGGCCAGGTTGGACCCGACCAGCGCGACGCGCGGATAAGCGAGGGGCGCGCCGGGCACCGGCTCGGGGCTGCCGAGCGCAACCTCGCGAGCGCCCACCTCGGCCATGCGCTTTTCGGCCTGCGCGCGGGCGTCGGGGTGCAGCTTACCCAGCACTACGGCCGAGCCTTGCTTGATGATCCCGGCCTTTTCGAAAGCGATCTTGCTCAGCGAGTCGCCCAGCTCGGCGACGTGATCGTAGGAGACGCGCGTGATGGCCGCGACGCGGGGCGGCGGGATCACGTTCGTGGCGTCCAGGCGCCCGCCCAGGCCAACCTCGATCACCGCCAGCTCGACCTGAGCGTCGCGGAACGCCAGGAACGCCGCGACCGTCGCGACCTCGAAGAAGGTCAGGTCCGGCCCGATGTCCATCACCTGGTTCAGGTACACGACCAGCTTGTCGTCTTCGATCGGAGCGCCACCGATGTTGATGCGCTCGGCGAAGCGACACAGGTGGGGCGAGGTATAGACGCCGACGCGCTGCCCAGCGGCGCGCGCCATCGAGCCCACGAACGCCGTCACGGTGCCTTTGCCGTTCGTGCCGGCCACGTGCACGGCCTGGAACGAGCGCTCCGGGTTGCCGAGCTTGTCGCACGCAGCCTGCACGCGCTCGAGCCCCAGCTTTCGGCCATGCAAGGCCAAAGCGTACAGACGTTCGAGAGTGGTCTTCAGATCACTCAAGTGGCCTCGACACCCAGGTGCAAGAGCAAGCTCTCGAGCCTTCGCTTCAGCTCCATGCGCGGCACGATGGCGTCCACCATACCGTGACTGAGCAAGAAGTCAGACTTCTGGAAGCCTTCGGGCAAGGTGGTGCGAATCGTGGCTTCGATCACGCGGGCGCCGGCGAAGCCCACCTGGGAGTTCGGCTCTACCAGGTTGATGTCGCCCAAGAAGGCCGTGCTGGCTGCCACGCCACCAGTGGTGGGGTCGAGCAGCAGGCTGATGTACGGCTTCTTGCGTTCGCGGAAGCGGGCCAGGGCGGCCACCGACTTGGCCATCTGCATCAAGCTCAAGATGCCTTCCTGCATGCGGGCGCCGCCCGAGGCGTGCAGCAAGATGACCGGCAAGCCGAGATCCGCGGCGCGCTCGAACATGCGCGTCATGCGCTCGCCGACCACGGAGCCCATGCTGCCGCCCATGAACGAGAAGTCGAAGAAGCCCATGGCCACCGACAGGCCAGCCAGCTTGCCGCGGCCGACCTGAATCGCCTCGCTCGCGCCCGACTGCTTCTGCGCCCGCGCGACGCGCTCGGGGTACGGCTTGTCGTCGACGAACAGCAGCGGGTCGGCCGGCACGATGTGATCGTCCCAGGCTTCGAACGCCGCGTCGTCGCGCAAGAGC